>DASZSB010000236.1:0-9052 GCA_035548835.1 Gammaproteobacteria bacterium | reverse complement strand
GAAGCCGTGACGTCGGGCAGGGAGCCGAGTTCCTTCGCGACGCGCGCGGCGCGCCGCCCAATCGCTGCCTTGGACTCCGTGAGCATGCGCAGCACGGGCACGCACTCGCGCGGGTTGTACGGAGGACGATACAGCGCGAGCGTCGCGGCGAGCGCAGCCAGCGACAGCTTGTCGATACGGCAGGCGCGCGCGAAGGCGTGCCGCCGCAGGCCATCGACGAGCTCGCCGCGCCCCACGACGATGCCCGCCTGCGGACCGACGAGCAGCTTGTCGCCGCTGAACGTGACGAGGTCCGCGCCGGCGCGCAGACATTCCGCGACGCTCGGTTCCGACGTGCCGAGCTCGGGCAGTGGCACAAGACTGCCGCTGCCGAGATCGTGGATCAGCACGAGCCCGCGTTCCCCGGCGAGTGCCGCGAGCTCGCGCGTCTCGGGGCGTGCGGTGAAGCCGACGACGCGGTAGTTGCTGGGATGGCTCATCAGCAGCACGCGCGTGGCGGGCGTGATGGCGTCGGCGTAATCGCGTAGCGTCGTCCGGTTCGTGGTGCCGACCTCGACCAGGCGTGCACCGCTCTGTGCAATCACGTCCGGCATTCGGAACGAGCCCCCGATCTCGATGAGCTCGCCGCGCGAGACGATGACTTCGCCCGACCCGGCGTGTGCACGCAGCGCGAGCAGCAGCGCCGCCGCGCCGTTGTTCACGACGAGCGCGTCGGCTGCGCCCGTGAGCTCGCGCAACGGCTGCGTCACGTGCGCTGTGCGCGAGCCGCGCTCTCCGGTGCCGAGGTCGTATTCGAGGTTGCTGTAGCCTCGTGCCACGGCAGCGACGGCGTCGACGGCCTCGTCGGCGAGCGGCGCGCGGCCGAGATTTGTGTGGATCACGATGCCCGTCGCGTTGATCACGGGCTTGAGGCTGCTTGCGCGGCGTTCGAGCAGCTCGGCGCGCAGCAGCGAGGTGTAGGTGTCACCTGTGAGGTCCGGCAGCTCGCCTCCGGCGTTCTTCAGGCGCTCCCGCAGCCGGGCCAGGTGGGCGCGCATGACTGCGAGGACCTCTTCGCGCGAGTACTCGGCGCAGAGCACCGTGCCCTGTGGGCTCGATAGCCAGGTGTCCACGCCCGGCAGGCGTCTCAGCAGCTCGCGCGACATAGCGTCCAACGCAGTAGAACCCGCAGATTGTAGCCCAGCGCCCGGGCCGCTACGCTTGGCTGTGATTGGTTCCAGGGGCTTTTAGGGTGAGCAGGGAATTCGAGATCGTCGTCATCGGCGGCGGCATTGCCGGTCTTTCCGCAGCGCTGACTGCGGCGAGGCTCGGCCGCAGCACGCTCGTGCTGACGGGCACGACGCTCGGTGGCCACCTCGTCACCATCGAGAGGATCGACGGCTATCCCGGTTTCCCCGACGGTGTGCCGGGCTACGATCTCTGCCCGATGGCGCAGGAGCAGGCCATGGCGGCGGGAGCCGAGTTTGCAGCTGCCAACGTCACGCGGATTCAGCGCAGCGGTGACGCCTGGCACGTGACGGCGGAAGGGGAGGACTGCACGGCGCGTGCCGTCATTCTGGCAAGCGGCACGCGCCTGCGCGATCTCGGCGTGCCCGGTGAAGATGCGCTGCGCGGCCACGGCGTGAGCCAGTGCGCGAGTTGCGACGCGCCGCTGCTGCGCGATCAGCAGGTCGTCGTCGCGGGCGGCGGCGACTCGGCGCTGCAGGAAGCGCTGACGCTCGCGGCACACTGCTCCGCGGTTACGATCGTGCATCACGGCCCGCAGTACACCGCGCAACCGGCGTATCGGGGGCAGGTCGAGGCGCAGTCGAAGATCGCCACCGTGCCGCAGTCGGAGATCGTGGCCATCCTGGGCGAGGGCGCCGTCACGGGCGTGCGAATCCGCGACCTGCTCGCCGGCACCGAGAGCGAGCGGGAGTGTGCTGCCGCGTTCGTCTTCGTGGGTCTCGCGCCAAACACCGGCTTCATCGGCGACAGGTCGGTTCTCGATTCGGCCGGGTACGTGACTACCGATCTCGCGCTGCGCACGCAGTCGCCGGGGTTGCTCGCGGCGGGCACGGTGCGCGCGGGCGCCGCGGGACGGGCCGCGGCGGCAAGCGGAGACGGAGCCACTGCAGCGATCGCGGCGGAGCGGTTCCTCGCGACCGGCGACTGGCGGGCCTGAGCACCATGCGCACGGCCGGCACCGCATGAGCTCGGTTCGACTCACGCAGTACTCGCACGGCGCGGGTTGCGGCTGCAAGATCTCGCCGAAGGTGTTGTCGGAGATCCTGTCCAGGGTCCCGCCGCAGCTGCGCGACCCGCGCCTCATGGTCGGCTACGACTCTCGCGACGATGCAGCCGTGTACCGGCTCGACGACGAACGCGCGATCGTGAGCACCACCGACTTCTTCATGCCGATCGTCGACGATCCATTCGACTTCGGTGCGATTGCGTCCGTGAACGCGATCAGCGACATCTACGCGATGGCGGCAAGGCCGCTCGTCGCTCTCGCCATCCTGGGCTGGCCGCTCGACAAGCTGGATCCGGCGATCGCGGGCGACGTGTTGGTCGGTGCGCGCGACGCGTGCTCGCGCGCCGGCATTGCGCTCGCTGGCGGGCACAGCATCGATGCGCCGGAGCCGATCTTCGGCCTCGCGGTCACGGGCATCGTGCACCCGCGGCGCATTCGCTCGAACGATCTGGCAAGGCCCGGCGACGAGCTGTACCTCACCAAGCCGCTGGGCGTCGGCATTCTGACGACCGCGCAGAAGCGCGGGTTGCTCGCCGACCCCGATTTCGCTGCGGTGCGTGGCCTGATGCTCGAGCTCAACGACTTCGGCGCCGAGCTCGCCGACGTCGACGCCGTGCGCTCGATCACCGACGTGACCGGTTTCGGCCTGCTCGGGCATCTGCTCGAGATGTGCGAAGCGAGTGGTGTGTGCGCCGAGATCGATCTCGCGCGTGTGCCGCAGCTCGATGCGTTGCCACGGTACGTGGCTCTGCGCACGTTCCCGGGCGGCACGGCACGCAACTTCGACAGCTACGGTCACAAGGTCGGCCCGCTGTCGGAGGATGCGAGGCACGTTCTCTGCGATCCGCAGACGAGCGGCGGCCTGCTGATCGCCGTGGATCCCGAGCGGCGGGACGACTTTCTTCGCGCCGCGACGAAGCGCGGTATGCGCCTCGCGCCGTTCGGCACGCTCACCGGCTCCGGCTCCCACCGGGTCACGGTCCGCTAGGCGCCCGCACGGACGATCGGGTGCCCGTGTCCTAGCGGCCGGCGCGCTTCGTGATCTGCGGGACCCGCTCGTTTGTCTGCCGCAGCTGGTTCTCGAGACGCGGCAGCAGCACGCGTGTTCGCCAGACCTCGTAGGCGTCCCAGCCGCGCTTGGTCTCCATGCCCGGCTCTTCGCGAGCCGCCGGGGGTACGGAGATTGGTGCAGCGTTCCGTGCCGTGTTCTTCGTAGTCACTTCGATCTCTGCGTTTCCGTTCTCGAGCGCAAGTATCGGCACGGCCGGTGACGCGCCGATGACACGGCGCCCCGCGCCGCGAGGGCCCGCAGTGTACACGCATTGCGCGCGATCGATAGCGCTTCGGTAATGAACTCGTAACACGAACGTAAAGTCACTGCAAAGCCTCGATGGTGCACTGCCGCAGGGTCGGTGGGGGCCATCCATGGGCAACGCAGTACTCGTCGTTCACAGCGATCACCTGCCGCGCGAGCTGGCGCGGCAGGTGCTGGAATCGGCAGGCCATTCGGTCGCCGAGGTGGCCGACCTGTCGTCGGGGTTGCGCACGGCCCGAATGGCGCCACCCGACCTGTTGCTGCTCGAGTGGACTGACTACCGTGCGCTGCGCGATGCGTTGGACCGACTGCGCGATGAGCCGGCCACCGGAGCGAGCCGTGTGGTCGTCTGGGCGGATCGCGGCGCTATCCCAGAGGCCATCCATGCACTCGAGCTTGGCGTTGATGACTGCCTCGCGATTCCGTTCGAACGCGTGGAGCTCGTCGCAAGGGTCAACGCGTGCCTGCGCCGGTCACCGGCCGGTGCGCGTCCGGATCAGATTGCGGCAGGGCCCCTGGTGCTCGACAAGGCGGGACACTGCCTCTGGGTCAACGATCGGCCGGTCGATCTCGCACCCACGGAGTTTCGCCTGCTTGCGTTTCTGCTCGAGAATCGCGGGCGCGTGTTCGGACGCGACGAGCTGCTGCGCCGCGCCTGGCCGCGTGCGATCAAGGCCGGCCACCGGACGGTGGACGTTCACGTTCGGCGCTTGCGCGAGCACCTCGAGCCCTTCGGGCTGGAAGGGTTCATTCAGACGGTTCGGGGGTTCGGCTACCGGTTGGGCGAGCCGGGCCGCATGCGGATCGCGCGCGCATCCGCGCCGCGTGCGACGGGTGATGCGGAATCCCGGGCCGTCAGGGTCGAGACCAAGGCGTCGTAGCAGCCCCCGCGGAGCTTTCGCCAGCCGCTGCTCGCGGACACTACTTCACGCGCCACATGCTCGATGCCGCCTGGGCCACGTCCGGCATGACGGCCGTATCGGCCAGCGAATCGGCTTCGGGGAACGGGTTGCCGTGTGCGAGCCACTCGGGGATCTGGACCTTCAACCGGAACGATCCGACAGCCAGTACGTCCTGATCGCAAAGTACTGCCCGTTCCACCGGTCGGCCGTTCAGTTGAAGTCCGTTCACGCTGTTCAGATCCACGACGTAGTAGCCTTCCGGCGTCCCCACGATGACCGCGTGGTGGCGACTCAGGTAAGGGCTCGGCAGGCACACGTCGTTGTGCTCGCTGCGGCCGATCAGCGTTCGCTGGCCGAGTGTGATCCGTGTCAGCACCTTGCCGCCGCGGCTGATCAACAGATAGCCCTGTGGTGGCACATCCAGGCGCCGTTCCCGCTCCGGCCCCGCGCCGTGTGCCGGCTCGAGCTTCGCCGCCTTGCGGCTGACGAGCGTGGCTACGGCCTGGCGCGCCACGCGGGCGTCCACGCGGTCCAGGCTCAGTTGTCGGAGCATCAGCAACGACATCTGGCAGAGCACGTCGACCGCGCCGTAGCGTCCGCAGGCCAGGCGCGCGATCATCTGCCCGGCGACCGGCGTCATCAGCGAGCCCATGTCGAACCGCCCGAGGCGCCAGACGATGTAGTCGAAGAGCTCTGCCTGGGACGGCGCGTCCAGCCGGTGAATCAGCGCGTCCTTCATCTGGCGGGCCGGTGGTGACGATGTCACCTCGTCGCCCAGCGCGAGCGGGCCCGCGAGCAGCACGTCGATGGCCGGCTTGTGATCGACCTGAAACGCCAGCAGCCGCTCGATCTCCTCCCATGCGGCGGGTTGAACCAGATGGGCATCGTCGATGACGAGGACTACGCGGCGGTTCTGGGAGCGGCGTTGCTGGACGAAGACGGTGAAGAGGTTTCTCTGATCGACTTCGGAGAGTTCCCAGGGGCCGAGCTCCGCGCTCAGCAAAAGGCTCGCGAGCACCTGGCTCGCGTGCTCCTTGGGGCCTCGACAGTGCAGCACTACGGTGTCGCCGCCGGGACGGGCGGCCATGTGCCCCAGGATCGAGCTCTTGCCGCTCGACGCCGGGCCGATCAGGAGTCGCGTACGCGCCGGCCCGGAAAGGTGGCTCAGGGCCGTCTGTTGAGACGGCCCGAGCCAAATCTGGTCCGCCGTTGGTCGCGCAAACACTCTGGCGGGAGACACCAATCGACGCGTTTCTCCCATAGCCGTTTTCCTTCTTTATACAAATAGTTATTGAGGATTCGTGCTTTTCTTGTTACGGCCGAAGGCAAGTCTATGTCATGAGGAAAGTTATGTAAACCACTGGTTTGCGTGTCTATTTCAGCCACGACGCATGGCGCGGCCAGCGCCGAAGAGCTTTCTCTATTTCTAGTTCGATCGTGTTACTCATTGTTAGAAAAAGAAAAAATTCTGCTCATGACCTTGCAAATCGCCGTCTGTCGGGCACAATCCGCGCCGTTAGTTCAGGCTTTGGGCCACGAAGTTGATCGACGAGGGAGCCGTGCTGAGCGCTGAGAACGTGGCCATCTGGCGCGGCGATCGCTGCCTGTTCGAAGGGCTCACGTTCGGGCTGCACCCTGGTCAGCTCGCGCTCCTCGTGGGGCCGAACGGCGCCGGCAAGACGAGCCTGCTGCGAGTCCTCGCCGGGCTCGCTAGTCCGACCTTCGGGCGGGCGCTTTGGCACGGTGTTCCCGTGGACGCTTTGACCCCGGAGCTCCGGGGTCAAATCGCTTACCGCGGTCATCTCGACGGCCTGAAGAAGGACCTGACCGTGGGTGAGAATCTGCACTTTCACGCAGCGATCTGGGGCGGATCCGCCGATCTGGCATTGCTGACGGACCTGAAGCTCGAGGCGCAGGCCGACGTCAGGGCGCGCTATCTCTCGGCGGGCCAGCGCCGGCGAGCGGCACTGGTGTCCTTGCGCGTGGCCCCGTCGCCGCTGTGGATCCTCGACGAGCCCATGACGAATCTCGACGTCGACGGCCGGGCCACCGTGCTGCGGTGGACCGACCAGCATCTCGCGAACGGCGGCTGCGCCGTGGTCGCCACGCACCAACCCCAGGAATTCGAGCGGCGCGGCGCTCTGGTGATCGAGCTGTGAAGCGGGCTTTCTTCGCGGTTCTGACGCGCGATCTCAAGATCGCATTCCGGCGTGTCAGCGAGCTCGCGAATCCGTTGCTGTTCTTCATCATCGTGGCGTCGCTGTTTCCGCTGGCGGTATCGCCGGATCCGGAGCACCTGCGCAGCATAGGCAGCGGTGTGCTGTGGGTGGTCGCACTGCTATCCTCGTTGCTGGCGCTCGAGGGGCTGTTCCGTGCGGATGCCGAGGACGGCAGCCTGGAGCAGCTGATGCTGAGCCCCGTCCCGATGGGGGTGGCGGTGCTGGCCAAAGTCGCCGCGCATTGGCTGGTGACGATCGTGCCGCTCGTCGTCCTGACGCCGATGCTGGCACTATCCTTCTCGCTGCCTGTCGGAGTATTGCCGGTCATGGCGTTCGCGCTGTTGCTGGCGACGCCCACGCTGAGCGTTCTGGTAGCCCTCGGCGCGGCCTTGACGCTGGGGTTGCGTCGTGGGGGGGCGATCGTGGGTTTGCTCGTGTTGCCGCTGACGGCACCTCTGCTGATCTTCGGCACGCGGGCCATTGATCTCGGCCTGTACGGCGAGTCGACGGCGGCGCCGCTGTACCTGCTGGCCGCGCTGGCCGTTCTGGCGTTGTCCCTGGGGCCGATTGCGATCGCCGCGGCACTGCGTGTCGGCGTGGAGTGACGCGAGAGCGTAGTAGAGGAGACTGGATGAAACTGCCGCGCTGGTTTCACTTGTTCGGTTCACCGCCTTTCGTCTATCGGCTCGCGGGCATCCTGAGCCCCTGGCTCGGGTTCCTCGCGTGCGCGCTGCTGCTGGTGGGCGCCTACTGGGGTCTATTCGCCACGCCCGCCGAAGCCGTTCAGGGCGAGGTCTACCGGATCATCTACATCCACCCGCAGACCGCATATGTCGGGATGATGGCGTATGTCGTGATGGCCATCACGGCCGGGATCGGCTACATCTGGAGGATCAAGCTCGCCCACGCGGTGGCGGTGAGTGCGGCCCCCATCGGAGCGTCGTTTACGGCTTGTGCGCTGGTCTCGGGCTCGCTGTGGGGGCGACCCACCTGGGGAACCTATTGGGAGTGGGGCGATCCACGAATCATGTTCGAGACGTTGCTGCTGTTCCTCTTTCTGAGCTATCTGGCGCTGCGCGCGGCGTTCGAGGATCGCGACAAGGCGGATCGGGTCAGCGCGATACTCGCGGTGGTAGGAGTCGTGAACGTCCCGATCATTCACTACTCGGTGCTGTGGTGGAACACCCTGCATCAGGGGCCCACGATCTCGAAGCTCGACAGCCCGTCGATGGCGACCGTGTATCTGATCCCGTTCCTGATCATGGTGGCCGGCTTCACGCTGTGCTTCTATTGGCTGTTGCTGAAACGGCTGCGCGGCGAGATCGTGGAAAGGGAACGCGGCACCCGCTGGATGCAGGAGTTGCTGCAGGGAGGTGCCCCGTGAGGGAAGCACTGAGCATGGGCGGCCACGCTGCTTACGTCTGGACGGCGTACGGTATTACACTCGCGGTGATTATCTTCAACGTGTGGTCGGCGCGGCGGAAGCTGCTCAACGCGCTCGGCGAGGCACGCCGCGCTCGTGAGACCGAAGGGCCGAGAAGTCAGCCGAAGGTGAGGCAGTTGTCATGAAGCCGCGACAGCAACGCATGGTTCTGATCGCCGGCGTGCTGCTGGGCATGGCCGTGGCGGTGGGCTTCGGCATACGCGCTTTTCAGGAAAACCTCTCCTACTTCTTTTCGCCGTCCGACGTGGCGGCCGGCAAGGCGCCCACGGGTCGCTCGTTTCGGTTGGGTGGCATGGTGGTCAACGACAGCGTCAAGCGCGAGGCAGGCAGCCTGACCATCGATTTCACCGTCACAGATTTCGCCAATTCGGTACCCGTCCGGTACACGGGCGTTCTCCCGGATCTCTTCAAAGAGGGTAAGGGGGTCGTGGTGCGCGGGCAGGTGGGGGCGGACGGCCGCTTCGTGGCGCAGGAGGTGCTCGCCAAGCACGACGAGAACTACATGCCGCCCGAGGTCAAGGACGCGCTGGCCAAGACCAGGGCTGCGGAGAACAAATGATCCCGGAGATCGGTCAGTTCGCGTTGGTGTTGGCGTTGTGCCTCGCGTTGGTACAGGCGACGCTGCCGCTCGTCGGTGCAGCACGCGGGCGGGCCGACTGGATGGCGCTGGCGCGCCCGGCGGCGGCGGGTCAGTTCGTGTTCGTCGCCATCGCGTTCGGCATTCTGGAATACGCATTCCTGACCGACGATTTCAGCGTCGAGTTCGTTGCCCAGCACTCGAACAGCGCGTTGCCGGTGTTCTACAAGTTCACGGCTGCCTGGGGCGGTCACGAAGGCTCGATGCTGTTCTGGATCACGGTGCTCGCGATCTGGACCATGGCCGTGACGGTCGGCAGTCGCTCGCAACCCGAGGAGTTCGCAAGCCGCGTGATCGGCGTT
>DASZSB010000235.1:0-29727 GCA_035548835.1 Gammaproteobacteria bacterium | reverse complement strand
GTCGTGGGAGGACTACATGCGCGAATGGTGCCGCCGCGAGGACTTCCGCGCGCTGCTGCCGGACCTGCTCGAGGGCGAGGATCCGGAGTTCGTGAGCTACATCCGCGCGCTCGCGGGCATGGCCGCCGACTGAGCGGGGTCACGCCGTCTCACACGAGCACGGCCAGCGGCGGCTCGTCGAGCGCCGCCCGTTGCTCGAGCAGCGCCTGCACGTGTTCCTCCCAGTAACGCGACTCGCCGAGCCACGGGAACGCACGCGGGAACGCCGGATCGTGCCAGCGGCGCGTGATCCACGCCGTATAGTGCATGAGCCGCAGCGCGCGCAGCGCCTCGATCAGGCGCAGCTCGCGGTAGTCGAACTGACAGAACTGCCCGTAGCCCTCGAGCAGGTCGCCGAGCTGCGCTTCCATCTCGTCGCGCGAGCCCGCGAGGAACAGCCACAGATCCTGCACGGCCGGGCCGTTCATGCAGTCGTCGAGATCCACGAAGTGCGGGCCGTCGTCGGTCCAGAGCACGTTGCCGCGGTGGCAGTCGCCATGGATGCGCAGCTCGCGGTACGCACCCACGTCCTCGAAGCACGCATCGATCGCATCGAGCAGCTGCTGCGTGACCGTCTCGTAGCTCTGCACGAGGTGCGGCGGCAGCCAGTCGCCCGCGAGCACCTGCTCCACGGAGCGCGCGCCGAGCTCCACGCGATCGAGCGTGGGCCGCGTGCGAAACCGCCGCGCACCGCCGACTGCGTGCAGGCGTCCCAGGAACCGGCCGAGCCACTCGCGATCCTCGGCGGTGCCGAGCTCGGGCCAGCGCCCGCCGCGGCGCTCGTAGAGCGCAAAGCGGTAACCCTCGTGCTCGTGCAAGGTCTTGCCGGCGTGCTTCAGCGGCGGCACCACGGGGATCTCCTGCGCCGCGAGCTCGAGCGCGAACTCGTGCTCCTCGAGGATGGCCGCGTTCGTCCAGCGGCCGGGCCGGTAGAACTTGGCCACGACGAAGCCATCGGCCGTGCCGATCTGGTACACGCGGTTTTCGTAGCTCGCGAGCGCCAGGATGCTGCCGGTGCATTCGAAGCCGAAGATCTCCGTCGCGCCGATGATGACGTCCGGCGTCAGGTGCTCATACGGGACCGCGTCGTTGCGTGCCGATCCCTGTCGAGCGCGACTACCGCGAGCGCGAGCCATCGTTTCTCCGAAATACCCGGTTCCAGGTAGCGAATGATAGCAATCGGCATCGGATCACCGCCCGAACTTGCCATTCTCGCTCTCGCGACGAAATACTCTGCACCAGGTAGGGATGGCGCCAGGATGACCGGGATGAAGTTCCACGCCGGCCAGGCGATGCTCTCGGTGTTCGTCTTTGCGACGAACGCCGTTCTTGCCCAGGAGCCGCCAACACCAGCGGCGCCGAGCCCGACCGCGCCCGGTGCGACGCAGATCGAGACATGGACCGGCCCCGTCCCCGAAACGCGCGTTCCGCCGGAGTATCCCCCCTTTGCCGTTGCGGATGGCCTCGAAGGCTGGGTCGCCCTGAGCTATATCGTCTCGAAAGACGGCGGTGTTACGGATCTCATGATCGAAGACTCCAGTGGCGACGAATCCTTCGAGCATGCGGCAGCGAAGGCCGTTGCGCAGTGGCACTTCGCGCCAGCCACTCGCAATGGCGAACCTATCGATCACCCGATGACACGCACGGTGCTTCGTTTCACGCTGGAAAAACCCTCCGAAGACTCTGCGGACAGGTCTTCGCAAGGTGCGGGTCGCGAATTCGTACGCGCGTTCAAGCAGATCAGCACGCTGGTCGACGCCGGCAACGTCCAGAAAGCTCAGGAAGCGCTCGCGGAGCTCAGCAGCGAGAAGCGCCGCAACTTGTACGAAGATGCATGGTTCTGGTGGCTGCGGTACAACGTGCTGATCGCGGCGAAGACGACGGACCGCGCGGAGCTTCTGACGTGCCTGGATCGAGCCGTCGGGCACGACGTCGAGTACCTACCGCCAGACCTGTTCCTCGCGGCTGCCGCGCGCCTGGTGATGTTGCGGGCGCAAGACGGAGACTTCGGTGGTGCGCTCACGACGTACGAGCAACTCACGAGCTCGAAAACCGCCAAGAGCGCCAAGGACTACGAGCATACCGTCGGCATACTGGACGAGAACATGCAGAAGGTCCGCAACCTCATCTCGGGCCCGGCCATACTGCAGGCGAGCGCTCTCGTCGGCAGGAACGATTACTGGGTGCACACGCTCACGCGTCACTCGTTCGCACTGAGCGATATCCGTGGCGATCTGCAAGCGGTCGAGGTCCGCTGTCAGCACCAGAGCAGGAGCTACACGCCGGTAACCGATCAGCACACGTGGACGGTACCGGCCAGCTGGGAGAAGTGCGGCGTGTACATACACGGCACGCCGGGCGCTACATTCAAGTTCAGCGAGTATCCCGATCGCGGCTGAGACTGCCCGTCACGGCCTGCGCCTGCCCGACCGCCGCAGCGAACACAGCGATGGCCTCTTCGAGCGAGCGCTCGCGCGGCAGCGTTGCGCGCGTTTCGGCTGCGAGCGGCGTGGTCGCGAGCAGCGCGTACAGCCATTGCGCGCCGCGGTGGAAATCCCCGGTCACGCCCACGCTCTCGTACGTGGCCGCGATTTCTGCCATCTCGGGCGCATAGCGCTGCGCGGTGGCCGCGAGGAACGGCACGCGCGTCTGCATGCGCGCAAGCGCCTCGGCCTGGCTGCCCGCGAGCTCGCGCATGAGCGCCGGTCGCACGCCGAGCCGCTCGGCCGCGAGCAGCACGGCCGTCAAGAGCGCATCCACACCCTTGTTCAGCGACGAGTACGCCATCTTCAGGGCCGACGCCGTGCCGACTTGCGCACCGAGATCGATGAGCTCGATGGCCGGCACGGCGAGATCGAGCACGGCACGGCGCGCGGCACCGCTCACGTAGAACCGCGTGCGCTCGCCGCCCGGACGCGGGCCGCGGCCCACGATGCCGACGTCGACGAAGTCCACGCCCGCCGGCGCGACGATCGCTTCGATCGCGCGCACCGTGGCCGGCGCCACCGCGTTGCAGTCGGCGAACGCGGGCCGTGCGCCGGTGACGGCAACGGCACGCACGAACTCCGCCGCGAACCCGGCGGCCGCGGCCGGCGGCACGATGGAGAGCACCAGCGACGCCGCGCGCACGGCCGCGGCCAGCGAGCCCACGTCCTCGATGCCGGCCTGCGCCGCCAGACCGCGCGAGGCGGCGCCGCGGCCCTCGCCCGCCGTGACCACGCGATACCCGGCCCGCACGAGCGCGCCGCCGACGGCACTGCCCATGTCGCCCGTGCCCACCACGGCGATCGTCACGGCGGCGTCATTCATCGGTCATTCTCCTGTCCAACGGCGGGCGTAGAATCCTGCCGTCATCATAAATCGCCGCCGCGCACGCGGCGCCGGTCCACTCGGAGCGTCGTATGCCGTTATCCCGTCGTTCGCTGGTCGGCGCGGGCTTGGGTCTCGCCGCCGCGAACCTGCTGAAGCCCTTCCCCGTGCGCGCGGCCGAGCCGCGTTTCACGAGCGATCCGTTCACGCTCGGCGTGGCCTCGGGCTTCCCGGAACCCACCGCCGTGGTGCTCTGGACGCGCCTCGCGCCGGAGCCGTTCGCACCGGGCGGCGGCATGCCGGCCGCGCCGGTCGCGGTGCAATGGGAGATCGCGGGCGACGAGGCGTTCAGGCAGGTCGCGCGCAGTGGCACAGCCTACGCCACACCGGACTGGGCGCACTCCGTGCACGTCGAAGCCACCGGACTCGCACCCGGCCGCGACTACTGGTACCGCTTCACGAGCGGCGGTGCGCGCAGCCCCGTGGGCCGCACGCGCACGGCGCCGGCGCGCGACGCCACGCCGGCGGAGCTGAAGCTCGCCGTCGCGTGCTGCCAGCACTACGAGCAGGGCACGTATGCGGCGTATCGCGCGATGGCCACCGAAGCACACGACGTGGTCGTACATCTCGGCGACTACATCTACGAAGGCCGCGGCACGCGCGCCGTGCGCACGCACGACGCGCCGGAAGCCATCACGCTCGAGGACTATCGCCTGCGCTACGCGATCTACAAGTCCGATCCGCATCTCAAAGCCGCGCATGCTGCGTTTCCGTGGATGCTCGTCGGCGACGATCACGAGGTGGCGAACGACTACGCCGGCGATCACTACCAGGACTTCGAGCCGGAGTGGTTCCACGCACGCCGCGCCGCCGCGTATCAGGCCCACTACGAGCACCTGCCGCTGCCGCACCGATTCCTTCCGGTCGACGGCCGGCAACGGCACTACACGACCCGCGTGTTCGGCAATCTCGTGAACCTGCTGATGCTCGACGGCCGCCAGTATCGCTCGCCGCAGGCCTGCGGCCGCGGCCCGCTCGTGTCCCCCTGCCCCGAGCTCTACGCGGGCGAGCGCACGATGCTCGGCGCGGCGCAGGAAGCGTGGCTGGCCGATCAGCTCGGTGCCAGCCGCGCGCGCTGGAACCTGATAGGCCAGCAGACGCTGCTTGCGCACTTCGACCAGAGCGGCCCCGCAGATCCCATGTATTGGGCCGACGCCTGGAACGGCTACCCCGCGGCACGCGCACGGCTCGTCGAGACGCTGGCCACGCGCAACCCTGCGAACCCCGTGATCTTAAGCGGCGACATCCACGCGTTCCTCGTGAACGACGTGAACCTGCGCGCCGACGACGCGGGCTCGCCGATCGTCGCGACGGAATTCGTGACGACCTCGATCAGCTCGAACGGCCGCGCGCAGAAGGATTTCGACGCGTGGCGGCCGGAGAACCCGAACGTGCGCCTCGCGCGCAGCGACTACCGCGGCTACCTGCGCCTCGCGGTGAAACCAGAGCGCCTGCAGGCCGATCTCGTGGCCGTGGACGACATCAGGCGCGAGGATTCGCCGACGCACGTGCTCGCGGCGTTCGAGGTGGAGGACGGCACGGCGGGCGTGGTGCGCTAGGCAGCCGCGACCTGTGTCGCCGCCTGCAATCAGGACAACCCGAATCTACGTCACGAACGCGGAGACGATCAGATACGGCGCGATAGCCACCATCAGCAGCATCACCCCGTTCACCGCAATGAGGAACACGCCGAGCGCGACCGCAAACGGCTGGCCGGGCAGCTCGAGCAACACCCCGTATTCCATCGGCACCAGCAGCCTGCGCAGCGATTCCAGGAACGACATGACGAGCATCTTGTTCGCGGCGGCAAACGCCGTCAGAAACAATGTCGCGCCGAGAAGATCGAGTAACGTCGTCAGCTCGACGACCGCAACGACCTCGGGTCCCACGAGCAGAACGATGGCAAGCACGACGAGCGGCTTGAGATAGATGTCCACGTTCGGGCGTTGGTGGCCCGGAGCGGGCTTCGATGGCCACGCCAGCTCACGCAGCATTTGCAGCACATCGCGCATATCGAAAATCACCGTAGATCGTCTGCCTTCAGGCGTCAACGCCGCCGCGCACGAATCACCGCGTCGACGCCGGCGCCGGCAGCTGCGCGCGGTCGCTGCTCGGTGACGAGCAGCTCCCATACCGACGCATCGAGAGCAGCCACGGCCTCCTCGACCGACACTTGCACCTGATTCGCGGCAGCCGTCGCCGCTCCGGTTGCGGGATCGACCGGTCGATGCCCCACGAGCAGCAAGGTGCCGCCCTGCGCGACGCCGCTCGCCATCCGCCTCACCATTTCTCCGACGGAACCGGCCACGTGAACGTACAGGCACACCACGAGATCGAACGCCCCCGGCTCCGGCGCCCAAATCGAAAGATCGCCCTCGATCCAGTCGATGCGCGCCGCGACATCGGCCCCCGCAGCCTCGGCAGCCGAGCGCGCGTACGCCAGCACGGCCGAAGAGAAGTCCACGGCCGTCACGCGCCAGCCGTGCGCGGCGAGCCAGAGCGTCTCCGCGCCGTGGCCGCAGCCGGCGTCGAGCGCGCGTCCCGGCGCGAGACCGGCCGCTTCGGCGAGCAGATGCGCGTTGGGCGGACGGCGCGCGACCTTGTCGCCGTGCGCGTGCAGCGTGTTCGCCCACAACTGCTCCCAGAATTCCCGATCGAACTTCGGATTCCTCACGCGACCACTCACTCGAGCGGCTTGGCGCGGCCCGCGGGATACGTCTTCTCCCAGTTCTTGCCGTCCGACGGAATCACCCGCATTTCTTCGACCGTACCCTCGTCGAGGCAGCGCGCGTTCACGCTGTAGCCATCGGGGTGGGAACGCGGCACGTAGAACGACTTGATTCCGCACACCGAGCAGAACAGATGCCTGGCCGTGCGCGTGTTGAATTGATAGGTCGTCAGCACCTCGGCGCCCGACAGCAGTTTGAACCGCGATTTCGGCACGATCAGATGCAGGTACCCCGCCTTGCTGCAGATCGAGCAGTCGCAGTCGGTGACCTCGATGCGCGCGGGCGCGAGCACCTCGAATCGCACTCGCCCGCAATGACAACCGCCGGTATGGGTGAGCATGGTAGTGCTTCAAGTGTCCGCCATTGCGCTCGTGAATAGAAGCCGCGGCGCCCCGCAGTGAGCGCCCGTTCATGGCCGCCGCCCGCCGCGCTGTGGTCTAATCCGCGCATGCCGATCCACCGCCCTCCCTCGCAGGTCCGCCGCGCCGGCGCGCTGCTCGCGCTCTTCGCGTGCACCCTGCTGACGGGCGCGCCGAGCCGTAGCCAAGAGACCACTGCCGTGACACCGATCATTCCGTACCCCACCGAGACCCGCACGCTCGCGAACGGCCTCAGGGTCATCGTCGTGCAGATGCCGAGCGACGGCCTCGTCGCGTACTGGACCATCGTGCGCACGGGCTCGCGCGACGAGTACGAGCAGGGCCGAACGGGCTTCGCGCACTTCTTCGAGCACATGATGTTCCGCGGCACGGACCGCTTCCCGGCCGCCGAGTACAACCGCATCGTCACGACGATAGGGGCGGACACGAACGCGTACACCACCGACGACCACACCGCGTATCACTTCAAGCTCGCGGCCGAGGATCTCGAGCAGGTGATGCAGCTCGAGAGCGACCGGTTCCAGAACCTGAAATACGCCGAGAGCGCATTCCAGACCGAAGCCGGGGCCGTGTACGGCGAGTACCGCAAGACGCGCACGGAACCGGAGTTCGCGCTCGACGAAGAGCTCATGGCCACGGCGTTCACGAAACACCCGTACGGCCACACGACGATGGGCTACGAGAGCGACATCGCCGCGATGCCGAAGCTCTACGACTATTCGCGCACGTTCTTTTCCCGCTACTACCGGCCCGACAACACCGTGCTGTTCATCGCGGGCGCCGTCACGCCGGCGCAGGTATTCCCGCTGGTCGAGAAGTACTACGGCGGCTGGCAGCGCGGCTACGTGCCGCCGCGGATCCCCGTGGAGCCCGAGCAGAAGGCCGAGCGCCACGTCGAAGTGAAGTACGACGGCCAGACGCTGCCGATCCTGCGCATCGCGTACAAGCTGCCGGCCTTCGACCCCGCGGACAAATCGCTCGTCGCCGCGGGGCTGTTCGCCGATCTCGCGTTCGGCGAGACGAGCGCCGCGTACAAGCGCCTCGTGCTCGACGAGCAGGTGGTGGAGCATCTCGACGCCTTCGGCTCGTTCCACCGCGATCCCTACCTGCTCGACATCCACGCACGCATCAAGGACCCGGCGAAGATCGACTACGTGCTCGGCGTGCTGGATGCCACCATCGCCGAGTACCGCGCCGCGCCGCCGGACGCGAAGCGGCTCGCTGACCTGCAGCGGCGCTTGAAGTACGGCTTCCTGATGGGTCTGCAGACGCCGGACTCCGTCGCGAGCCGCGTCGCCCAGTTCATCGCGGTGGGCGGCGATCTTGCCGGCATCGATCGGCTCTACGCGACGTACGCCGCGATCACGCCCGCCGACGTGCAGGCGGCGGCAGAGCGCTATCTCGAGCCGCAGCGGCGCACCGTGGGCGTGCTGCGGTCGCGGCAGTGAGCAGGGCCGCGCTCATCGTCGCAGCGAGCGCCGCGCTCGCGCTCACCGGCTGCGCTCGCGCGCCTGCGCCGCCGGCCGTCCCCACCAAGACCGAGGAAGCTCCCGTGGTGCTGATGCCCGTTCCCGCCGAGCCGACGATTTCGTTCTCCGTGCAGTTCGCCGTGGGCTCGCAGAACGACCCGCCCGGCAAGGAAGGGCTCGCGTTCCTGACCGGCCAGATGCTGGCCGACGCCGCCACGGAAGCGCGCTCGCTCGATCAGATCCTCGAAGCGCTGTATCCGCTCGCGGCCGCCTACACGATGCGCGTGGACCGCGAGCGCAGCACGTTCACGGGCCGCGTGCACAAGGACAACCTCGACGCGTATCTCGAGCTCTTCACCGATGCGCTGCTGCACCCGAAGTTCGCCCAGGCGGATTTCGAGCGCGTGCGCAGCGACGCCGTCAACGAAATCGAGAACACGCTGCGCTACTCCTCGGACGAGGAGCTCGGCAAGGCCACGCTGAACGAGTTCGTGTTCCGCGGCACACCGTACGCGCATCCGACCGCCGGCACGGTCGCCGGGCTCAAAGCCGTCACGCTCGACGACGTGCGCGCGTTCTATCGTCAGCACTACACGGCCGGCAACGTGCTGCTCGGTATGGCAGGCGGCTTCGACGACGCGCTGGTCGCGCGCATGAAGGCAGCGCTCGCGAAGCTGCCGGCCGGGGGCGCCACGCCTGCCCCGTCGATCGCCCCGGCGCCGATCGACGGCCGCTCCGTGCTGCTGGTCGACAAGCCGGGGGCGGACGCGTCGATCAGCTTCGGGTTTCCGATCGACGTGCACCGCGGCGAGAAGGATTTCTACGCGCTGTGGATCGCGAACTCCTGGCTCGGCGAGCACCGCAACCAGTCGAGCCACCTTTTCCACGTGATTCGCGAAGAACGGGGCTTGAACTACGGCGACTACTCCTACATCGAGGCGTTCCCCGAGGGCGGCGAGCGCATGATGCCGCCCGTCAACGTGCCGCGCCGCCAACAGCTGTTCGAGGTATGGATCCGCACGCTGCCGAACGCGCAGGCGCCGTTTGCGCTGCGCGCCGCGCTGCGCGAGCTCACGAACCTGGTCGACCGCGGCATGTCGGCCGAGGACTTCGAGCTCACGCGCACGTTTCTGAAGAAGTACTCGCTGCACTACGCCGAGACCACGGCCGCGCGGCTCGGTTACGCGATGGACGATCGGTTCTATGGCATCGACGGCGAAGGCCACCTCGCCCGCTTCCGCCGCATGATGGACGCACTCACGCTCGACGACGTGAACGCGGCCATCAGGAAACACCTGCAGTACAGGAACCTGAAAATCGCGATCGTGACGGGCGAAGCCGCGAAGCTGCGCACCACGCTCGCGAGCGACGCCCCGACACCCATCACCTACCCCACGCCGAAGCCCGACGCGATCCTGGCCGAGGACAAGGAGATCGCCGCCGTGCCGTTCGGCATCGCCGCCGAGCGCATCGGCTCGATCGGCGTGATGGAAGCGTTCGAGCGCTAGCGGCGCGGATCGCGCGGACCGAGCAGATCCGGCGGGTTACGCGGCGGCACCACCGGCATGACCGCGGGAGCGACCGCGTCCCAGTGATCGAGCGTGGGCTCCACCGAGAGCCCGCCCGCGTCGTTCACGCCGACGAGGTACGCGCGCAGATCGGGGCAACGCGCCCGCCAGACCGGCGCACCGGCCTCGCCCTGATCCACGCCCACGACGTCCTCGCACAGGAACCCCGCGCTGCGGATCGCGACGACGAACGTGCTGCGCAGCACGGAGTCGGACATCGCACGCAACTCCGCGAGCCTGGCATTCGCGGGCGATTCCGCGGAAGCGGGCGTCGGTAACGGCGCCGGCACGGCATCGGCGTGCGCGAGCACGCGCTCCGGCTCGGGCGCAGCTTGCGGCGGGACAGGCGCGGGCGACCGCAGGAGCCAGAGGGCCACCGCCACCCCGACTGCCACGACGACCGCCGCGGCCCACCTCATGGCCCGTGGTGCGCGAGCGTGCGTTCGATGCGCCGATCCGGAATCAGCCAGAGCGCGGCCACGAGCACGTACAGCACCTCGGCCACCCACGGCACGACGAACGTCGACAGGATCCCGGCGATGTAGAACACGGGCGAGAGCTTGCCCTTCCAGTCGCTGCCCACGGCCGCACGCAGCACGGAGTCCTTGCCCTGCGTGCGGATGATGACCGTCTGCAGGAGGTAGTAGGCAATCGCGGCGCCGAGCAACACCACGCCGTATACCGCGGACGGCACCGCCGCGAAGTGATTCTCGCCCATGAACCCCGTGGCGAACGGGAACAGCGACAGCCAGAAGAGCAGATGCAGGTTGCTCCAGAGCACCGCGCCGGTCACCGTCTTCACGGTGTGCAGCATGTGGTGATGGTTGTTCCAGTAGATGCCGACGTAGACAAAGCTCAGCACGTAGCTCAGGAACACCGGCACCACGGGCAGCAGCGCGGCGAGATCCTCGCCGTGCGGCACCTTCATCTCGAGCACCATGATGGTGATGATGATGGCGATGACGCCGTCGCTGAACGCCTCGAGTCGACCCTTGCCCATCGCGCCTCCGGTGCTGCCGCAGGGACTATAGCTCAAGCCCGAGACAGCGGAGCACCGCGGACGGGTCGCGGAAATCGTCGAAGTGCGGGTCGTGCTTCACCCTGGGGCCGACGGCGACGAAGCGATAGCCGAGCTCGGCGCTGGCGCGCTTGTCCCAGTCGCCGTCGCCGAAATAGGTACGCGTGGTCCAAGGCGCGCCGCCGAGCGCACGCTCCTCGGCGAGCTGCATGATCCGGGAACGCTCGATGCGGTCGGAGGACGTGGCGTGCGGAAGGGCGTCGGCATCGATGCCGATCGCGGCCAGCTTCAGCCGTGCGCTCTCGGCCCAGCCGCCAGTCGCGATCGCGACGCGCACCCCGGGCAGCGTCGCGAGAAGCTCGATCAGCGCCTTCGCCCCGGGGATCTCGCGCACCGGAGCCGGATCGTGCGCGAAGCGCGCGTAGACCGTTGCCATGAATCTGCGCTTCACCTCCGCGCCCAGCTCGTCGATCGGCCGGTCGAACGACTTGCTCGCGAGCAGCTCCTCGAGGATGCCACCGTCGGTGACGTGCCTGTAGGACCGCCACGTGTCGTCGACTTCCACCTCGAGCACGCTGCGGATCGCGTCCGCGTAATCGCGGTTGTCGAAGCCCCATGAATCGACGAGCGTGCCGTCGATGTCGAACATCACGAGATGGGTCACGGCTTCACGGCGGTGATCCGCACCATGCCGCGCGCGCCCGGCGCCATGGTTGTCTCGAGGCCGGCGTAGCGCAACGTCTCGGCCACCGCGGCCGGCGCCAGACGCAGCTTCGGGTAGCTGCTGACCCGCATCTTCCACGCGGCGCCGTCCCGCTCGTGCACGATGTCGTGCACCTGCATGTGGTCCGGGTGCTCTTCCAGGAAGCAGGTGTGGATGCGGTTCGCGTCGCTGCGCACGGGGATGAAGCGCGCGTCGCCCGTGGCAGTCCTCGTGTAGTCGCGGAACGTGGCGACGAAGCGGCCGCCGGGCGCGAGGCATGCGGCCACGTCGCGCGCGAGGCGCTCGACGTCGTCCGTGGAAGGCAGATGCGTGAGCGTATCGCCCATGCACACGATCAGCGCAAGCGGCGCACCCGCGTGCTTGCGGAAGTCGAGCAGATCGCCTTCCACACACCGGACCGGCAGTTCCGCGGCGTTCGCGCGCAGCACGTCGAGCAACTCGCGCGAGGTATCGAGCGCCAGCACGCCGTATCCCGCGCGCGCCAGCGGAATCGCGTGCATGCCGAAGCCGGCGCCGAGGTCGATCGCGAGTCCCCTGCCCGGCACCAGCGGCGCCACGTCCTGGGTGCCGGCCGCGAACGCGGCCTCGACGCCGCCGGCCATCCAGACGTAGATGGGTGCCAGCAGCTGCTCGTAGTGTCGCTGTGCGGTAGCCATGGCGAAGACTCCCCCCGTTCGACCGGCGCATTGTGCCAAGCGCCGTGCGCCGGCGCTTGCCCCGGCGTCCGCGTCACTTGCGCGCGCGTCCGCAAGGCGATCAGGCCCCGCCCTGCCGCTTCTCGAGCAATCGCAGCGTCTTCGCGTCCGGCTCGCCAGCGAAGTAACGCTCGATCACCTGTGCGAACACGGAGCCCGGCGGCGCCACCTGCGCGAACAGCGTGGCGGACGAGCGCAGCTTCAGGTGATCAGGCCAGCCGAACACGTGCTCGGCCGGAGTGCCGGACGGCAGCGCCAGCAGCGCCTCCGCGCACGCGACGAGCCGCGGCCCGAGCACCGGATGCGCGAGGTATGCGCTCGCCTCCGCGCGGCCGCGGATCGCGAACTTCCGCGACGTGGGGCTGAAGCCGAGCCCCGCGATCTGCGGGAACACGTACCACATCCAGTGCGATTCCTTCTGGCCCGCACGGATCTCGGCCAGCGCCCGATCGTAGCTGCGCGCCTGCGCCTGCACGAAGCGCGCGAGATCGAAGGGATCGGGCTCGCTAGCCACGACTGCGGTTTTCCCGCAGCAGCGCGACCGCGAGGACCGCGATCCACAGCAGGAACGCCGCGATCGAGATGCGCTCCCACCCGCCGATCCACGGCGTCGGCAGATTCGCGGCGATGTTCGGCGAGTCCATGCCGGTCAGCAGTCCGGAGACCAGCAGCACGACGATCGTCGCGATGGAATATCGGCGGAACGCGGACCCGAGCGTGGCCGCGCCGAGCACGATGACGACGAGCATCAGCAGCACCGTGCAGGCACCGAGGGCGATGTGCGCAGCGTCCGTGAGCCCGAACTCGGCGCCGCGCGGGTGCATCGGCGCGAACAGCCAGGCCACCCCGCTCAGGCCGTACGCGATCAACAGGCCACCGACCACTCGCAACGCGCGCGCAGAGCTGTACCCCGGCCACTGCAGCGGCACGTAGACGTTCACGCCCACGTACCACAGCGACGACAACACTCCGCAGAGAAGGAGCGCGCGCCGCATCCGCGCGCTCAGAACATGATCTTGCCGAGGAACGCCGTGAGGTCCCGGTTGAACTCGGCCGGCTTCTCGAGCATCAGGAAGTGCCCCGTGCCCGCGACCTGCATGGCGTCGAAGCTCGGGATCACCTCGCGCGTCTTCTGCACGTCCGGCACCTGGCCGGTGCCTGCGACGACCTCGATGGCCGGCGCCTTGATCGTCTCCGTCCAGCGGATGGCGGGATCGAACATCGCGGCCATCGCGCCCGCGGCCGTCGCCTCCGGCGCGCCGAGCATCATCTTCAGCACGTGGTCCTGGATGGCGGGCGACGTGGTCGGGACGAACATGCCGCGGATCATGTTCTCGCGCGTCTTGAGCCCCTCGGGCCCCGTGACCGGCGGCGGCGCGCTGAAGTTCGGCGGCGGGAAGCCGCGCATGTCGAGCGGACCGTCCACCGCGACGAGCCCCGCGACGTGATTCGGAAACTCATGCGCGTACTGGCGGATCACCGGCGCGCCCATGCTGTGGCCGATCAGCACGATCTTGTCCGCCTTGGCCTCCGCGCGTACGGCCTCGACGGCGCGCGCGAAGAGATCCATCGACAGCTTGCCGTCCTTCGGACCCTGGCTCTTGCCGTGACCCGGCAGATCGAGCGTGATGACGCGGTACATCTTCGCGAACACCGGCACCTGCTGCTCCCACGAGGAGCTGTCGCACGTCCAGCCGTGGACGAAGACGAGTGTGGGGCCCATGCCGACGGAGGACGAGTGGATGTTCAGGCCGTCGACGGTGGCGGCGGAGAGCGGTGCGGCGAATGGGAGCGTGAGGAGCAGCGAGAGGACTACGCGGCGCATGGTTTCCCCCTTCGGATTCGGACGCGGCGAGAGGTTCTAGACTACGGGCGAGGGTAAATCGCCGCAACAGCCAGGACCCTGCTCGCCGAACAAGATCACCGGGCAGTGGCGGTCATTCGCGTCGGCCACTCGTGGGTCCGTGGCGCCCGGCGGGGCGTTCGTTATTCGAGAGCAACAACACGTTCAGCTACGAAAAGCCTGTCGGCTGCGCAGTAGTTCTCCGCGCCGATGCGCTTGAAGCGCGCGCTCATTGCAGACAGTTCGGCCGCGCTCATCCAGACACCGTACACAGCGACATGTTTGTTCTGCAGACTCTGAGGAAGCGTCCGACTGCGACTCATGACACCGGAAACGCAAGTGCCATCGTACAGATTCCCGAGATCCTCATTGCGAGCGTAGACGCGAATCTCGCCAGCCGCTTGGACCCAACCCGTGAGCAGCGGAGCTTCATCGATACGCCCGTGCGGAGAGACGCAAGCGGACAGTGACCACGTTGCTACCGCGATACGCAGAAGAGCCGTAGTCGGTCGCCACGCCGTTTCGATGATCGGTGATCGTCCCGTGCAGGATGTAGACGATGCCCGGCCTCTGTCTGTCAATGAGGTCCACATCGTCGTTCAATGTCGAGTCACGACGATGGGTTTGCCCTTCGTGATGATCATCGTGTGCTCGTACTGAGCCGACAGGTTGCCGTCCGCTCCAACCAGGGTCCATCCATCGGCCGTCTCGGTCACCACGCGACTCTTCGTCGAAAGGAACGGCTCGATGGTGATCACCATGCCCTCCCGCAAAATGCGCTTGTCCCTGCGATCGAAGTACCCGGGAATGTGCTCGGGCGCTTCGTGAAGCGCACGACCAACCCCGTGGCTGCCGAGGTTCTCTATCACCTTGAATCCGTAGGTCTTCGCGGTTCGCTGGATAGCGGCGCCGATGCCGCTGATGAGCTGGCCGGCGCTGGCCTGCTGCATGGCGTGCTCGAGCGCCGTGCGCGTGGCATGGCACAGGCGCGTCTTCTGCGGATTGGTCGGCGGCACGACTGTGGTTCCGCCGGTATCGGCGAAATAGCCTGCGAGCTCCGCAGACACATCGACGTTCAACACGTCGCCGGGCCGAATCACCCGCTCGCCGGGGATGCCGTGCGCCGCCTCCTCGTTGAGGCTGATGCAGGTCGCGCCCGGGAAGTCATAGGCGAGCCGCGGCGCCGAGCGCGCGCCGTGCTTCTCGAGCAACTGCTCACCGATTGAATCCAGCTCGCGCGTGGTCATGCCGGGCTCGGCAGCGTCGAGCATTTCCCGAAGCACGTACGACACGATCTTGCCGATGCGCTTGAGCGCAGCGACATCGTCCTCGCTTTCTATGGTCATGAGATCTCCTGTCTGGATACGTGTTCTTCGGCCCGGACGTAGCGTTCGATCACCGCCTGCTCCGCGCGCAGACGCGCTGCTGAGTCGCCACGACCGAGTCGCGCATACTCCTCGGCGGCCACCGATCGGGCACGAACCTCAGCGACGACGATGTTCCAGCAATCCGTCTCGGAGAGATCTTTTCGGGGGACATCGCCGTTCCCGCCGAAGACGGGACCCGCGACTGTGTCGGCCGGAACCGCGGAAGCGTTATCCAGAGCACTCAGCAGGGAGCGCAGTGCGGAGACGGCAACAGTGTCCTTGGCCTTCATCGCCAGACGCAGGTCCGCATTGATTGCGCGTCGAAGCGAGGCTGCCGCGTCGTTCATTCGGCAGAGTCCCCCGCCCGGCACCCGGATTCACCACCGGTCGACCGACACTCGATGGCTCGCAGCCCGTTGACGATACGTGCGCTCATCGACCAACTCTCCCCACGGTTCGTGACACTGCGGCGTGATCCGCTATTCGGCCGCGTCACCGCGCAGCCGAAGCCGCATCATTTGACCACGAAGTGGCGACTCTGCCCTGAGTGGCGTGGGACCGCCGACCGCGTTGAACCCCTCGCTTTCGTAAAGACGCATCGCTGGCGTGCCACACGTGACGCCGAGGTTCAGGTAGCGAGCACCGGAGCGTTGCGCCCACGTTGTCACGGCGCTCAACAGACGACGACCCAGTCCGTGGCGCCTGAAGCTCGGATCCACCCACATCTGAAACAGGAATGCATTGTCCAGATCTGACGGATTCGGGAAACGCCCCCATGCAAGCCCAACCGGTATAGCCCCGACCTCGGCCACCAACGGGCATTCCGTGCCCGACGCGCAACCCGCGCGCAACCGCTCAGCCCATTCCTCGTCAGAGCGAGACTCCTCTTCGGCAAGCGTTCTCCCGAATGCATCGGGGGAATCCGCAAGGGATCGGAGCCGCAGCTCGCGGTACGTACGCCACTCCGCGGGAACGAAGAGTCGGACTGTCGGCATACGATGCGCCCCGGTTAGTCCTGGATCGCGCCCTCGCGCCGTTGCGCAACGTGCCAGAGCACTCCGGAGGGGTCGACGACATAGGCAACGCGAAGCCCCCAGGGCTGCATCGCCGGCGCTCGCGGCTCGGGCACGTCGAACCGTCGCGGCAAGTCCAAGGTCACAATATGCGCCCACCACGCGTCCAGATCGTCGACCATGAGCTGCATCATGAAGTTCTCCGCCCAGTCCCTCTGGTAGTGGCGCTGCAGAATGAACCCGCCGGATCCTGTCTTGAAAATCGCTACGTCACCATCGAGGACTTTGGTGAAGCCCAGCGCCTCGTAGAAGCGTCTGGAAACACCAAAGTCCTTTGCCGGCACGAAGGGGCGAACCAGTTCAGTGCCGGAAGGCAGTCGCGTTTCACGCAGTGTCACGATACCTCGCAATCTCCGATCGAACAGCGTGCAGCCACCGGGGAATTGCGGCAGCGATACTTGGCGTCTCAAGTGCCACGACGATCATGCACACGCAGGCAGGCGCTCGTGGCTGCACTGACATCGGCGTTAGTTCGAGGAACGGATACCTGGGACAGTGACCTGGACGAGCGGATCCGCATGCCTGTGAATCAGGCGCCACTCCCCCTGCTCGCGCCGAAGCACCGTTGTGGCGCGGAGCTCATCCTTGACAGGCTCCGATTGTCCAGACGCGCGCAACAGGCGCCTCTCTATGGCAACTGTATACGCCATGTCGCCGACCGCAACGATGCTGATGTAGTCAATCGTCGCCTTGTTGCCATCCGAACGTCGCTGCTGAGTGATGAATTCCAAGCGGGGCTTGATCTGCGTGATGCCCTTCTCGTAGCCACCCGCACCGCCCATCAGCGTCAGGTCCGAGGTGGGCGACATGAGCGCTACGTACGGTGCGGGATCGCCCTTGTTGAAGCTTTCGGTGGCGTCGGCGAGCCGCTGCAGAAAACCCAGAATGGCGGGATCGCTGGTGAGTTCTTCCGGGCGGGCGGCACGGGATACATCGCACAAGAATCCAGAAAGAACGAGGCCGCAGGCAACCAATACACGGCTTATCATGATTTCCCCCAAGACAAAGAGGCAGCGCCACGAGTACGACTGGCGGCATGGCGCCGCAAATCGGCGGCGCGCCGATGCACGCAACCCAGAACACATTCATGATTGGCGCGCGTTCGTTGCATTGTCTTCTTATACGCTCGCACGACGTTCGTAGAACTCCTGGACTGCACTCAGTAGAGATACGCGCGAGCGACTACGACCTCGGACGAGCAATGAGGCAGCGTACACGCCGCACCAAGCAGGAAGCCTACGCCCGGCGACCCGCCGACCGCCAACTCTCGATGGCCGTTATGTCCGGTACCAGACACTCGGCCTAGACGGCGATCGGCGCCTTGATGGCAGGATGCGCCTGATACCCGACGAGCTCGAAGTCCTCGAACTGGTACTCGAAGAGGCTCGGCGGCTTGCGCTTGATCAGCAGCTTCGGCAGCGGCAGCGGCTCCCGCGAGAGCTGCAGCTCCACCTGCTCCAAGTGATTCAGATACAGATGGCAATCCCCGCCGGTCCACACCAGCTCGCCGGGCGTTAGATCCGCCTGCTGCGCCATCATGTGGATCAACAGCGCGTAGCTCGCGATGTTGAACGGCACGCCGAGGAACACGTCGGCGCTGCGCTGGTAGAGCTGGCAGCTCAAACGCCCGTTCGCCACGTAGAACTGGAACATCGCGTGGCACGGCGCCAGCGCCATCTGCTCGAGCTCGCCCACGTTCCAGGCGCTCACGATGTTGCGGCGCGAGTTCGGGTCCTTGCGCAGCAGGTCGAGCGCGCGCTTCATCTGGTCCACGTGGCCGCCATCCGCCGTGCGCCACGTACGCCACTGCGCGCCGTACACGGGGCCCAAATCGCCCTTCTCGTCCGCCCATTCGTCCCAGATCGTCACGTCGTGGTCGTGCAGGTACTTCACGTTCGTGTCGCCCTTCAGGAACCACAGCAGCTCGTGGATGATGGAGCGGATGTGCAGCTTCTTCGTGGTGACGACGGGGAAGCCGGCGCCCAAGTCGAAGCGCATCTGGTGGCCGAACAGCGAGAGCGTGCCGGTGCCCGTGCGATCCTCCTTGCGCACGCCGTGATCGCGGATCGCGCGCACGAGATCGAGATACTGGCGCATGGCTCAGCTGGCGCGTTTCGGAGTGGGATTGCCCGTCGGCGCAGCCGGTGCCGGCGCCGCGGGCGCGTTGCCGCGCGAGACCCAGATCAGCGCGGCGCCCGCGATCACGAGCGGCACGGACAGAATCTGCCCCATCGTGACCCAGCCGAACGCGAGGTAGCCGAGCTGTACGTCCGGCACGCGCACGAACTCCACGATGATGCGGGAAAGACCGTAGCCCGCCAGGAACAGGCCGGACGCGGCCATCACCGGCCGCGGCTTGCGCGTGTACGTGAAGATCACGAGGAACAGCAGCAGGCCTTCGAGCGCCGCCTCGTACAGCTGGCTCGGGTGGCGCGGCTGGCCGCGATAGACGATGGCCCACGGCACGTCCGTGACCTTGCCCCACAGCTCGCCGTTGATGAAGTTGCCGATGCGCCCCAGCATCAGGCCCGCGGGCGCCCACGGCGCAATGAAATCCCCGAGCACGAAGAACCGCTGGCCGATGTGCCGGCCATACAGCCACATGGCGATCAGCACGCCGGAGAGCCCGCCGTGGAACGACATGCCGCCCTTCCACACGGTGAACAGCGAAAGCGGATCGGCGATCAGCTCCTGCGTGCCGTACACCAGCATGTAGCCCAGGCGCCCGCCCACGATGGCGCCGAGTGCGGAGTAGAAGACGATGTCGTCCACCTGGTCCGTGCGGATGGGGCTCCACGGCTGCTTCGTGCGAGCGCGCATGCCGAGCCACGCGAGCCCGAAGCCGAACAGGTACATGAGGCCGTACCAGCGGACCTGCAGCGGCCCCAGGCTGATCGCGACGGGATCGAATTCGGGATACTGGATCAGAGCGCGTCACCGGCGAAGGCCGCGCGGCGGCGCGGCGATGCCGGGTAGTGTAGCGGCGCCGCGCCGCGTGGCGCCAGCGCGTTGCGGCGGCGCCGTGCGTCGCGGATAGTGCGCGCATGCGCAACCGACTTGGCGACGAGACCAGCCCCTACCTCAGGCAGCACGCGGACAATCCCGTGCACTGGCAACCCTGGGACGAACAGGCGCTCGCCGCGGCCCGCGCGAGCGGCAAGCCCATCCTGCTCTCCGTCGGCTACTCCGCCTGTCACTGGTGCCACGTGATGGCCCACGAGAGCTTCGAGGACGCGGAAACCGCGCGGCTCATGAACGACCTCTACGTGAACATCAAGGTGGACCGCGAGGAGCGCCCCGACCTCGACAAGATCTACCAGACGGCCCACCAGCTCTACACCGGCCGCCCCGGCGGCTGGCCGCTGACGGTGTTCCTGACGCCGGACTCGCACGTGCCGATCTTCACCGGCACCTACTACCCGAAGGAGCGCCGCTACGGCATGCCGGCGTTTCGCGAGGTGTTGGCCGCGGTCGAGGGTTACTACCGCAACCAGAACGACGAGATTCGCCGCCGCGGCGCGAGCCTGGTGGAGGCGCTGCAGCAGATGGACGTGGAAAGCGGCGACGACTTCGCCGCGCTCTCGCGCGCGCCGCTGCAGGCCGCGCGGGCGCGACTCGAGCAGAGCTTCGACGACCAGCATGGCGGCTTCGGCGATGCGCCGAAATTCCCGCACCCGACGCATCTCGAGCTGCTGCTCGCGCACTGGCACGCCACGCTCGGCAAGTCGACGGACGGGCACGCGCTCGCAATGGTCACGCACACGCTGAACTGCATGGCCGAGGGCGGCCTGTACGACCAGCTCGGGGGCGGCTTCTACCGCTACAGCGTGGACCGGCAGTGGGCCATCCCGCACTTCGAGAAGATGCTGTACGACAACGCGCAGCTGCTTGGCGTGTACGCGAACGCGTACGCCGCCACCGGCGCGCCGCTCTACGCGCGCGTGGCCGCCGAGACGGCCGACTGGGTGCGCCGCGACATGCAGGACGCGCGCGGCGGCTACTACTCCACGCTCGATGCGGATTCCGAGCACGAGGAAGGCAAGTTCTACGTGTGGACGCCGGCGGAATTCGACGCGCTGCTCACGCCCGCTGAGAGCCGCGTGGCGAAGGCGGCCTACGGATTGAACCTGCCACCGAACTTCGAGGATCGCCACTGGCACCTGTTCGCGGCGGCGCCCGCCGCAGAGGCGGACGCGGCCACGCTCGCGAGCGCACGCGCGAAGCTGCTCGCCGCACGTGAGAAGCGCGTGTGGCCCGGCCGCGACGACAAGCTGCTGGTCGGCTGGAACGGGCTCATGATCGGCGCCATGGCGCGCGCTGCGCGCGTGCTCGATCGCCCGGATCTCGCAGACTCCGCTACGCGCGCCGTGGACTTCATCCGCGGGAAGATGTGGGCCGACGGGCGGCTCAAAGCCACGTACAAGGACGGCCGCGCGCGGCTCGCCGCGTATCTCGACGACTACGCGTTCCTGGCGCACGGGCTGCTGGAATTGCTGCAGTGCCGCTGGCGCAGCAGCGATCTCGACTTCGCGCGCGAGCTTCTCGACGTGCTGCTCGCGCACTTCGCGGACGCGCGCGGCGGCTTCTTCTTCACGGCCGACGATCACGAGGCGCTGCTGCACAAGCCGAAGCCGTTCGCCGACGAGGCCGTGCCCGCCGGCAACGGCGTGGCCGCCGTGACGCTGCTGCAACTCGGCCACCTCACCGGCGAGCAGCGCTACCTCGACGCGGCCGAGGCCACGGTGCGCGCCGCGCTGCATGCGCTCGACCGCTACCCCGAGGGCCACGCGACGCTGCTGCGCGCGCTCGACGAGCTGCTGACGCCGCCGGAGCTCGTGGTGGTGCGCGGCACGCCGGCCGAGCTCGCCGAGTGGCAGCGCGCGCTCGACGCGGGCTACCACCCGCACCGCGCATCGTTCTGCATCCCGAACGACGCACCGCTTTCGGGCCTGCTGGCCGAGCGCGCACCGCGTGCCGCGCCCATCGCCTACGTCTGCACCGGCACCACCTGCCGCGAGATCCAGACCGTCTTCGGTCAGCGGGCGGTGTAGCGCTCGCGCGAGCGCACGGTGATCGGCGCGCCGCCCGGCCCCATGAACTCGACCGGGATGGAGACGAGCGCACCGCCGCGGTTGCGCTGCACCACGAAGTGCAGGTGCGGCCCGGTCGTGAAACCCGTGTTGCCCGAGTCGGCCAGATACTCCCCGCGGCGCACGTGCTGCCCCGGCACCACGCGGATCGAGTTCCAGTTCAGGTGCCCGTACAGCGCCATCGTGCCGTCGTCGTGCAGCACGCGCACGATGTTCGCGCGGGGCCCGTCCACGCTCAGGTCCGTGCCGTGCTCGAAGAAATCGCTCGCGACGTCGATGACCACGCCCTCGCGCGCCGCGAACACGTGTGTGCCGACGGGCATCACGAAGTCGATGGCGTACTGGCTGCCAGGGTCACCGTGCGTGACCGTGTCGGGGAACGCCTGCGACACCGGCACCGTGGTCGAAAGCGCGAACGGCAGCCGGTACGGCTGCTCTGGGCGGTGCTCGGCGCCGGGCTCGCCCGGCAGGAACTGATACTCGTAGTCGAAGCGCAGATCGGCGCCCGGCGCGGCCTTGCCGACGAAGAGCAGCGGCGTCTCGCCGCGCGGCTTGAGCACCTTGAGCCCCTCGCGCGGCGTGTTACCCGCCACGTTCTGCTCGTTGACCAGGCGGTACGCGAGCTGCACGGGCGCGTAGAACGTGCTCTGCGCGATCAGGGTGATGCCGTCGCTACGCGCCTGCTGGAACAGCCGGATCTCGGGCGGCTCGAACCGCTTCTGCACCTGCGACTGCTCGTACGGCTGGCTGGCGTCCGGCTGCCGGTCCGTGAAGACCCACGTGCCGTTGGCATCCTGGTACTTGAAGAGCTTCTGGCCCTGCGCGGCGAACCCGCACGCGAGCGCGGCCAGCGCGCACGACGCGCCGACTACGCGGACGACTGCGGGAACGACGAAGCGCATCGGATGCCCACTCTTGCACGGGCCCGCGGGGCGGGCCAAGGGCGGCGGTCACAGGCCGCGCGCGGCGCCAGGCGCGGCGCGCGATTTAACGATGGTGATCGACCTCGTCGACCGTGGCCTGACCCGACCAGCGCGCACGGATGTGCGCCCACGACATGCCGGCCGCGAGGATGGCCGAGAGCAGCACGAGCACGATCCATTCGATGAGCTGAGTGCTGGCGGTGCTCACCACGTTGTAGAAGAACAGGATCCACAGCACGACCACGGCGAGCCCCGTGCAGAGCACGATGCCGAGCACGCCGAGCGAGCGCGCGGTGGTGCGCACGAAGAAGATCCAGCCCATCAGCAGGACGATGCCCGCGAACGCCACGAGCGGGCCCACCGTCTTGTACTGCGCCAGCGTCCACTCGACGTAGTTGAAGCGCGTGGGGTTCCAGGTCAGGCAGACGAGCGCGAGCGCAAACAGGAATCGCAGGCCGATGCCGCCCATGCCGATGGTGTTCGTAGCCACAGTCTCACCCCTGAATCGACGTTGTTGTCGTTATTTGAGCTCGACGCGATGCCACTCGTAGCCGTCACGCCTGAGCTCGTAGCTCGGCCAGTACACCGGGTCGAGCTTCATCGTGATGACCTCGGGCACGTCGTTGAACGACATCGTGTTCAGCCGCACCGACTCCTTGCCGGCGACGGCGTTCGTGGCCTTCACGAACGCATCGAGATCCGGCGTCGGCTGGCCGTCGACGGCCACGACGCGGCGGCCCGCGAACAGGCCCGAGCGGCTGGCCGGCGAGCCGAAGTTGAAGTAGCTGACGTACACGCCGTTCAGCGCCACGCCGCGCTGCACGGCGAGCTCGCGGTGCGGCGCCTGCACGAGCGCCCCGCCCCAGCTCACGACGCGGTCGATGCCGAGGCCGTCGAGCGCCACGGTGTTCACGCGGCCCGTGACTTCCTGGCCGTTGCGCAGCACCGTGACCTCCACGGTCGGCGACTGCGCGGCGCGCTCCACCTCGCGGAACGTGTTCGCGAGCGCGCCGTCGATGCCAAGCAGCACGTCGCCGGCCTTGAAGAACTCCGCCGCCGGCGAGCCGGCCACCGTGCTCGACACGGCCAGCACCTCGCGCTTCTCGGGGTTGTGCGCCTCGTACTTCTGCACCCAGCTGTCCGGGAGATCCACCTTGCGCGCGGTCGCAAGCGGCATCTGGCCCCACTCCACCTCGAGAGAGCGCATGGACTCGCGCTTGCGCAGCTTGTCGAGCATGTCGACCACCACGTCGGCCGGAATGCCCATGTTGACCTGCGTCAGATCGCGGCCTGTCTGGTACGCGAAGCTCGCCCACAGACCGAGCACGCGGCCCTGGAAGTCGACCAGCGTGCCGTCGAAGTCGGTGGGACCGTTCACGAGCGACACGACGTCGAGGTTCGTGTCGCGGAAGCGCAGCGTGCGCGACAGCGGGAACGACGCGGCGGACACGTTGGCCACGGCGCTCGACTGCGACTGCATGCGGAAATCGGGGCTCAAGCCCACGACGGCCAGCTGCTGCCCCTGCACCATGGGCTTCGTGACGAACTGCGCGCTCTTGACCGGCGTCGAGCCCAGCAGCTTCGGGTCGTACGAGACCACGGCCAGGTTGTGCAGCGGGTGGATGTACTCCACGCGCCCCGGGATCTCGATGGTGCCGGCGAACGTGAGCCGCACGTCGCCCATGCCCACGGGCACCGTGTTGCGGTCGACGACCACCCAGCCGCGCTCGGCGTCGGCCACGAGGCCGGTGCCGTAGTAGTAACGGTCCGCCACGCCGGACACCGTGTACGGCATGTCGAAGTTCACGAGCACCAGCGACGGCGAGATGGCCTGCACGTGCTTCTCGCCCTGGCGCGGGAACGTGGTGCCGGCGCTCGGCACCAGAGGCTCGGGCGGCGGGCTCGCCGCGAGCGCCACGCAGGGCCAGATGCCCTGACTGTCGTCGCGGTGGCAACGGCGGGCCGGGAACCAGCTGCGGTCGTTGCGCACGATGCGCTGGCGCTCGCTCTGCGGCTCGTCGAACGTCACGAAACGCACGGTCATCTGGCTGTCGGCCGGCACGGATTCGATCACGCGCTCGAAGTCGTTCAGGTCGGCGACCGGCTTGCCGTCGATGGCCGTCACGATGCTGGCGCGCGGAATGGCGGCCTTGCCGAACACGTAGCCGGGGTTCGCCACGTAGACGCCGGACACCGGCCGGTAGAAGTGCCGCGCCTGTTGATACGAGAGCTTGTGGAACACGCCGTCGCCATACTCCACGTACTCGTCCGGCGTGATGTCGTTCAGATTCGTGACGGGGAGCGAGTGCTCGAGCCTCTGCCCGCCGCGCTCGACCATGAGCTTGACCTCGCGGCCCACGGCGTCGTCGAGCGCGGCCGCGAGCGGCACGAACTCGGCGACGAGCTTGCCGTTGACCTCGACCAGGATGTCGCCCGGCTGCAGCGCGCTCGCGGCCGGCGACTGCGGAATGACCTGCTCCACGACCAGCATGCCGGTCTGGTTCGGATACGCCTTGCGGACGCGCGCCTCGGTGTCGCGCGTGAGGCCGAGCCGGCGCAGCTCGGCGAAAGGTTTGTGCACGAACTCGGTCTGCAGCTCGCCGCGCGGCACCGGCTGCCCGGCCCGGATCTTCGCGAGCGCCACCTGCACGCGGTCGAGCGGCAGGAAAAAGCTCGACGCGGCCTGCGTGTTCGCGCCGGCATTCAGCGCCACCACGCGGCCTTCGATGTCGACGACGGGCGAGCCCGACGAGCCGCCCGACGTGCCCGATGCCGCCTGCAGATAGAACGTGTTGAAATCGTTGTAGTTGCCGCGGCCGTAATTCGGCGCCTGGCGGTCGAGACGCGCGATGGTGCCGGCCAGGATCGACAGCTGCTCGCCGGCGTCGTTGCCGACCACGCGGATGTCGCGACCGATCTGCGCGGCTTCCGGCACGAGCGGCAGCTCGGTCGGCTTCATGAACTGCAGCTGCTTCGGGTCGTAGCGGAAAAAGCCGAAGTCGTGGATCGGATCCCGGTACACCGGAATCAGGTCGACCTCTTCCTGATTCAGGAACACGGCCTGCGCGCGCACCGGCCCCGGCGTGACCACGTGGCGGTTCGTGAGGATCAGGCCGCGCTGTGCGTCGACGACGAAGCCGGTGGCCTGCGCCGAGGAGCTGCGCTCGGTATCGAACGCGCGCGTGCTGTCGATCTGGATGGAGACCACACCCGAAGCAATGCGCTCGAGCGTCCGATTCCACGTCGGCGGTTCCTCGGCCGCGAACGACCGGCCGCCGAGCGCGGCGGCTGCGAGCAGCGCGCCGAGCAGCAAGGCTCTAAAGTGCGTCATGAGGATCGATTCTATGCTTGCGACTCTGCGTGTGACCAGCGGCGCCGGTTTTCGATCCCCGCGGCGAGACCGAGCGCCTGGCGCATCAGCAGCCGCTTCGCGGGCGCGGCCGCGTTGACGGCGCCGAGGCCGAGCACGCGGATGGGTGCCGCCCATGCCGGCAGGCGGAACAACCGGTTCAGCGCGTCGAAGGCCGCGAGCATCTGCAGATTGTGGCCTTTGCGTTCACGCTCGTAGCGGCGCAACACGCGCGCGTCGCCGGGATCCTCGCCCGCGATCACCGCATCCTCGATCGTCGCGGCGAGCGCCGCGGCGTCGAGCAGCCCGAGATTCATGCCCTGCCCCGCCAGCGGATGCACGGTGTGCGCGGCATCGCCGACAAGCGCGACGCGCGCGGTGGTGTAACGCAGCGCGTGCAGCGCGCTCAGCGTGAAGCCGGCTCGCGCGCTGCACGCCGTGATGGCGCCGAGCACGCCCGCGCTGGCGCTGCCGAGCTCGGCCAGGAACGCAGGCTCATCGGCCGCGAGCAGCCGCTCGGCCTCGGCCGTCGGCACCGACCACACGATCGAGCTGCGACCATCGACGAGCGGCAGGAACGCGAGCGGACCGCCCGGCAGGAACCGCTGCCACGCAGTGGCGCGATGCGGAGCTTCGGTCGCGACGTGCGTGACCACGGCGGTCTGCCCGTAGGAGTGACCGGTCACGGGCAGGTCGAGCAGCCGGCGGACCACCGAATCGCCGCCGTCGGCGGCCACGAGCAGCGCGCCGCTCGCGCTCCCGCCGTGGCCGAGCGCGACCGTCACGCCGCGGGCGCCGACCTCGATCGATTCGAGTGCCGCGCCGACGCCGAGCGTGGCGTTCGGCGCGCCGGATAGCGCGTCCGCGAGCACGCTGCGCAGCAGCGTGTCCTCCACGAGGTGGCCGAGATCGGGCTCGCCGATGTCCGCGGCGTCGAAATCGAGCGCGCCCGCAGCGAACGGTTGCCCGCCTTCCCACACGTGCATGCGCCGGTAAGGCGAGGCCCGTGCTGCGAGCACGCGCTCCCACACGCCCACGTGCTCGAGCAACGCCTGCGACGCGCGCGACAGCGCGTACACGCGCAGGTGCACGTCGTCCGCGCGCCAGCGCGGCAGCGCCTTCGCATCGAGCACGTGCACCGCGAGCCGGTCGGCCGCGCGGCCCGTCGCGAGCAACGCGGCCACGGCGAGCCCCACGGTGCCCGCGCCGGCGATCACGATCTTCACGGGTGCGCCGGCCACGGGCGCCTCAGAGCAGCGGCAGGCCGCGCGCGAGCCGCGGCAGCCGGCCGGCCTTGCCCATGGTCTGGCGCGCGAGCAGCGCCTTCGCGCCCGGCAGCAGATCGAACGCCATGAGCCCGATGCCGCGCCCCATGCCGATGCCGGGCAGCGATTCGCCGAACAGCTGAATGAGCCCGTGCGTAAACGTCGACACGCGCCGGCGGTCGGCCGCGCGCCAGGCCGCGTAACGGTCCAGCGGCTCCGGCGCACCCACGTCGGCCGTGCCGCCGCCGGCGGCGAGCGCATCGGCCAGCACTTCCGCGAGCGTGGCGACATCGCGCAGCGCCAGGTTGAAGCCCTGCCCCGCGACCGGGTGCAGGCGCATGGCGGCATCGCCGACCAGCACGGCGCGCGGCCCGTGGATGGCGCCGCTCGCGATCCGCACGAGCGTGTGCAGGTGGCGCGCGCCGAGACGCGTGAATCGCCCCAGCCTGAAGCCGAAGGCCGCCTGCAGCTCGGCGCGGAACGCGTCATCGGCCAGCGCCGCAACCTCTTCCGCCACGGCCGAAGGCAGCGTCCAGATCACGGCCGTGCGGCCGCCCGTGAGCGGCAGCAGCGCGATCGGTCCGCGCTCGGTGAAACGCTCGAACGCGCGCCCGGCGGGCGCCACCTCCGTGGCGCAGTTGAAGATCACGGCGCGCTGCTCGTAGTCGTGCTCGAGCGCCTCGAAGCCGAGTGCCGTGCGAATGGCCGAGCGCGCGCCGTCGGCCGCGACCACGAGCTTCGCGCGCAGTGTGCGCACGATGCCGGCCTGCTCGATCGTGGCGGTCACGTGCCGCTCCTCGCGCGTCACGCTCGTGACCTTGGCCGGTGCCAGCGCCGTGAACCGCGGTGCGTCGCGCAGGCGCTCCCAGAGCACGCGGCCGAGCGCCTGGTTCTCGACCGTGTAACCGAGCGCCGGCACCTGCTCCTCCGCCGCCGAGATGCGCGCCGCGCCGAAGCGGCCGCGCTCGGAGATGTGGATCGTGCGGATGGCCTCGGTGTAGCCCTTCAGCTCGGGCCAGAGATTCAAGGCCGCCAGGATCTGCTGCGAGCCGTTCGCGAGCGCCGTCACGCGCACGTCGAAGCTCGGCTGTTCGAGCAGGCGCACCTCCTGCGCCTCCACGAGCACGGTGTCGAGAGGCAGCTGCGCGAGCGCGCACGCGAGCGCCGAGCCCACGGCGCCGCCGCCCACGATCAGCACGTCGCAGTCGAGCGGCGCCGCCGCGGTCACGCAGCGCCCGCCATGTGCCGCTCGATCTGCTCCACGGTGGCCGGCAGGCCGCCCGTGAGCACGTCCGGGCCCTCCCGCGACACGTGCACGTCGTCCTCGATGCGGATGCCGATGCCGCGCCAGCGCTTGTCGACCGATTTCTCGCCGGGCGCGACATAGATGCCGGGCTCGATCGTCATGACCATGCCGGGCTCGAGCATCCGCCACTGCTCGTCGAGCTTGTAATCGCCGACGTCGTGGACGTCGAGCCCGAGCCAGTGGCCCGTGCGGTGCATGAAGAAGCGCTTGTAGGCGAGCGACTTCACGAGCTGCGGCACGCGGCCTTCCAGCAACCCCAGCTCCTTCAGCCCGCGCGTGATCACGCCGACGGCCGCGTCGTGCGGGTCGTTCCAGTGATTGCCGGGCACGGCTTTCGTGGTGGCCACCTGGTTGGCTTCGAGCACGAGCTCGTACAGCTCGCGCTGGGGCTCCGTGAACCGGCCGTTGACCGGGAACGTGCGCGTGATGTCGGACGCGTACATGCCGTGCTCGCAGCCGGCGTCGATCAGCACGAGGTCGCCATCCTTCAACTCGGCGTCGTTCGAGCGGTAGTGCAGCACGCACGCGTTGCTGCCGCCGGCCACGATCGGCGGGTACGAGCACTCGGCGCCGTGGCGCCGGAATTCGTGCAGGAACTCGGCCTCGAGCTCGAATTCCTTCATGCCGGGGCGCACCGCGAGCATGGCGCGCCTGTGCGCGGCCACCGCAATCTTCGCGGACTGGCGCATCACGGCCACCTCGGCCCGGCTCTTGAAGAGGCGCATCTCGTGCAGCAGGTGATCGAGCGCCACGAGCTCGCTCGGCGCGTGCCCGCTGCTCTGTCGCTTCGAGTTCAGGGTCTGCAGGAACGAGAGCAGGCGCTGGTCGAACTCGTGCGCGCCGAGCGAGCAGTACACGCGCTCGCTGCGCTCGAGCAGGCCCGGCAGGATGTCGTCGAGGTCGGTGATCGGGAACGCGTCGTCGGCGCCATAGTCGGCCACGACGCCTTCGGGGCCGGCACGCGGCCCGTCCCAGAGCTCGCGCTCGGGGTTGCGCTCGCGGCAGAACATCAGGAACTGGCCCTGCTCGCGGCCCGGCACGAGCACGGCCACGGCCTCCGGCTCCGCAAAGCCGGTCAGATAGTAGAAATCGCTGTCGGCCCGGTAGATGTGCAGCGTGTCGCGGCTGCGCACCCGCTCGGGGGCGGCCGCCAGCACGGCGATGCCGTTGGCGCCGATCAGCTCCATCAGATACTTGCGGCGGCGTGCGAATTCCTTGCTGTTCACGACGGGGTTGGCCTCGCTCTCAATGCACGTCCAGAGCCGCCGCACGGCGCGGCGCAAGCTCCTCGAATACCATCTGCACGCCGGCTCGCACGTACTCGTGCAACTCGGCCAGCGCGAAGTCGGGCTGGTCCTGGCCCGCGGCCTCCTCCTCGCTCAGCGCGGCGCGGCTGATCTCGGCGAAGTCGCGGAACACCTCGTCGACGGGGCCGCCGGCGGCGCCGCGGCCGCGCACGACGAGCTCCGGTGCGTTCGCCCCGAGTGCGGTCACGAAGCCGTGACACCACACCGCGAGCG
>DASZSB010000234.1:0-9985 GCA_035548835.1 Gammaproteobacteria bacterium | reverse complement strand
GGCCAGCGCCAGAAGCTGTTCGGCGGCACCAGCGGGTTCGTGTACACGTTCAGCGGTGCGCCTTTCTCGCCGTTCTGGCGGATCAGGTTGATGGCATATTCGGCGCGATCGTTTGGCGTGAAGCCCGCCTTCAGGTTGATGCGCCAGTCCGTGGCGTCCGAGCCGATGCGTTTGCCGCCGTCCTCGAGGGAGTTGGCGACCGGCCGGTAGTCGTCGGACAGGCTCCACGAGTCGCGCTCGTAGCCCGTGACGCTGCCCTGCACGTAGTAGCGCTCGCCGCGCGAGCCGGCCATCACGTAGCCGTTCCAGCCCTCGACGCCGTCCCGCCCGCCGAGCGAGATGCCCGCATCGGCCTGGAACGCCTCGGTCGGGCGCGTAGTCACGATGTTGATCGCGCCGCCCATCGCGCCGGGGCCGTCGAGCACCGAAGCGTAGCCCTTCTGGATCTGGATGGCCGCGATGTCGGCCGTCAGGAAGCGGCCGAAGTCGAGCCGGTTGTCCGCGGGCAGGTAGATCCGCACGCCGTCGACCGAGAGCGGCACCTGCAGCCGGCCGAAGCCGCGCACGAAGATGTCGGCTTCGTTGCGGCGGCCGTTCGAGTCCTGATTGCTGACGACGCCGGGCAGAAGGTTCACGGCCTGGTCCAGCGTGGGTTTCTCGAAGGTCCACGTCTGGTCGTGGGTGACGATCTCGCCGCCGACGGCGGACGCGCCGTCGGGGCGTGCGCCGATGACGACGATCTCGCCGAGGTCGAACGCCGAGTCGCGATTCTGCGCGACGGCCGGCAGGGTGAGCGAGCAGAGGGCAGTGGCCGCGGTCAGCGGCGCGAGCGGAAAGCGTGACATTGGGACACCATTCTGGTTGTTATCGATATAATCATAGGGATACACCGCTGAAGACGAGGCTGCCGCCAGCGCGTGCATCGAGAAAGCTCAGGAGCCGTCTACGAGGCTATGGATCTGGGCATCCGTCACGTCGACGTGGTAGTACGTCCTGAACAACGAGCGGATGTCCGCGAGGAACGCATCGTCGAACGGCTTGGCCGGCAACACGTACGCCAGCCACACGAGCCCGAGCATGCGATTGACCGATGGTGGCCGCGAGCCCCAGGCGAATGGCACGCCCGGCGGCGCGTGCACGCGCCGCGCGCGCACGGCGGCCAACTGCGCCCACTCCGGATCCTCGAGCCAGCGGTCGCGGGCGTCCGGGCTCGGTGCGATGATCACGTCGGGCTGCCAGGCGGCGATCTCGGCGAGGGTGGCCGGCCGTCGCGGCGCCCCGGCCTGACCGCCCGCCACGTTCGCGGCGCCGAGCCAGTCCGCGGCTTCGCCGTTGGGGGTGCCGGCGAGACACGGCACGAGGCCGTTCTGCGAGCACGCCAGGTACACACGCGGCGCCTTGCCTGCGAGCGCCAGCGCATTCCGGTACCGGCCGAGAACCCGCTCCGTCTCGGCTGCCAGGCTTTCGGCGGCTTGTGCCTCGCCAAGCAGCGAACCCAAACGGCGGAGCACATCCGGGATCCGCGCGAGCCCGCCGTCGAGGATGATGCCGGGCACTCCGGTACGCGCCTCGACATGCGTGAGCGATTCCACGTAATCGTCTGCGACGGTGCCGTAGTCGACGTAGAGATCAGGGGTCAGCGCGCGTAGCTCGCCGTCGTACCGATCGTCGTCGGCGTTCGGCAGATTCTGTATCGGCACCGCCCTGCGCAGCTCGGGCGGAATGAAGGGCAGTGCCGCGTCACTCGGCGCGTGGTTGCGCCCGACGAGAAGGCGCGGCGCGAGCACGTACAGCAGCACCTCGGCGGGAGCGCCCGCCGCGAACACGCGGCGCGCGGGCGTCTTCACGGTCACGGTCCGCCCCGCGTCGTCGCGGAACTCCGTCGTCGCTGTCTGCGCGCGCACGTCCGGCACCCCGACCATCAGGGTCGCGATGCACAGCGAGGCCGAGAGTGCAGGGATGGCGATTCGCGCCGGAAACAACATCGCGATATATCCACGCGGATACTTCGCGAACAGTATAGCGTGATCGCGCGGATCCTGGCATGCGACCGATTGTCGCCGCCCGGCTAGCCCGTGACGGTGCCGAACAGCGCGCCGATGCCGGCCGTCACGGCCATGGCCACGGCGCCCCAGAACGTGACGCGCGCCGCCGCGGTGAGCATGGTGGCGCCGCCCGCGCGGGCGGCGACGCTGCCGAGCACGGCGAGGAACACGAGCGCCGCCGCGGGCACCGCGACCAGCACCTGCGCCATCGGCGTGACCGCCGCCACGAGCACCGGCAGGACGGCGCCGACGGCGAAGCTCGCGGCGGACGCGGCCGCCGCCTGCAGCGGCTGCGCGCTCGAGTGATCGGTGATGCCGAGCTCGTCGCGCGCGTGCGCGCCGAGCGCGTCGTGCGCCATGAGCTGGTCGGCCACCTGGCGCGCGAGCTCCGGCGAGAGGCCGCGCCCGATATAGATGCCTGTCAGCTCGCGGCGCTCGCCCGCGTCGTCGGTTTCGAGCTCGCGGCGCTCGCGGTCGAGATCGGCCTTCTCGGTGTCGGCTTGCGAGTGCACGGACACGTATTCGCCCGCGGCCATCGACATGGCGCCGGCCACGAGGCCGGCGATGCCGGCCGTCAGCACGGCCGTGTGGTCCGCCTCGGCGGCCGCCACGCCCACGAGCAGGCTCGCCGTGGACACGATGCCGTCGTTGGCGCCGAGCACGGCCGCGCGCAGCCAGCTCACGCGCGCCGCGCGATGTCGTTCGAGATGTCGCAGGACCATGCCGGCAGTGTACCGTCTCGCGGTGCGCCTGACATGACTCGGGCGCGCGGCTCAGCGCGGAAACGCGGCTTCGATGCGGTCGAAGGCGAGATCGATTTCGCGCTCCTCGACGCAGAACGCCATGCGCACGTGATGCTCGCCCGCGGCGCCGAAGGCGCTGCCCGGCGTAACTCCCACCTTCACGTCGCGCAGCAGGCGGTCCGCGAACTCCGTCGAGCTCGCGTGCGGTGCCACGATGCGCGGAAACACGTAGTAGGCCCCCTCGGGCCTGCTGTACTCGAACACGCGCGGTAAGCGGTCGAGCCGCGCGCAGATCAGGTCGCGCCGTCGAGCGAGCGCCAGCTCGAACTCGCGCAGATGCCCACGCGGGCCCGTCAGCGCCGCGAGGCCGGCCACCTGCGAGACGCGCGGCGCGCACAGCACCGTGGCGTCGTGCACCTTCATGAGCTCGCGCTTCAACGCCGCCGGCGCCACGAGATAGCCCAGGCGCCAGCCGCTCATCGCGTAGCACTTCGAGAAGCTGAAGAGATACACGACGTGCCCGGCCAGCTCGGGGACCGAAGCCAGGTTGAAGTACAGTGCGCGGTTGCCGTACGTGAAGTGGCGATACGGGTCGTCGAGCAGCACGAGCACGTCGCGCTCGCGGGCGATCTCGCCCACGCGCCGCAGCTCGTGCTCCGTGAAGATCCGGCCCGTGGGGTTCGACGGCGTCACGAGCAGGATCGCCTTCGTACGCTCGTCGATCAGGCCCGGCAGCGCGTCGAGGTCGAGCGCCCAGCCGCGCGATTCGTCGAGCCGCCAGCCCGTGGCCTGGCCACCGCAGAGCTCGATCTGGTGGATGTGCGACACGAAGCCGGGGTCCGTCACGATCACGCGGTCGCCGGGGTTCAGCAACGTGTGGAACAGCACGTTCAGGCCTTCCATGTTGCCGGCCGTGATCAGGACCTGTGCGTCGGAATCGACGCCGATGCCCGTGGCCGCGAGGTGCTCGCGCGCGACCGCGGCGCGCAGCTCGGGCAGGCCGTCGCCGAGCGAGTACTTGCCGACGTCCGGGTCGGCGTCGAGCGCGTGCTGCACGGCGGCGCGGATGTGCGCGGGCGTGCGGAACGAGGGCAGGCCCCAGGCCAGCGACACGGCGCCGGGCTCGCGCGCGGCGCGCAGCGACATGTCCATGATGGCCGAGAGTTCGATGCGCGCCACGTTGCGGGCTACGCGGTCGCGGTGACGAGTCATGCATGCGCCCGGCGACGTCGAGGTGACGGCCATGCTAGCAGACCGTTGGCGCGCCCGCGGTGGCGGTTTGTGCCGTGCCGATCTGCGGCTAGTACCTATTTTTCGCGTCGGGATGCTGACCCAGAATCGCCCGCAGAGTGTCACCGGGGCCCAGAGGGGAGATTCATGAACAAGCGTACGTTGATCGTCGTAGCGGCGTGTGTCTTGGCCAGCCCGCCGATCGTGGCCCAACGCGTCGGCGATCCGATCTTCACGATCACGGTCACCGCGCCGCGCCTCGTTCGGCAGGAGGTCGGCCGCACCAGCAGCGGTGCGCCGGTGGAGATGATCTCGCTGACGCGTCGCGTCGACTATAAGGACCTCGATCTGAAGCAGCACGCGAGCGTCGTCGAGCTCGAGACGCGTGTGAGGGAGGTCGCGAAGGAAGCCTGCGACCAGCTCGCACGTGTTTACCCGCTATCGGATCCGCAGACGCCGGACTGCGTGAAGACCGCCGTGGACAAGGCGATGGCGCAGGTCCACGACGCGGTCACCGCCGCGGGCAAGTAGCCGCGACTCGCGAGGCGCGAGGGCGTCAGTGGCGCGTGCGTGCCACCGCGGCCGCGACGACGCGATCGAGTTGCGGCTTGGCGTCCTTCACGGCCTGCTGCACGCAGTTCGGCGTGTTCGGATCGGACAGCGGATACATCTTCGCGAGCGTGTCGCAGGCTTCCTGCGCCACGTCGCTCACGCGCTTCTCGAGCGTCATGACGTCGTTGTGCAGCACGAGGTTCAGATCGCTGAACACGACGTGGCGCGTCAGGGAGATCAGCTCCACTCTGCTGCCACCGGCAGCGCGGCCGCTCTCCTGCTTGACGAGTCGCGGCGCGACCACCGTGATCTCCTCGAGCGAGCCGGTCTGCTGCGCACGTGCAGCGCCGGTGCCGGCCATTCCGGCGAGCAACAGAAGGCTGGCGGCGGGTAGGACCCAAGCGTTCCTGGTCATGTGCTGGACCTCTCGGCTGATGGGGTGGATGCAGTTCGACCCGCCCATCTTCGGCCCCCGCGGTCGCGGCGAAAAATACGTACTCGCCGCACGCGCCCGTGGTCACCCCAAGCCGGCGAACAGCGCTCCGGCCGACAGCAGCACGACCACGATCACGAAGATCCGCACGAACGCCGCGCCGCGTTTGACGGCCACGCGCGCGGCCACCCACGCGCCCGTTGCCTGGCCCGCGCCGAGCAACAGGCCGAGCGTCCACTGCACCTGACCGTGCAGCACGAACACCGGGATCGCGACGACCGTGACCACGAGCACGATCATGTTCTTCACGCCGTTCGCGCCCACGAGGTTGAAGCCCGCGCCGAGCACGAGCGCGGCCAGCAGGAATATGCCGACGCCGGCCTGCAGGAACCCGCCGTAGAGGCCGATTGCGAAGAACATCGGCACTTCGACCCAGAGGCGCGGCTCGCGCCGGTCGGCGTGTTCGGCGATCCAGCGTTCCGGTTTCAGCAGCATGATGCCGAGCATCACGAGCATCAGCACGCCGATCACGCGCCGCAGCAGCTGCTCGTCGATGTCGACCGCGAGCTGCGCGCCGATCACCGAGCCCGCGACGGCCGGGAGCACGAGCTTCCACGTGCCGCCGATGTCGAGCGCCCCGCGGTTGCGGAACGTGGCCACGGCCACGAGGTTCTGCAGCAGCACGCCGAGCCGGTTCGTGCCGTTCGCGACGTTGGCCGGCAGCCCGAGCAGGATCAGCAGCGGCAGCGTGATCAGCGAGCCGCTGCCCGCGAGCGTATTGATGAAGCCGGCGACGAAGCCCGCGACGGGCACTGCAGCCAGCAGCAGCGTGTTCTGGTTCATGAGCCGGCTCGCACTCTAAGGCCAGTGCCGCCGCTGCGCCACCACGCGGCGGCGCCGGACCGAGACTTCAGTCACTGCCGGAAGGCCGCGGATCGGCAAGATTGTGCCGATGAGCCAGGCGCGTACGCTCGGACAGGATCAACGACTCACGTTCCGCGTAGCCGTTCGCGGCAACATCGACTTCGAGGCGTGGCTGCTGCTCGGCGGCAAGAAGCTCCCCGCCGCGGTCGGCGACATCAGCGCCGAAGGCATGTTCGTGACACTCGCGCGCGGCCCGATCGCCGCGCTGAAGGTCGATGGCAAGGTGGACGTCGTCGTCGAGTTCGAGGACGAGACGTTCGTCATGCACGGCGTGATCCGTTCGGAGCGCGCGGGGGGTTACGGCATCTTCTTCCCCGAGCGCGACGCGCGGGGCCGCGCGAACCCGCTCGGCCGTTTCGGCCGCATCTGCGCGGCCCTGCAGCGCACGTCGCTGTCGCAAAGGCTCAAGGTGCTGAAGCTTCCGGAGTAACGCCGCACGCGGCCGTCGCGCCGCGGCGGCCGTTGCATGCGTGCTACCATCGGGCGCTACGCATCTTCACCGACGGATGCCTTGGGAGGGTCTTCCGATGGGCAACAGATCGATCGTCGTCGTGGCCGCGTGCCTCGTGTTCGCCGCCGGGTGCGCGCCTAAACCCGAACCCCCGAAGCAGGCCGCCGCACCCGCGAAGCCGGCGGGTGAAGTCATCGTCGCGAAACGTGGCGGGTTCATTCCGGAGGGCGTCGAGTACGACCAGGCCAACGGCCGGTTCCTGACGGGCTCGCTGGTCGAGGGCACGATCTTCGAGATCGCGCGCGACGGCAGCGTCGTGCCGTTCGCGACCGATCCGGAGCTCAAGTCCTCCGTAGGCATCGAGGTCGACGAGCCGCGCGACCGGCTTCTGGTCGCGAACTCCGATCGCGCCGTGTTCCAGCCCGGCAACGGGCCGGGCCAGGCCAAGCTCGGTGTCTACAGCCTGACCACGGGCGAGCGTATCGCGATGGTCGACCTGGCGGCCGTGATCGGCACGCCGAGCACCCCGCCGGCGTACTTCGCGAACGACGTGACCGTCGACGACGACGGCAACGTCTACGTGACCGACACCAGCAACAACGTCGTGTACAAGGTGACGCCCGACTACCAGGCTTCCGTCCTGCACCGGTTCACCGGGCTGCCGAAGGGCGTTTCCGTCAACGGCATCGTCTACGCCCCCGGCGGGTACCTGCTCGTCGTCGCAAACGAGCACATCTATAAGGTGCCGGTGGCGAACCCCGACGCCACGAGCGAGGTCAAGGTCAGCGAGCCGGTTCCGGGTCAGGACGGCGCAGTGTGGGCGGCCGACGGCCACCTCGTCGTCGTGAGCAACGTGGCCGACGCGCCGAAGGCCGTCGCGCTCACGAGCAGCGACGACTGGGCCACGGCCACGCGCGTCGCGGCTGCGACGCTCGTGGGCCAGGCCACGACGGCCGCCGCCGTGGGCAAGGACATCTGGGTCGTGCACCCGCATTTCGGCGACGCCGATCCGCCGAGCCTCGAGCAGGCCGTCTTCAAATAGCACGCGCATCGCGACGCCCCCGGGTGGTGCGAGCCATCCCGGGCGTTTGCGTTTCCGGGATTCGCTACCGCGGGGGCGTGAGCACGATGCGCGTCACCGCGGGCCCCGCGACGAAGGGCGACGGGGCGCCGTCGATCCAGTCCTGTTCCTGATCGCGGAACTGCGGCGAGAGGAAGTGCCCGCTCTGGCCGCCCGCCATCTCGAGGATGCCGTCCTGCGGCGCGGCCGGCGACACGGCCATGCGGATCACGGCGCCGTACCCAGGCGCCGCCACGCGCAGCGACACCATCGAGCCCGGCAGCTCCGCGACCGGCAAGGCGAGCCAGCGCTTCAACGGCGCGAGCGCCCCGAGCCCCGCGAACGGGTGCGCGACGTCGAGCGCGTTGATCTCGCCCCACGTGGCGTCGATGCCCGCGCGCGTGCCGTCGATCGCGCGCACGGTCTCGGCGAACACCTGGCGCAGGAAGTCGGGCCAGTCGGCGTATTCGCGCGTCAGCAGATGCGGCGGGCGCTCGTCGAGCAGTCGCCGGAGCGCTTCGTCCGCGAGCGGCCAGCGATACACATACGTGGGGTCCGCCGCGATGGCCGGCGCCAGCAGCGGCGAGAGCGCGCGCTCGAGCAGCCGGCGGTAGTACGCGTGCAGCAGCCGGAAGCCCGGCTGATCGACGTCGGCGCGGCCGTTCCAGCTCTGCACGTAGCGCCGCGCGCGGGCGAGCAACGCGTCTTGCTCGTCCGCCGGCACGGCCGCGAGCACCGCGGCGCGCAGCTGCTCGTAGCCCTCGGCGCGCGTGTCGAGCTGCATCGCGAGGAAGTCGCGCGGCGTGAACGTCCGGCGCGCGTCGAGCAGCTCGGCGATGCGCTGTGCTCGCAACGGGCGCATCCACATGCGGCTCAGCGTGGCCGCGACGTCGGGCGGCAGCGTGCGGTTGTTCGCGGTGAACAGCGCGCCGTCGCGACCGCCCACGAGCTTCGGCGGCGCGAGCAGGCCGTCCCACGCGCGGCTGCCGTCGGCCCAGGACTCGGGACGCGAGCCGTCGAAGCCCACGCGTCGCGGCAGCGGTCCGCTCACGATCCAGCCGATTCCGCCGTCTGCATCCGCGAGCATCCAGTTGATCGAAGGGCCGGCCCAACGCTCGATCGTGTCCAAGCCATCGGCGATGCTCGCGGCCTCTGCGAGCCCCAGCACCGCGAGATTCACGCCATGCGGCATGAGCCACGTTGCGTGCAGCGCGAGCGGCCGGCCGCGCCAGTCGTGCGCGACGACCGGGCCCCAGCGCGTGCCTTGCACCGTCAGCGCGTGCGGCTCGCGGCCGGCGACGGCAATGGCGAGCTTGCGCGTCGTGAACGCCTCGAAGCCTTCCGGCGTGCGATAGCGGTTCGCGTCCGTGGGGTCCACGTCGACGACGACCCAGTCGGTCTGGTCCGCGTTGCTCACGGTCGCGCCCCACGCGAGCGCGCCGTTGGCGCCGAGCAGGATGCCGGGCAGCCCCGGCACGCCGACGCCGCGCACGATGTGGCCCGGCCAGTCGAGCTCGCTGCGGTAGAACAGGCTCGGCACGCGCAGGCCGAGGTGCGGATCGTTCGCGAGCAGGGCGCGCCCGCCCGTGCCGCGCGAGGCGTCGACGGCCCACTGGTTCGATGCGGCGCCGAGGAGCGGCGGGTCCACCCGCCAGATCGCGCCGGATGCCGGCTGCGCGCTCGTGCGCAGGTCGAGCGTCGCCGCGTCGGGCACCGGCAGCGGCGCGTAGCCGCCGGTCGGGTCGCCGTCGCTCGCGCCGACCAGCGGCCGGTCGAACCGCGATGTCGACGGCGTCAGGAAGTCGTACACGGCAGGTGCCACGGTAGCGCGCAGCACGCCCTGCGTGCGCTCGAAACTGTCGTTGTTCGAAAGCATCGTGTAGAAGGCGAACACGACGAGCAGGCTGTCCTCGTTCGTCCATGGCTCGGGCCTCGCGCCGAACAGCCAGTATTCCGGGGGCCGCGACCGCAGATCGGCGAGCCCCGCGTTGACCCCGGCCGTGTAGGCGTCGAGCCAGGCAATCTGTTCCGGCGGCAGCTCCGCGAGCACGGCGCGGGCGCGCTCGCGGAACTCGAACGGCCGCTGCGCGAGATCCGCGGCGAGCGCGCGCTCGCCGAACAACCCGGCCAGCTCGCCCGCGGGTGCGCGGCGCATCAGGTCCATCTCGAAGAAGCGCTCCTGGGCGTGCATGTAGCCCTGGCCGCGCAGCGCATCGACGAACGACGCCGCGTGGATCGTCGGGATGGCGCGCGCATCGAGGTCGATCGGCGTGGGCGCGGCGAGCCCGGCGACCGGCGCCTCGCCCGTGCGGCGCGGCAACGATGCCGTCAGCAACCCGTAGGCGCCGAGCGCGAGTGCCAGCGCGACGAGCAGCGCCGCGGCGCTGAGCCGTTTCGTCAAAGGGTCCTCCGTCGCCGGGTGTAGCCCGGCATTATGGCGGTTCGACGCGCGCCAGGGGCGCCGGCCGCCAAGGACGGTGTCAGGTTTTGCACGGCTGCACGGATCGCCGGCTGCGATGTGCCTTGCGTGGGAAAAATCCCGGGGCG
>DASZSB010000233.1:0-8468 GCA_035548835.1 Gammaproteobacteria bacterium | reverse complement strand
GGACCAATCCGGCCAGCGCACCGCAATGCATGAGTCGGAATTACTTACCGAGCGTATCGAGGGCCTTCTGGAAGCGATTCGCGTGCGAGCGCTCCGCCTTGGCCAGCGTCTCGAACCAGTCCGCGATCTCCTCGAAGCCTTCGGCGCGGGCCGTCTTGGCCATGCCCGGGTACATGTCGGTGTACTCGTGCGTCTCGCCCGCGATCGCGGCCTTGAGGTTCGCGTTCGTGGCGCCGATCGGCAGACCGGTGGCCGGATCGCCGACGACGGCGAGGTAATCGAGGTGACCGTGCGCGTGGCCGGTTTCGCCTTCGGCCGTGGAGCGGAAGACCACCGCCACGTCGTTGAAGCCTTCGACGTCGGCACGGTTGGCGAAGTACAGGTAGCGGCGATTCGCCTGCGACTCGCCCGCAAACGCGTCCTTCAGATTCTGTTCCGTCTTGGTGCCTTTGAGCTGCATGGGGTCCTCCGAAAACCTGACTGTGCAAAGGGGCGCCGCGTCTGAACCGGCAAGTTCTTAGACTTTGTCTAACAGACTCCGGCAATCTATGCCCCGCCCCACGACGTGTCAACCGCAGCCGCGTTGACCCGGTACACCCCGCTGTGTACCGTGGCGCCTCCGCAATCGCTCCCACCCCACGCATGGCCACACCCGAGAACAGCAGCTTGAGCGGTCTCGAGAAATCGCTCGAGGAGCTCGAAGCGCTCGTGACGCGCATGGAGAGCGGCGACCTGCCGCTCGAGCAGGCGCTCAAGGAATTCGAGCGCGGCGTGAAGCTCACGCGCCAGTGCCAGACGGCATTGCAGGAAGCGGAGCAGAAAGTGGAGATCCTGCTGCGCAAGACCGAGCAGGCGGAGCCGAGCCCGTTCACGCCGTCGACCGACGGCGAATGACCTAGGTCGCGGTCGCGACGCCCTGCAGCCGCTCGATCAGCGAGCGCAGGAACACCTTGTTGAAGCGCAGCTGGCAGGCGGAGGACGCCTGCTCGAGCAGCGTCGAGCTCACGCGGACGAGCGTCACGGGCATGTTGGCCTTGATGGTGGCCGTGCGCCGTGCACCGCGGACGTAGCTCGTCTCGCCGAAGCAGTCGCCCTCGGACAGCTCGCCGATCTGGCGGCGCCCGGACTGCACGCTGACGGTGCCGTTCACGATGATGTAGAAGCGGTCGTCGAGCTCGCCTTCGCGGATGATCTCGTCGTCGGTCTGATAGTTGCACCACTCGCTCGCGCGCAGCACTTCCCAGATTTCCGCATGCGAGAAGTCGTGGAAGAAGCGCAGCCGGCGCAGCTGGTCGAACTGCTCCTGCTGATCGACGCGGGCGTTCGCGCTGCGCAGCTTCTGGTGCAGCTTCGTCAGGGCGCCCGCGAACTCGAGCGCGTTGGCGAACCGGTTTTCGGGTTCCTTGCGCAGCGCCGTCATCACGACTTCCTCGAGATCCTCGGGGATGCCGTCGCGCAGCGTGTGGATCGGCGGCGGTGTCGCGTAGACGATCTGATGCAGCAACTTGGAGAGGCTGTTGGCGCGGAACGGCCGGTAGCCGGTCAGGAGCTCGTACATCACCGCACCGAGCGAGTAGATGTCGGACCGCGGCGTGATGTCGGCCGACTGGACCTGTTCCGGAGACATGTAGCTCGGGCTGCCGGCGATCCCTTCGATGCGCGACACGTCGGAATCCTTGATCAGCGCAATACCGAAATCGATCACGCGGACGTCGTTGTCGAGCGTCAGCATGATGTTGCTGGGCTTGATGTCGCGGTGGATCACGCCGCGCCCGTGGGCGTAGTGCAGGCCCTTCGCGCACTTGAACATGATCTCGACGACGTCGTCGATGCGCAGCAGGTTGTCGGGCCGGCAGTAGGCGGCCAACGTACGCGCGCCGTGCACGTGCTCGGTCACGACGTAGTAGCTGCCGTTTTCCTCGCCGGCGTCGTAGATCGGCAGAATGTTCGGGTGCTGGAGGCGTCCCATCATCTGCGCTTCGTTGAAGAACATCTTGCGAGTGACGCGCGCCTTCTGCTCGTCCTCCTCGTTCTCGATGTTGTACAGCTTGATGGCGACGTCGCGACCGTAGTACGGGTCGTGCGACAGGAACACGCGACCCGTGCTGCCCTGGCCCACTTCGTTGATGATCACGTACTTGCCGATTCGATCCGGCACGTCTCGTGCGCCGCGCTTGTCGGACGCGGCTTGGGGCTTCACCTGAACCATGCTGGCTAGATTGTCGGCAACAGAGCTCGGATCGCTGCGAGACCCACCGCCGCGTAGAGGGCGGCGATCAGGTCGTCAAGCATAATTCCGAGCCCGCCGCCCAATCTGTGATCCACATCGCGGATCGGCCAGGGCTTGGCGATATCGAAGATCCTGAACAGGACAAAAAGCACCAGGAGCTGCACGAGACTCCGTCCGGAGACGGCCAGCGCCGCGGCGAGCACCGCCGCGATCTCGTCGAACACGATGCCCGGATGATCGTGCGCGTGCAGGCGCCGGGCGCTCTCACCGCAGATCCAGATGCCGGCGGCGACGGCCGCGGCGACGATCGCGACGCGCCAGGAGAACGGCAGCGCGAGCAACCCCCAGGCCACCGCAATGCCGACCGCGCTGCCGAACGTGCCCGGCGCGCGCGGCGCAAGGCCTGCGCCGAAGCCGAAGGCGAGAAAGTGAACCGGGTCGAGCAGCGTTCGCCAGGTGACCCGCAAGACGGCAGCTCAGAAGTGGGAGTAACCGCGCGCGGCCGGCGTGTAGGGCTCGCCGTCGCGACGACAGGTGACCGACTGTCCCGGCACGAGCTGACCGATGCGGCGTGCCGACGTGCCGGAAGCTTCGAGCGCGGCCTCGATGGCGTCGGCCTGCGAAGGCGGCGCCGTGAAGCACAGCTCGTAGTCGTCGCCGCCGCCGAGCGCATGCGCGAGCGCGTCCTGCGGCGGGAACAGCGACAGCAGCTCCGCCGACAACGGCACTCGCTCCACGTCGATCACAGCGCCGCAGCCGCTGCGCTCGCAGATGTGCCCCAGATCCGCGAGCAGCCCGTCCGACACGTCGATGGCCGCCGACGCGATACCGCCGAGCGCGAGCCCAGCACCCACGCGCGGCTCCGGCCGATGGAACCGGCGCTCGAGCGCCGCGACCGCGGAACCGGCCGGCGCCGCGACGCGCTCCATGATCAGCGCAATACCCGCCGCGCTGTCGCCGAGCGTGCCCGTCACGTAGACGTCGTCGCCCACGTTGCCGCCGCCGCGCGTCAGCATGCGCTCGCGCTCGACGCGGCCGATCAGCTGCAGCGTCGCGGTCAGCGGGCCGCGCGTCAGGTCGCCGCCGACGAGGCTCACGCCGAACCTGTCGGCGAGCTCGAACATGCCGCGGCTGAAGCCTTCGAGCCACGCTTCGTCCGCCGACGGCAACGTCAGCGCGAGCGTGCACCAGCGCGGCCGCGCGCCCATCGCCGCGAGGTCGCTCAAGTTCACGGCCATGAGGCGGTAGCCAAGGTGCTCCGGCGCCATGCCGTCGGGGAAGTGCACACCCGCGACGAGCGTGTCCACCGTCACGGCCGCGAGGCCGTCGATGTCGAGCACTGCCGCGTCGTCACCCACGCCGAGCACGACGTCGGGATCGCCGCTGTCGCGCGTGAAGTACCGAGCGATGATGTCGAACTCGCCGATCACGGCTTTCCTCCCGGGACTGCAGCGGTACGGTCGATCTCGCGTGACGCCTTGTCGAGCACCGCGTTCACGAACTTGTGGCCGTCGGTCACGCCGTAGCGCTTGGTGAGCTCGACGGCTTCGTTGATCACGACCTTCGTGGGAATCTCGGCGCGATGCTTGAGCTCGGCGAGACCGAGCAGCAGCACGGCGCGGCCGACCGCATCGAGCTGCTCGACCGAGCGGACGGCGTAGCGCGCGATCAGCGCGTCGAGCGCGGCGACATCGTCGATGACGATCTTCAGCAGCTCGTTGAAATAGTCGGCATCACAGCGCTCGAAGTCGGCCAGCGCCGAGAACTGCCGGCGCAGCTCGGGCAGGCCGTGCCCGGCGATCTGCCACTGATACAGTGCCTTGACGAGCAGCTCGCGGGTCAGGTGCCGGGCGCGGGTCGCGGGATCGCGCGCCAAGGGCTATTGCTCCAGCTGGCGAAGCACGTTCGCCATCTGGATCGCCGCGAGCGCGGCGTCGACCCCCTTGTTGCCGGCCTTCGTGCCCGCCCTCTCGATGGCCTGCTCGATCGTGTCGACCGTCAGGATGCCGAAGCCGACCGGGATCTCGTCGGTCATGCTGACCTGCGCGATGCCGCGACTGGCTTCGCCGGCGACGTAGTCGAAATGAGCCGTGGCTCCGCGAATCACGCAGCCGAGCGCGATCAGCGCCTGATAGCGTCGGCTCGCAGCGAGCTTCTTCACGGCCAGAGGCGTCTCGAACGCGCCCGGCACGCGCACGACCTCGATGTCGCCCGGAGCGACGCCGTGCTTCGTCAGCGTGCTCACGGCCGCATCCAGCAACCGGTCCACGATGAAATCGTTGAAACGGGAGGCGACGATGCCGAAGCGCAGCCCGCGCGCGTTGAAATCGCCTTCGATCGTCCTGATACGGTCATCCATTCGCGTCTTCCCGTTCGGCGGCGTCCGCCGAGACATATTCGACCACCTCGAGACCGAAGCCGGACAGCGCGTGCATCTGCTTCGGTGCGCCGAGGACGCGCATTCTACGCACACCGAGAGCCCGAAGGATCTGGGCTCCGATGCCGAACGTGCGGAAGTCCATGCGCCGGTCGGGGCGCCGATCGCGCTCCGGCTCGCTGCGCCCGAGCGACTGCACGGCGTGCATCAGGTCGCGCGCGGACTCCTCGGGCCGCAGCACGACCACGACGCCGCGATCCTCGCTCGCGATCAGCTCGAGCGCGCTGCAGAGCGGCCGGTGCAGCGACGGATCGCGGACACCGACCACGTCGGCCAGCGTGTCCTGGCGGTGAACACGCACGAGCGTGGGCACCGACGGATCGATCGTGCCGCGCACGAGTGCCAGGTGCACGGCGCGATTCACGTGATCCTCGAGGCACACGAGACGGAATTCGCCGAACTGCGTGGTCACCGTCGACTCGCTGATGATCTCCACGGACTGCTCGGTGCGCAGCCGGTACTCGATCAGGTCCGCGATCGTGCCTATCTTCAGGTTGTGACGGCGCGCGAACTTCAGCAGATCGTCGCGCCGCGCCATGCTGCCGTCGTCGTTCAGGATCTCGACGATCACGGCCGCGGGCTCGAGACCCGCGAGCCGCGCGAGATCGCAGCCGGCTTCCGTGTGCCCCGCACGCGTCAGCACGCCACCCGGCTGCGCCATCAGCGGGAAGATGTGACCGGGCTGGCGAAGGTCCTCGGGCCGCGCCCGCGGCGCGACGGCGGCCTGCACCGTGCGCGCGCGGTCGTGCGCCGAGATGCCGGTCGTGACGCCTTCGGCGGCCTCGATCGAGATCGTGAAATTCGTCGTGCGCCGCACGTCGGTGTTGCTGACCATGAGCGGCAGCCGCAGCTGCTCGCAGCGTTGCCGCGTCAGCGTGAGGCAGATCAGGCCGCGCCCGTAGCGCGCCATGAAGTTGATGTCCTCGGCCCGCACCTTGGCCGCGGCCATTACGAGATCGCCCTCGTTCTCGCGATCCTCGTCGTCGAGGATCACGACCATCTCGCCGGCGGCGATGGCCGCGACGATGTCCTCGGTCGAGTCCAGGCGGGACCAGGCGGTATCAGTCGTTACGCGCGTAACCATGGTGTCTGAGAAACGTCAGATCGATGCTCGCGTCACCGCGTTCCTGCAGCAGCCGCTCCAGATAGCGGGCGAGCAGGTCCACCTCAATATTAACAGCCGTGCCGGCGCGGTACTCGCCGATCACGGTCATGGCCTGCGTGTGCGGGATGATATTGACCTCGAAACGCGGCCCGTGCACCGCGTTCACCGTGAGGCTCACGCCGTCCACGGCGACCGAGCCTTTCATGGCCACGTACCGCGCCAGCGCGGGCGGTACCTCGATCGTGACCTTGAGCGACACACCCACGGGCTCGACCGCCACGACGTGACCGACGCCGTCCACGTGGCCGCTCACGATGTGCCCGTCGAGAGGGTCCCCGGCGCGCAGCGGGGACTCGAGATTCACGCGCGAGCCCGGCCGCAGATTGCCGAGCGTGGTGACGGCCAGCGTTTCGGCCGACACGTCGGCCGTGAACCGGTCGCCGGCCGCGGTCACCACGGTCAGGCACACGCCGTTGACGGCAATGCTCGCGCCGACGACGAGCGGCGGCAGTCCCGCCGTGCCGACCTCGATCGTGAACCGCTGGTCCTTGCCGAGGTCGGTTCGCGCCGCGACGCGCCCGACACCTTTGACTAAGCCTGAGAACACGCGACCGCCTCACCCGGCCCCAGTGGCCCCTAAGCGCCCGCCACCCTACTCACCCGTGCCGTGATCCGCAAGTCGGGGCCGATCCTGCGGATGTCGTCGAACGACAGGTTCCATCCGGCCGCAAGCTCCGTCAACGGCGGCACGCTGAACATGCCGCGCGCCGTGTCGCCGAGCAGCTTCGGCGCCACGTAAATGACGAGCTCGTCGATCAACCCTGCCTTGAGCAGCGCGCCGTTGAAGCCGGCTCCGGCCTCCACCCACACGTCGTTGATCTCGTGCTCCGCCAGGCGCTCGATGACCGCGCGCAGATCGCAGTGCTCGGCATCGCCCGTGACGGTCTCGACGCGCGCACCCGCCTTCTGCAACGCGGCGGCCGCCGGATCGTCCACGCTGCGGCTCGTGAGCACGAGCACGTCGCCCGGCAGCCGCAGCGTCCGCGCGGTGACCGGCGTGCGCAGCCGCGCGTCGACGATCGCACGCAGCGGCTGCTTGATGCCCAGGCGCGGATCGATGCCGGCTTCCTCGCGGCGCGCGTTCAGCGACGGATCGTCGTCGACGATCGTGCCGCTGCCCGTCAGGATGGCCCCCGAGCGCGCACGCCAGCGGTGCACGTCGCTGCGCGCGGCCGCACTCGTGATCCACTGGCTCGCGCCGTTCGCGAGCGCCGTGCGGCCATCGAGCGAAATCGCGAGCTTGCTGCGCACCCATGGCAGCCCGCGCCGCATGCGCGCGAAGAAGCCGCGGTTCAAGGGTTCGGCGGCCTGCTCGAGCACGCCGCCTTCGACGGCGAGCCCCGCCGCCGCGAGCTCGTTCGCGCCACCGCCGTTCACGCGCGGATTCGGGTCGTGGCCGGCGAACACGACGCGTGCGACGCCGGCCTCGATCAGCGCGCGCGTGCACGGACCCGTGCGCCCGGTGTGGCAGCACGGCTCGAGCGTCACGTACGCCGTTGCACCGCGCGCCGCGCTACCCGCGGCCGCGAGCGCCACGCGTTCCGCGTGCGGCCCGCCCGCGGGCGCAGTCCAGCCCGTGCCGACGACGTGCCCGTCCTTCACGAGCACGCATCCCACTGCGGGATTCGGCGCCGTGTCGTATTGCCCGTTGTGCGCCAGGCGCAGGGCGTCGGCCATGTGCCGATGATCGTCCGCGCTAGCCACGCGCCGCGTTCCCCCGTCCGTTCACTTCTTGCGCGTCTCTTCGATCGGCAGCGACATCTGCTCGCGGCTCTCGAGCGGGCTCGGCATCGACTGCAGCCGCTCGATCTCCTGCTGGAACTCCGTGACGTCCTGGAAGCTGCGATACACCGACGCGAACCTCACGTAGGCCACCTCGTCGAGGCGCCGCAACTCCTCCATGACGAGGTCGCCGACGAGCCGGCTCTGCACCTCGCGCTCGCCGAGCGTCTGCAGCCTGTGCACGACGTGCTCGATGCTGCGCTCGACGTCCTCGCGCTGCACGGGACGCTTCTGCAGCGCGTTCAGGAAGCTGCTGCGCAGCTTGTTCTCGTCGAACGGCTCGCGGCGGTCGTCGCGCTTGACGACGTACGGCATCACGAGCTCGGGTTGCTCGAACGTGGTGAAACGCTCGCCGCACGACAGACACTCGCGGCGGCGGCGCACCTGCCGGCCCTCGCCGGCCAGGCGCGAGTCGATGACCTTCGTGTCCTCGAAGCTGCAAAACGGGCAGTGCACGGTGCGATTCTACGGCACACGACCGCGTGCCAACCTCACGCCACCGAGCCGGCGCCCTTGGACCCGCCCGGGACCGCCGTGAATACGTCCCTGTAGGCTGCGCCGGCGCCGTCCTGGCGCCGACGCTCCCGGTCGGGCCCAAGGGCACGGGCTCGGTGGCGGCGCACCGCGGGCGTTAGCCGCCTATCCTTTTTTTTTCGGTTCGGCGTAGACCGGGAACGCGGCGCAGAGGTCGAGCACCTGCGAGCGCACGCGGGCGACGGCGGCGTCGCTGCCGCGGGCGTCGAAGACGTCGGCGATCCAGCCGGCCAGCGCCCGGGTCTCGGCCGCGCGGAGGCCGCGGGTCGTGACGGCCGGCGTGCCGAGGCGCAGGCCGCCGCTGCCCTGTGTCGGCTCGC
>DASZSB010000232.1:0-55507 GCA_035548835.1 Gammaproteobacteria bacterium | reverse complement strand
GAACCGCAAATCCATGAGATCGAGGAACGTGCGGCACAGATCGAATTGCGCGCTGACCGTCGACGAGGGCGCGCCCGCCTCGTGCCGCAGGCGGGGCAGCGTCGAGCGCAGATAGACCGCGAGCGCATCGACCATCGCCGCGGCGCGCGTGGGCTCGCTCTGAATCAGCGAGCGCACCGACGCCAGCGTGTTGAACAGGAAATGCGGTTCCACCTGGGCCTGCAGCAGCGCGAGACGGCGCTCCGCTTCGAACTTGCCCTGGCGCGCCGCTTCGAGCCCCTGCCGCTCGGCGTGCTCGCGCCAGCGTCGCGGCTCATCCAGGTAGGTGCGCAGCGCCAGCGCACCGCCGCACACCGCGTAGAGCCCGAGCCGTGCGAGCATGTCCGCCGCGCGCGAGACCAGAACGTGTGCCGGCGGCACGCCGGCGGCGAACAGATTCAGGAGGCCCGCGGTGCCACTCGGCGCCTGCCCCATGAGATTATCGTGGTAGACGATGGCGTAGGCGCCGGCCGTAAGACCCGCCAGCATGCCGAGCGTCACGCTGGCGATCACGAGCGCACGCTCGGTGGACCATGCCAGCGAACGCTGCTGTACGACCGCGGCAAGACATGGACCGAAGCCCACGGTCACGAGGTTGGCCGTGCCCGCGCGCCACGCCACGGCCCAGCCCTCGCCCAAGTCGTGAACGTACAAGCCGTGGATCAACCCGAGCAACGCGCCGAAAGGCACGGCAACGGCCGCGAGCAGAACCGTCCGCCGCCACGCCCAGGCCCAACCGAACGCAGAGTACCTCTCGTAGAAGAGACCCGTGCCGAACTCGCCAACGGCTACGTCCCGTGGCAGCGGTTGCGAAAGACCGTGGATTGGCGGTCGCGAGCTCATGGCGCAAACACTAACCCCGGCGCAGCCACGCGGCTCGACTTTTCGACGAAGCGGGCCGGCGCGCCGACGAATCACGCTCTGCCGCCGACGGAGCCCGTCGCGGTCGACCCGCCGGAACTGCCGGTCAGCCGGCGACGAGCACCGTGTAACCGTACTCCTGCGCCCGTGTCACCGCGATAACGCCCGCGGCGACCATGTGGCCGTTCGGCACGATGTTCGCGACGAGCTCGTCGTAGATCGCGTCCGGCGTGGCACCGACCGCCTTGGCGATCTGCCCGGCCAGCCGCCGCGTGGCCATCTGGCAGATGGCGAAGTGGACACCGATCTTCGCGACAGAGTCGATGGTGAGCCCGAAGTTCGGGAGCTCCTGGCCGTAGCCTGCCGTGTTGAAGAGATTGACCGCCGGCGCCTGCTGGGTCTTCGGGTCGATCAGCCCGAGGCCTTCGCCGAGGCCCGCGCCGTACTTGGCCCACATGGCGTTGTTGAACGCGAACTGCGTGGACTTGTGGCGCAGCGTCACGACGACGGCGACATCGGCGTCGTTGAGCCCATAGCCTGCCTTGTTCGCCACGTGCAGGTTGTTCGCGAACAGCAACGCCTCGCCGGCCCCGTTGACGCTGAACGAGTCGATGACCGTCCTGTGCTTGCCTGGCAAGCCATCGAGCCACGCATCCTGCGCGTGGCGCGCGGGTTTGAAGCCGGCCGTGGGCACTGCCTGGGCCTGCACCGTGCCCGAGCGAAATGCCATCGTGGCCGCCGCCACGCCTATTGCAGCGATCACGGAGCGGCGGTGCAGAGTGTCGTCAGTCATGGGTGTCTCCTCGTTGCGATCAGCGGACGGGTCGGCCGGCGATCGAAGCCAGCGACTTTTCGCACTCGAGTATAGCCTTCGGCCGGCTGCCGAAGACCGTGCGATCGCCTCACCGAGCCGCTGCGCCCGGTCAGACGGCCCGATAGAATCCGAGACGTCGCGTTCGGAGGAAACATGCGAGCGGTGTGGTGGCTCTTCACTCTCGTCCTGAGTGCGAACGCCATCGCCGCGGAACACACCGTCGCCATCACGATCGATGATCTGCCCCGCGGCGGCGACACACGGACCGAGCGCAGCCTGGCCGCCGTGCGCGAGATGACGCAACGGCTGCTGCAGCCCTTGCGCGAGCAGCGCATCCCGATCACCGGGTTCGTCAACGAAGGGCGGCCCGTACAGTTCGGGCCCGACGGGTTACGCGAGATCCTCGCGCTGTGGCTCGAGGCCGGAGCCGATCTCGGCAACCACTCGTACTCGCATCTGAACATCAACCAGGTGCCGCTCGCGCAATTTACGGCCGACATCGTGCGCGGCGAGCCGCTGGTCCGCGAGCTGCTCGCCGCACGCGGGCGCACGCTGCGATACTTCCGGCATCCGTTCCTGTACACGGGGCCCACGGCAGAGACGAAGGCAGCGCTGCAGAACTTCCTCGATGCGCGCGGCTATCGCGTCGCGCCGGTCACGATCGACGACGCGGACTACGAGTTCGCCTCGCTCTACATGCGGCCGGAGTACCGCGACCGGGTGCGGCGCGAGTACGTGCCCTACATGGAGTCCGTAGTGGCGTTCTTCGAAACACGCGCGGTCGAGGTCGTGGGCCGCGAGTTCCCGCAGATCCTGCTGATCCACGCCAATCAGCTGAACGCCGACCTGATGCCGGACCTGCTGACCATGTTCCGCCGGCGCGGCTACGCGTTCGTGTCGCTCGATGAAGCGCTGGCGGATCCGGCATACTCGCTGCCGGACGACTACGCCGGCAACAACGGCTTTTCGTGGATTCATCGCTGGTCGCGCACGAAGGGCCTGCCACCCAAAGGCGAGCCCGAGCCGCCCGACTGGGTGCGGGCCGCCCGCTGAGGCGCCGCGACCCACGGTGGTGGCGCTCCGGCTGCAGCCGGTACCGCGTCAGTCGCCGACGGTGACGCTCTGCATGACGTCGCCCTGCTCGATCGCGTCCACCACGTCGAGACCGCTCGTGACCTTGCCGAACACCGTGTGCCGGCCGTCCAGGTGCGGCGTCGCGACGTGCGTGATGAAGAACTGGCTGCCGTTCGTGTTCGGGCCGGCGTTTGCCATCGAGATCACGCCACGCGCGTGCTTCAACGGATTGCCCTTGCACTCGTCTGCGAACCGATACCCCGGGCCGCCGCGCCCGGTGCCCGTGGGGTCGCCCGTCTGGATCATGAAGTCCGCGATCACGCGGTGGAACTTCACGCCGTCGTAGAACCCCTGCTTCGCGAGGAACACGAAGTTGTTGACCGTCTGCGGAGCGTGCTGCGGGTACAGCTCGAGCTCGATCGTGCCGCGATTCGTTTCGATCGCCACCTTGTAGTTCTTCGTCGCGTCGATCTGCATCGCCGGCGGCGTGGACCATTGGGCTTGCGGCATCTTCTCTCTCCTCAATGCTCGGGCCGGCAACGATAGCGGAACTGACCCGCTGCGGCTACGGGCACGGCAACCGTGGCATAGTAGCGGCGCACGGCGCCACGCGATCGATCCCATGACCCAGCCAAACGACGAACTGCAACGCGCAACCGCTCGCATCGACGAGCTCGAGAGCCGGCTCGCCCAGCAGGACCAGGCGCTTCTGACGCTCAGCGACGAGATGTACCGGCAGCAGCGGCAGATCGCGCAGCTCGAAACCCGGCTTCGCCAGCTCGTCGATCGCGTCCTTACGCTGACCGCCCCGGAGCCGCCGCAACCGACGGACGAGGTTCCGCCCCACTACTGATCCACCGCGGCGTCGGTGCCCGCCACGAGCGCGCCCCGCACGAGCGCAAAGATCTGGCGATACGCGCGTCCCTGCCGCGGTGCTTCGCCGGGCTGCTGCCCGGTGCGCGCGTCCTTTCGCGCCTGGCGGATCAGCGCGCGCAGCTGCTGCGCATCCGTGGCGGGGAACTCCGCGAGCCAGCGCTCGAGCGCCGAATCGTCGTCGATCAAAGCGTCACGCCAGCGCTCGACCCGATGCAGCAGCGCGGTTGCGCGCGCGGCCTGCGAACGATCGAGATGCACCGCGGCGCGCACGGCGCCGAGGGCATCGGCGTCCAGCCGCCGTAGCAGCTTGCCGATGAATTGCGCCTGGCGACGCTGCGCGCCGAAGCTCGTGAGCCGCCGCGCTTCGACGATTGCATCGCGCAACACCTCCGGCAGCGGCAGAGCCGCGAGCTTGTCGGCAGCGAGATGCGTGAGCTCCACACCGAGATCGCGAATCTCGTGGCTCTCTCGCTTGCGCTTGCCGCGGCCGCGGCCTTCGGTCTCTTCCTCCTCGTCGTCGGCAGCGGATTCGAGCAACTCGTCGGGCTCGGGCTCTTCCATGCGTTTGCGTGCCATGGGCGCCACTATATACGTGGAGTGACCGTGGGCGAGCGCCACCGCACGCGGCGGGTTCGCGGTAGACTCGCACCCCGATGCTGCAGATTCACCGTCACGCCGACTCACGAGCGCTGCTCGAGCGCGCCGAGACCTGGTTGCTCGACCGGGAAGTCGAGCGCGGCATGGCGCTGCAGAGCGCGCGCAACGCGAAGGGCAACGACGCCCTGTACGAACGGCCCACCTACTGGGTCACGCTCGAAGACGACGGCGCGATCGTCGGCTGCTGCTACCGTACGCCTCCCTTCCACGTCGGCGTGACGGCGCTGCCGGACTCGGCCATCGAGCCACTGGCCGCGGATGTCGCGGCCACGTACGCGAAGGTGTCGGGATTCAGCGGTCCCGAGCCGACGGCGGGCGCACTCGCGACCGCGTGGACGGCGCGGCGCGGCGGCGGCTGGCGAGTCACCGCCCGCCAGCGACTGCTGACGCTGCCGAACGACCTGCCGGCACCCGCCGCCCCGGGCGTGCTGCGTCTCGCGGGCCGCGACGAAGTCGCGCTCGCGCGCAGCTGGGGCGCCGCCCTGTCGCTCGACAGCCCCGGCACGCCGTTCGATGGCACGTTCTGCAGCCAGCTCGCGGCCGCCCGGCGGTTGTACTTCTGGGTCGACGACCAGCCGCGCTGCATGGTCGGCGTGGTGCGCGAGTCAGCGCGTTTCGCCGCAATAGGACTCGTGTACACGCCCGCCGCGTTCCGCCACCAGGGCCATGCAACGGCCGCACTCAAAGCCCTGCAGCAGCTGTTCGTCGAGCGCGCGGTCGAGCGCTCGTATCTGTATGTCGACCCCGCGAGCGACGCCGGCACCGCGCTCGGCCGCAAGCTGCGCGGCAGCTTCGTCCACGACGAGGTGGACATCGAATGCCAGTGACGGCCGCCCGGCCGCGTTAGGCCGCGGCGAAGCTGCGCGACGTGGCGCGCGGCCAGTACAGCGCGAACACGTTGTGCGGCCACGGCCCGCGGCCTTCGCTGGCCGCGAGCAGAGCACCAGGCTCGACCTGCGGCAGCGTGTTCGCGAGCAGGCGCACGTCGCTGTGCGACACACGGCGCACGATGTGCATGGGGCTGAACTCGTTCGGGTGCATGAGCCCTGCGGCCTGCGTCAGCTCGCGCAACGCCTCGAGTGTATGACGGTGGAACCGGTACACGCGCTCCAGCTTGTCCGGGACCACGAGCGCCTTCTGGCGTAGCGGACTCTGCGTCGTGATGCCCGTGGGACAACTGCCGGTGTGGCAGCTCTGCGCCTGGATGCAGCCGAGCGCGAACATGAACCCGCGCGCCGAGTTGCACCAGTCGGCGCCGAGCGCCATCGCACGCGCGACGTCGAATGCGCTGATGATCTTGCCGCTGCAGCCGATTCTGACGCGGTCGCGCAGATTCAGCCCCACGAGCGTGTTGTGCACGAGCTGCAGGCCTTCCTGCAGCGGCGTGCCGACGTGGTCCACGAACTCGAGCGGCGCGGCGCCCGTGCCGCCCTCCTTGCCGTCGACGACGATGAAGTCCGGCAGGATGCCGGTCTCGAGCATGGCCTTGCAGATCGCGAACCACTCCCACGGATGACCGACGCAGAACTTGAACCCCGTGGGTTTGCCACCGGAAGCCTGCCGCAACCGCTCGAGGAATTGCAGCAATCCTGCCGGTGTCGAGAACTCCGAATGGCTCGACGGGCTCACGCAATCGACTCCCGGGGGCACGCCGCGCGTGGCCGCGATCTCCGCCGTCACCTTGGCTCCGGGCAGCACGCCGCCGTGGCCGGGCTTCGCGCCCTGGCTCAGCTTGATCTCGATCAGCCTGACCTGGCCGTCACGCGCGCTCTGCGCGAATTTCTGCTCGTCGAACCGGCCGCGCTCGTCGCGGCACCCGAAGTAGCCCGACGCGATCTCCCAGACCAGGTCACCGCCATGCACGCGATGGTAGGGGCTGATCGAGCCCTCACCCGTGTCGTGCGCGAAACCGCCCTTCTTCGCTCCACCGTTCAACGCGAGGATCGCGTTGCCCGACAACGCGCCGAAGCTCATGGCCGAGATGTTGAAGACGCTCGCGCTGTAGGGCTGCGTGCAGCTCTTGCTCGCGCCGATCGTCACGCGGAAATCGTGTGACGGAATGTTCGTCGGTACCAACGAGTGATTGATCCACTCGTAGCCTTCGGCCTGCGTGTCGAGCTGCGTGCCGAACGGCCGCTTGTCGGGCTCGGCCTTCGCGCGCTGATACACGATGGAGCGCTGCTGACGCGAGAACGGCGTCTCTTCGTTGTCGCTCTCGATGAAGTACTGCCGGATTTCCGGGCGAACGAACTCGAGCAGGAAGCGCAGATGACCGATCAGCGGGTAATTGCGCAGGATCGAGTGCTGGTCCTGCAGCATGTCGCGGACACCGACGGCAACCAGCACCGCGCACGCAATCGCTGCGACGTCGCCGATGCCCGTCCACCACCAGTAGACCGCGAAACCGAGCGTGAGCAGCACGCTGAGCGACCAGACCGTGTAGCGGACCGGGAAGTAGCGGTCGAGCCTGCTGAGCCAAGCGTGCATCCGGCCTCCTCGCGTCTGCTTCCACCCGGCCGTGGCCACGGCCCTTGGTCGGCAGGCAGACGGGATTTCTTGAGAACCGCAGGCGCTGCCCGAGCGGCCAACCGCCACGGCTGCGCGCATCTGCGACCTGGCGCACACCGGGACTCGCCCCGGTGCGCGATGGCGGGGAATGCTATCAGATGGCGCCTTTGTGAGAGACTTCGCGGAGGCAGCCGATGAGGGGGATCGCTTCGCCATGACCCGCAGAGCCTTGACCGCGTGCCATGCCCTGGCCGCGCTGATCGTTGCAGTGTGCGCCGCCGGGGTGGCGGCGCAGACACCGCCGGCCGGCATAGAGCCGCTGCCCGTGGATCTCTTCACGACGAAGAACTACCGCCTCGATCGCAAGTACTGGACCGACAAGCGCTACACGCGCTGCAACACACCACGTCAGCTCACCGACACGTGGGCCCAGCACCGCGGCGCCAGGTGGGGCGACTGCAACGTGGATCGGCCCGTCAGCGACATCGTGAGCCCGTATCCGTACAAGACGGCGAAGGAGCACTTCGAGGCGCTGCGGGCGGCCGCAACCGCCCGCGGCGGGCCGACGAAGTACTCGCGCGCGAAGCTGCCGCCGGACTGGGACGGATGGTACCGGCGTGGCGGGCGCGACGATCAATGGACCTATGGCCGCAACCTGCAGGCCGCCACGCTGATCTCCGTGCTGACTCCGGAATATCAGCAGCGCATGACCCAGATGAACTACCACGAGGCCGTGACGAACGCGCCGCAATGGATGGCGGCGTTCTGCTATCCCGAGGGCCTGATGCGGTGGTGGGCCGAGTTCTCGCTGAACGAGATCGAGGTGCTCGTGACGCCGCACGAAGTGCAGCTGACCACGGGCGTTGCCGACAACTTCATCCGCAAGATCCTGATCGACCAGCCGCACACGATGAAGGTGCCGCAGTGGTACGGCGAGAGCGTGGGCTTCTGGGACGGCGACAAGCTCGTCGTCTGGACCGCCAACGTGCAGTCGTGGACGATGTCGCACTCGATGTTCGAGTACAGCGACAAGCTACAGGTCATCGAGGTGTTCACGCCGGCGGCCAGCGGCGGCCTGAGCGTCGACGCCACGTTCTACGACCCCGAAGCCTTCGTGAAGCCGCTGCACGTCGTCACGCCGTGGGCGCGAACCGCCGGCATCGAGGATCCGCAGCACCGCTACACGTACGTCGAGTGCCGCGTGCAGAGCACGATCGTGAACGACGCGGACGGCCGTCCGACGCAGCTCACGCCGGCCGACGACGGCTACATCGACTACTTCGGCCGGCCGTGGGCCGAGAACTGGGAGAAGCACTTCGAGCAGGGCTGGGAGAAGCCGCCAATCCAGTAGTCGCGGCGAACGTGCCCTCGACCCCGAGGGCACGTTCCCGTACGGGTCGCGACCCGTGCGTCAGTCGTTCGCGGGATGAACGCTCAGGCTCTTGGCGTCCTTCGCGAGCCAGCCCTTCTGCTCCCAGCGTGCGTGCACGGCCTCGGAATCGCAGATGCCGTCGTTCGGCCGCGTGAACGTGCCGTCTTCCTTCACGACGAAGCACAGCGCGCCGGCGTTGCGGCCGTCGCGCATCGGGTGCATCACGACGCGCACCTTCTCGCCCTTCTTGTAGGTGGTGCCGTTCACGCCCTGGCGCGCGGCGTGCACGATCGCGGCGCCCTCGAAACTCCACGTCTTCATCTCGCCGTTGGCGTCGAGTGCCTCGATCATGAGCCAGCTGTGCGGGTTGTTGTAGTTCCACTGCGTGACCGTGCCTTCGACCAGCTTCTGCTGCGATACGTCGTAGCTCGCAAACGAGTGGTGGGCCAGGGCCGGCACGGCCGCTGCCAGGGCGCCTGCGGCGGCAACGACGACAATCGGATTCTTCATGTGCGTGTCCTCTGAATCGTAAGCTACTGCGCGTCGAAGATCGGGTTCAGCGATTGCCCCGGCAGATCCGGGAAGTCCGTGGTACCGCGCGGGTTCTTGTACTGCGGATCGCCCGGCAGATAGAACTGCGTGCTGCCGTCCGCCGCCTTGTAGGAGTTGCTGCTCGACTCGCACTCCCACGAACGGATCCGCACGCCGGCCTTCTTCAGATCGGGCCGCTGATCGTGCGTATACACGGCGGACAGCGGTTGCACGAGCGCCAACGGATCGTAGAACGTGACCTGCGTGACGAGCTGCCGCTGCCCGGCCGGGCCGCGCCTCTCCTGCCACGTCTCGACCATCTCGAACTGGTTGCTGGTGAGCGGCATGCCGCGCACGTAGTCCGCCGGGTTCACCCACTTGGTCCAGATCACGAGCTTGTCGTGGTCCCAGAAGCCGATGCTGTCGCCGAGCGGAAAGTGCTTGGCCTCCGTGTTGATGTGCTCGGCGCCGATGTAGATGCGCCGCGTCTCGTCCATCATGTCGTTCATGAGCCAGGACTGATCCGGCATGTTCACGAACTCCTTGACGTACGGCTCCCAGAGCCAGCGCGGCACGCCGGGATGCTCGCAGTTCGTGAGCCGGTCGTAGAGCTGCTCGCCGAACTTCTCCACCTGCGCGCGCCGCTCCAGAAACTGCTTCTCGTACGGCGGCGTCAGCACGCCCAGCTTGACCTTGGCACCCGGCTTCCACGCGTTCGACAGCGAGCCGTTCACGAGGAACAGACCCGGCATGGTGTTGTTGCCGGCCGCCCAGAGACCGTCCCACACGGGGATCGTGCTCATGGTGTGCTTTGTGCCGCCATGCGCCTTCTCGAGCAGATACTTGTAGTGCTCCTCGGCCGTCTTGAACGGCTTCGGCGGCAGCTCGACCTGTGGCGTCGGCAGCTTGGCCTGCTCCTCGGCCGAGGCGTCCTTCGTCTTGCGGTCCTGCGCGTGCGCTACACAAAGCGCGGCGAGCAACAACGCCGCCGCGCCCGTCACGAGAGTTCTTCTGGCTTGCATAGCTCCCCCCGGAGATTGCCGCGATTTACGACGAGCGTTTCTGCCTGAGCGCCGCGAGCGCCAGCCGCTCTTCCTTGTTCGGATCGTTCGCCACGCGCACCGTCGACCCGAACATCATCGTGGGATACGTGCCGGGATCGAACTTCGGCCAGCGCGGCATGTCGGCGTGGTTCGGATCGCCCGTGCGCGCGAACGCGGCCCACGCCGCGCTCATCACGTGGCCGAGCTGGTAGCGTTCCTGCGCCGAGCCCGTCATCGAGGCGCCGATGTCCATGTTGTAGAACACGAACGGGATGTCGAGCGTGTGGTACGCGCCCATGCGGTCGTTGTGCACCGGCGACTGCCAGTCGAAGAAGTACAGGTAGCTCGCGGCCGTGCCCTGCTCGAACTTCAGGCGACACAGCGCCTGCGCGCTCGCGCGGCGCTGATCGTCGGCCTCGGCCATGAGCCAGAGCATCTGGTTGCGCGTGGTCGGGTGCAGCCGCTTGTAGAGTGCGAGCAGCTTCTGGCCCTCGGCCGCGTCGCCGTTGGCGAGCCGCTTCGTGAAGCGGTCCTGCATCTCGGCGTCCGCGAGCTCGTACGGCGGTGGCCCGAGCCAGCCGTTCTCGTTCTCGACCGAGCCCGCGAGCAACGGCACGTTGGCCGAGTACGACGGCGCCGTGGGATCCCACTGATGCCGTGGCAGGACTTTGCCGTCGATCACCGGGCCGTTGCCGAGACGCGCGATGCGCGGCTCGGCGTAGTACGCCTTCTGGATGTCGTGCCAGTCGATCTGCTGGATCTTCTCGAGCTGGTTCTTCGGAATGCCGAGGCGCGCGAGCAGCTGCTCGGCGCCCGCGGTGGCATCATCGGCCGACTGGCCGCGGAACGCGGAGCCGCTCTGCGCGATCGCGCGGTGGAACAGGCCCTTCGCCGACGGCATAGCCATGACGGTGGTCGTCTTGCCGCCGCCGCCGGACTGGCCGAAGATCGTCACGCGGTCCGGATCGCCGCCGAAGTTCTCGATGTTGTCGTGCACCCACTGCAGTGAGGCCACGAGATCCTGGATGCCGACGTTCGTCGCACCCGCCCATTTCTCACCGCCGAGGTCGGCGAGGTGCAGGAAGCCGAAGATGTTCAGCCGGTGGTTGACCGCGACGACGACCACGTCTTCTTTCTTGGCGAGGTTCGTGCCGTCGTACAGCAGATAGTTGCCGGAGCCGGCGGAGAAGCCGCCGCCGTGCATCCACACCATGACCGGCCGCCGCTTGCGGTCCACACCCGGCGTGAACACGTTGACGGACAGGCAATCCTCGCTCTGCGGGGTCAGGCGGTTCAACGCCGTGACGACCGGCGCCGGCTCGACGCCGCCGGGTTCCATCGGCGCGGCCCACGTGATCTCGAAATGATCCTTGACGCCGCTCCACGCAGCCGGCTTCTGCGGCGGCATGAACCGGTTCGCGCCGCCGGTCGGCGCGCCGTACGGCACGCACCAGAACTGATGCACGCCGTCCTTCAGCAGGCCGCGCACCTGACCGTACTTCGTCTTCGCCGTGCCCCCGACCGTCGTCAGGCGACGGTCCTGCGCCAGCGACGTCAGCGGCAGGCCGCCGAAAGCCAGGCCGGCACCCGCCGCGGCGAGACTCGCACCGAGGAAAGAGCGGCGGTCGATGCCGCGGCGCCCGAAATCGTGTCCAGAGCTCATGCACTACCCCCCGAGATCACCCGCGACGCACGGGATTGTTGATTGCCCGATAAGATAACCCGAACCGCGGGGCCGCGACCAAGGGATCGCCACCACCCCCAACCGCAGCGGCTCGCAGAGTGGTAGTGTCAGTGACCGTCAGCGCCGCCGGCCGGCGCGGCGACGGCGCCCGCGAGGATGCCGCCGTCGATGTGGAGCTCTGCACCCGTCATGTAGGCCGCCTCGTCGGACGCGAGCAGCACGGCCACGGCCGCGACCTCCTCGGGCCGGCCAAAGCGCTTCAGTGGCGTGTCGCGCACGAAGGCGCGCATCCGGGCCTCGCGTTCCGGCCCCTGCCCCAGCAGCGGTTCCCACATCGGCGTCAGCACCGCCGCGGGATGGATCGAGTTGCAGCGGACGTTCAGTCCCTGCTCGGCACAATAGAGCGCCACGGTCTTCGTGTGATTGCGCACCGCGGCCTTCGACGACGCATACGCCGCGGCGCCGGGAATGCCGACGAGCCCCGAGCGCGACGAGACGTTGATGATGGAACCCGCACCGCGCGGGCGCATCGCGCGGATCGCGTGCTTGCAGCCCAGGAACACGCCGTCCAGGTTCGTGCGGTGCACGGCGTGCCAGTCGGCGAGCGCGGCGTGCTCGGGATCGTGCGCGACGAAGCCCACCTCGAACCCGGTGATGCCCGCGTTGTTCACGACGACGTCGAGCCGGCCGCGCTCGGCGACGACCGCCGTGGTCACGGCCGCCCAGTCGCCCTCGACACGCACGTCGAGGCGGCGATACGCGGCGTTCCGTGGCCAGCGCGCGGCGAGCTTCTCGCCCGCCGCGTCGTCGATGTCGGTCACGAGCACGAACGCGCCTTCGGCCACGAAGGCCTCCGCGATCGCGGCGCCGATGCCGCGCGCCGCGCCCGTCACGAGCGCCACCTTGTCCTGCAACCGCATCGACCGACTCCCGGAAGCTCGAGCCCGGCCGGATCATACCGAATATGGACTGGCCGGGCCGTCGCCGCGAAAGTGAGCAATGCGGTTGCGCCGCGGATTGGCCGGGCCTATTCTCTCGGGCGCACAGCTTGGTTCATGCGCCTGGTCAGCGCAGCCCACGAGGTTCACGCATGCCCGTCACTCCGCAGGACCGGCCGATCGAAGCTCTCCGCGAGCAGACCGTCGACCAGCTCATCATGAACTACGGCCACGGCCACCTGTCGCGCGAGGCCTTCGAGCGCCGGCTCGACCAGGCGCTCGACGCCGAATCGACCGAGCAGCTCGTGGAGCTCACGCGCGACCTCGATCTGAAAGCGGACACGGACTACACGGCGCAGAAGAAGGCCGAGCTCGGCATCCGCGTGGAGCCGACGGCTACTGCCGACGAGGTCGAGCACATGATCAACGTCTTCGGCGGCACGACCCGCAGAGGGGCGTGGGACGTGCCCGGCGAGATCAAGCTGATCAACGTGTTCGGAGGCAGCGAGCTCGATTTCAGCAACGCGCGCTTCACGGCCAGGACGACGCGCATCATGATGTTCTGCATGTTCGGCGGCGCGAGCTTCCGCGTGCACGAAGGCATGCGCGTCAAATCGAAGGCCATCTGCATCTTCGGCGGCGTGGACAATCGCGCGGGCTCGCCGTCGGATCCCGACGCGCCGACGCTGATCATCGAGGGCATCGCGCTGTTCGGCGGTGCCGATATCAGGATCAAGAAAACGCCGAAGCAGCGATTCCAGGAATTCGCGAACACGCTGCGGTCGATGTTCGACCCGGAGCCGCCGCGCGCCTGACGCGACGGCCCCGGTGTTCGGCGCCGCTCAGTGCGCCAGCGTGTCCGGCCGGATCTGGAAGTGCACGGCCTTGCCGACTGCGCCCTTGCCGCCCTCGGTGTGCCAGATCAGGTGCGTGCCGTAGTTGGCCCAGAGCCCGCGGCCCTTCCAGCCCGCCGCCGGATCGTCGATGCGACCGTCCATGCCGCGGTGGTAGAACCCGAGCGGATACGGCACGCGGAACTTCAGCCACTTGCCGGTCTTCGGGTCGAGCGCGAGGATCGCTTCCGAGTTCGAGCCCGTCGCAAACGGCGTGTTGAGCCCGAGCCCCGACGCGTTGTGCTGGTCCACCCAGTTGAAGTAATGGAAATCCGACGGGATGTCGGTGCCCTTGAAGCGAGGCCCGTCCGTCACGTGCAGCGTCCAGCCTGCGTCGCAATGCGTGCCGGCCAGCGCGCGCGGCCCGTTCAGCACCTTGCACTTGCTGCGGTCGAAGCTCGCGAGGTGGCTGCTGGCCGCGAGCGCCGTCCACACGATGCCGTTGCTGTCGATGTCGATGCCACGCGGATCGATGCCGGGCGCCGGCACCTTGTACACCTCGGTCACGCAGGTCTCGGGCGGGTTGTTGCCGCGATCGATGCGGACGATATAGCCGGGAAAATCCTCGGACGCGCCCCACACGGAGTTGTCGACCGGGCTCGGAATGATCGAGTACAGGTTGTAGCGCACCTCGGTATCGAGCTTCGGATCGATCGGACCGCCGGCCTTGTTCCACGGCTTCGTGATCTTCCCGTCACCGTTGCTGTCGACGATCTGCGGGCACCAGCCCTGCGTGGCCTGCTCGTCGTGCGTGCGGTCGTACTCGCGCGTGTTGACCCAACCGAGAATCGGACCCAGCAGCTCGTTGAAGTACAGGGTCTGATCCGCGTCGTTGTCGAATTGCAGATGGTGGGTGGCAAAGCAGGTATCGATCAGCTCGAACTTGCCGGTGCCCGGGTCGTAAACCGAAGCCTGCCGGTTGCTGAACGTCAACGGATAGTACTTCGCGAACTTGTTGCTCGAGCCTTCCTTGCACCAGTCGGGCTCGTTCTCGCGGATCTTCGACGTGGACCACACGCGGCCCTTGCGATCCATCATCGGGTTGTGCGGATCGGCCGGGTTCTCCTTGCCCCACACGTGCTCCATGCCCCAGAAGTTCGACGGCATGGCCGGCGGCGGGAAGCGCGTGGACACCTTGCGCGGATCCTCGCGCGTCGGGATCACGATCTCGTAGGTGTCGTTCGCCACGGGATCGAGCACCGTGAGCCGGCCGTGGCCGGACGAGGCCGCGTAGACCTTGCCGTACGCGTTCACGGTCGGGTCGTTCTTGTCCGTCGAGATCTCGTCGTGCATGAACGATTGCGCGTTGCCCCAGTCCCAGAGCGTCACGACGACGTTGCGCTCGATGCCGGCGGGGCGCTCCGGCTGCGGCGGCACCTCTCCGTTCGCGATGCGCGTGGTCCAGTCCGCCATCACCTTGGCACCCGCCTGCGTGCCCCATTGCGCCATGGTGCCGGCCATCGAGCTGCCGCGCACGCCGAGCTGCGTGCGATAGACCCACGCCTCTTCCGGCGTCTTGAAGCCGAGATGGTCCATGTGACCCAGCGTGCGCGTGATCTGCGTGCCGAGCTCGTGGCAGAAGTTGCAACCGCTCTTGATGTTGTAGATCCAGTGCGCCTGCGACTCCATGGCCGGCGGAATACCGTTGCCCTTCTCGCCGGTACCCGGGAAAGCGCTCTTCGGCGGCGGCTGCAGCAGGGAGAGCCAGTAGTTGCCGGGATAGACCTTCGCGGCCTCGGCCGGAGTGGCCGCGAGCGTCGCGGTCAGGTTCAGCGCCGTATCGCCGGGCCGGCCTTTGACCTTGGGCGAATCGACGAGCCCATAGCCCCGCACCCACACGTAATAGGTGGCCGTCGGCAGCTGCGGCAGCACGTAGCGACCGTCGTCGCCCGTCACCACGATCTTGATCATCGGCGTCCGCGTTTCCGTCGTCTCGGCGATGACCCACACGCCGGCCTCGGGGCCGCGGCTGCTGGTCACGACCCCGCTGATGTAGCCCTCGGGCAGCTCGGGCGGTGCCGCGCTCGCTGCGAAACACGTCAACGCGACGCCGAGTGCGGCGACACGGGCGACACCACGGCCGCCGAGGATCGAGATAGGCATGACGTTCCCCCGAATGAAAATTGCGAGTGACTGTGCGCGTGGCCTCAGACGTCCATGAGGTCCATGCATTCCGCGATGCTCTTCAGGGCATCGTGCCCGGGTGCCGGCCGCCACTCGTGGCTCACGTAGCCGTTGAACGGCAGCGACGCGATGACTTCCGCGATGAACCGGTAGTTCAGCTCCTGCGTACCGTCGATCTCGTTGCGCGACGGAATGCCCGCGGTGTGGAAATGCGCGATCCACCGGATCGACTTGCGCAGGTGCTCCGCAACGTCACCGTCCATGATCTGCAGGTGGTACAGGTCGCACACGATCTTCACGTTCGGCGAGTTCACGCGCTCGCACACACCCGTGCCCCAGTCCCAGTGGCCGAACACCTGATCCTCGCGGCCGAAGCGCGGATCGGTGCGGCGGTTGTTCATGTTCTCGACCGCGAGCACCACGTTTCTGTCCTCCAGGTGATGCTTCACGCGATTCAGGAACGCGACCGCGTTGTCGGCCGCGCGCTCGTACTCCATGCCACGGCGCTTGCCGCCGATCGTGATGATGGTTTTGACGCCGGCTGCGGCCACGCTGTCGATGTAGGGCCGCAGCGCCTTCTCGAGGTCGTCGTGGATGTCGGCGTGGATGATGCCGTTGTCGAACGTGACCGGGCCCGCACCCGCGAGCAACGGCGCGAGCCCGTACTTGCGCAGCGTGGGCCACTCGGCCGGATCGATCAGGTCGAACCCGTAGGCACCGAGGCGAGCCGCTTCACGACACATGTCGTCGAAGCTGAGCTTGCTGTCCTCGCCGAACGTGGTCTTCCACAGGCCCTGCTTGATGCGGCCCTTGCGGACGACCTTCGGCTGCACGTTACCCCCCGCCTGCTGCCCGAGCGCCGGCCACCCCGCGACCATCGCGGTACCCGCAGCGAGCATCGTCAGCGCGTCCCGTCTGTTCATTGCCACCCCCCCGGAAGACCGGCTCATCTTATGCCCTGGTGCGCGAGGGGCAAAGCATCGGGCTTCAGAGGGGCGCGATACGCTCCGCCCGCATGTACGGGCGCAGGACCTCGGGGATCGCGACGGAGCCGTCGGCCTGCTGGTAGTTCTCGAGCACGGCGATCAGCGTGCGACCCACGGCGAGGCCGGAGCCGTTCAGCGTGTGCACGAGCTCGGGCTTGCCGGTCTCGGGATTGCGCCAGCGCGCCTGCATGCGCCGCGCCTGGAACGACTCGCAGTTGCTGCAGGACGAGATCTCGCGGTACTTGTTCTGACCAGGCAGCCAGACCTCGATGTCGTAGGTCTTGGCGGAACCGAAACCCGTGTCGCCGCCGCACAGCGCCATGACGCGGTACGCGAGACCGAGCTTTTTCAGGATCGTTTCGGCGTTGCCCACGAGGATCTCGAGCTCGCGATAGGATTCGTCCGGCTTCGCGATATGGACGAGCTCCACCTTCTCGAACTGATGCTGACGGATCATTCCGCGCGTGTCCTGGCCGTACGAACCCGCTTCCGAGCGGAAGCACGGCGTGTGCGCGGTAAGCCGCAGCGGCAGGCGATCCGCCTCGACGATCGAGTCGGCCACGAGGTTGGTCAGCGACACCTCGGCCGTTGGAATCAGGCGCAGCTTGTTCTCGCCCTCGAGCGCGAACAGGTCGGCTGCGAACTTCGGCAGCTGCCCCGTTCCGAACAGCGCCTTGTCGTTGACGAGATACGGCACGTACGTCTCGCTGTAGCCGTGCTCGCCCGTGTGCACGTCGAGCATGAGCTGCGTGAGCGCGCGCTGCAGGCGCGCGAGCGCCCCTTTGAGCACGACGAAGCGCGCGCCGGACAGCTTCGACGCGGCGTCGAAGTCCATGAGACCGAGACGCTCGCCGAGCGCAACGTGATCGAGCGGTGCGAACGCGAATCGCGGCGGCGCGCCCCACCGCCGCACCTCGACGTTGGCGTTCGCATCCGCGCCTTCGGGCACGGATGGGTGCAGGAGATTCGGCAGCCCGGCCAGGAACAGGTCGAGCTCCGCGGCGAGCGCGGTAAGACGCGTCTCCCCGTTCGTGAGCGCGTCGCCGAGCTCGCCGACCTCGCGCTTCAGCGCCTCGACGTCACCGCCGGCGGCCTTCGCGCGTCCGATGGCCTTCGAGCGCTCGTTGCGCGTCTGGCGCAACCCTTCGACTTTGACCTGCAGATCCTTGCGCTCGGTCTCGAGCGCGAGATAACGCTCCCGGTCGAGCGTGAACCCTCGGCGCGCGAGATTCGCAGCCACGGCATCGAGGTCCTGACGAAGGCATTTTGGATCGAGCATGAGCGCTATCTTACGGCGAACAGCCGCTCGATGCGTTGGCACCAGCCGTGCAGAAGCGTCAGCGACAGCGCCAGCGCGATCAGGACGCCGATCGAGTCGGCCGCCAGATCGAGCACGTCGGGAGTCCGGGTCGGCGTGAGCCCCTGCAGCAACTCGATCACGCCGCCGAGCACGACGAGCACCATACCGATCCAGACTTGAAGGGATTTGCGAAACATGCCGCCAAACCACACCATCAGCGCGGCGTAGGCCACGCTGTGCTCAAGCTTGTCGTTCAGGTCGCCGACCAGGAACTCGACCGTCCTGGCCGGCACCAGGCTCGCGATTACGACCCCGGCGACCATGAGCCAGCCGAGCGCCAACCAGACTCTGGGGTGACGAAGCTGCAACAAGCGCGATCAGCCCTGACCGCCGATGACGTCCACGCCGGCCGGCGGCTTGAACTCGAACGTTGCGTCGGCCACGTCCGGATTCACGATCAGATTCTCGAGCTCGATGCGCGTGACCTGATTCAGGCCATCGACGAGCTCCAGGCGTTGCGGCACTTTGCCTTTGAAACCGATCAGCACCGAGCTGAAATCCGTGCCGCCGGTCTTCGGGACGAGCTTGATCCAGTCGAGACCGTCGAACGTGTCCGTCCGCACGACGTCGAAGCCGTCGCGCACGTTGCGATCGCCACTGAGCAGCATCGCGGGCGTGGACTCGACCGTCGTATCGAGTGGGGCCACCGTGACCTGCGCGAGCTCGACATCGTAGATCCACAGCTGCTTGCCGTCCGCGACCACGGTGAGCTGCGTCGGCTTGGCGTATACCCACCGAAACCGGTTCGGCCGCCGCAGCGACAACGTGCCCGTCTCCGTCTGCAGCAGCCGGTGATCGGCCGTCCACAGCTCCTGCTTGAAATCGGCGGTCAGGGAATGGACGTCGCTCAGGAAGGCTTCGAGCGTCGCGATGCCGGCCGCGGCATTGCCCTCGGCCGCGGGCTGCGCCCGCGCCACGCCGAAAGCTGCGATCAGAGCGAGGAGCCCGAGCTCAATCGGCCGCAGGAGGCGGCGGCGCCAGGACTTCCCTGAATCCATTGGTCTGCAGACTTCCGACAATGCCAGCCTCTTCCATGGTTTCGACCATGCGCGCCGCACGGTTGTAGCCGATCTTCAGGCGCCGCTGAATGCCGGAGATCGAGGCCTTGCGCGTCTCGGTGACGATGCGCACGGCCTGATCGTAGAGCGGATCCTGCTCCCCGTCCAACTCGCCCGGCGCACCCCCGCCCTGCGCGGGCTCGAGACCCGGCACGTCGCCCGCCGGACCGTCCAGCACGTCGTCGATGTAGTTCGGTTTGCCGCTCGCACGCAGCGCCTTGACGACCGCGTGCACCTCGTTGTCGGACACGAACGCACCATGCACGCGAACCGGCATCGAGGTGCCGGACGGCAGATAGAGCATGTCGCCGTGGCCGAGCAGGTGCTCGGCGCCGATCTGATCGAGAATCGTGCGCGAATCGACCTTGGCCGACACCTGGAACGCGATGCGGCACGGGATGTTGGCCTTGATGAGGCCCGTGATCACGTCCACCGACGGCCGCTGCGTGGCGACGATCATGTGAATGCCCGAAGCGCGCGCCTTCTGCGCGAGCCGCGCGATCAGTTCCTCGACCTTCTTGCCGACGATCATCATCATGTCGGCCAGCTCGTCGATGATCACGACGATGAACGGCAGGGTCTGCAGCTCGGGCGCCTTCTCGCCCTCCTGCTCGGGCTTGAACGTAGGATCGAGCAGCGGCTTGCCGCTCTCGATGGCTTCGGACACCTTCTTGTTGTAGCTCGACAGATGCCGGACGCCGAGGCCCGCCATCAGCGCGTAACGGCGCTCCATCTCGGCCACGCACCAGCGCAGCGCGTTCGCCGCCTGTTTCATGTCCGTCACCACGGGCGCGAGCAGATGAGGAATGCCTTCGTAGACCGACAGCTCGAGCATCTTCGGGTCGATCATGAGCAGCCGCACGTGCTCGGGCGTCGACTTGTACAGCAGGCTCAGCACCATCGCGTTCAGGCCGACGGACTTGCCGGAGCCCGTGGTACCGGCGATCAGCAGGTGCGGCATGCGCGCGAGGTCGGCCACGACCGGCGCGCCGCCGATGTCCTTGCCGAGCGCCAAGGTGAGCGGCGACTTCAGCTCGTCGTAGGCCTGCGACTTGATGATCTCACCGAGCGCGATCATCTCGCGCACTTCGTTCGGGATCTCGAGACCTACGTACGGCTTGCCGGGAATGATCTCGACGACGCGCACGCTGACGGTCGCGAGCGAGCGCGCGAGGTCCTTCGCGAGTGCACTGATCTGGCTGCTCTTGACGCCGGCCGCCGGCTTCAGCTCGAAGCGTGTGACAACCGGGCCAGGATGCACGGCCACGACCTCGGCTTCGACACCGAAATCGTTGAGCTTGAGCTCGACGAGACGCGACATGGCCTCGAGCGCCTCGGCCGAGTAGCCACCTTCCTTCGGCCGCGGATCGTCGAGCAGCGACAACGCCGGCAGCTCGTTCGACTGCGGCGGCTCGAACAGCGGCACCTGACGCTCGCGCTCCATGCGCTCGGAGGCGCGCGCACTGACCTCGACCTTCTCGATGACCGGTTCGATGCGCGGCGCTTCCTTCTTGGGTCTGGCGCGCACCTTGCTCACGGTTTCCTGTCGCTGCAGTTTCGCGCGCCGGCCCGCCCACCAGATGCGGGCTTCGCCGATCCACGCGTGCAGCTCGGCGAGACCCCAGTACACGGCGCGGCCCGTCCGATCCATGATCGCGAGCCACGACACCCCGGTGGCGATCGACACGGCCGCGAGCCACAGCACGAGCAACAGCACCGTGGCGCCGAGCATGCCGAGCCCGTACTCGAGGCCGCGACCGACGACCTGACCCAGGATGCCGCCGGCCGTCTCGCGCATGCCCGGCGACGCGAAGTGCAGCGTCGCGAGACCCGAGCTCGTGGCAATCGTCAGCAGGAAACCCGCGCCGCGCCAGATTTGCGCCGTGCGATCAGGCAACTCTTCGCCGCGAAACAGGAAGATGCCCGCGATCAGCACCAGTACCGGGAACAGATAGGCCGTCGCGCCAAAGAGCACGAACGCAATGTCGGCGAACCATGCCCCCGCGGGGCCCATGCGGTTCACGACGGTATCGCTGCCGCCGGCGACGCTGAACGCCGGGTCCACGGGGCTGTAGCTCAAGAGTGCGAGCAACAGGATGATGCTGACGCCCGCCAGCACCCAGAACGCCGACTCGCGCAGCCCGCGGATTCGCGGCACGAAGAACGTCTCGAGCGTGCTGGCCTTGGCTTTATTCAAGTGGCGCGACAGTAAATTGACTTAATTCGATGATTATACTGATAAGCAGAGCCCCGCCTAGTCCATCGCGCGAATCAGGCCCCCAGCGCTCTACCCCGCCCCGCCACGGCAACTCGACGGCCGGCACCCGGGGCGGGCACACTCGACGCCATGCGCCTGCGAATGGAACAGCTGTCGAGCCTCACCGCGATCGGGGCGCCGGCCTGGAACGCGCTCGTCGGGGACGACCCGTTCCTCGCGCACGAGTTCCTGACGGCGCTCGAGCGCAGCGGCTGCGTGGGCCCCGGCACGACTTGGGTGCCGGCCTACCTGACGGCGTGCGACGAGCACGGGCTCGCGGGCGCGTTGCCGCTCTATATAAAGTACGACTCGCGCGGCGAATTCGTGTTCGACTGGAGCTGGGCGGACGCCTACGAACGCGCCGGTCGCAGCTACTATCCGAAGCTCGTCGCCGCGGTCCCGTTCACGCCGGCAACCGGCGCGCGACTGCTGCTGCGCAAGGACACGCAGCCTGCCGTCGCCCGCGAGCTGCTGCGAGCCGCGCGCGAAACCGCCGTTGCGCTCGGCGCCTCGTCGCTGCACGTGCTGTTCCCCACGGAGCAGGAGACGCAGCTGCTCGATGCCGAGGGCTTTCTCGCCCGCAAGAGTTGCCAGTTCCACTGGCACAACGCCGACTATGCCGATTTCGACGATTTCCTCGGCAGGTTCAGCTCCGCCAAACGCAAGAAGGCCAAGCGCGAGCGGCGGCGCATCGCCGAAGCCGGGATTACGTTCGAGCATCTGCGCGGCGACGAGCCTTCGGCCGCCGACTGGGACACGATCTTCGACTGCTATTCGCGCACGTTCGAGCTGCATGGCCGCCCGCCGTACCTGAACCGCGAGCTCTTCGCGGAGATTGCGCAGACGATGCCCGAGCGACTGGTCATCGTGCTGGCACGTCACCGCGGCACGCCGATTGCCACGGCCATCTGTTTTCGCAGCCGTGACACGCTGTATGGCCGCTACTGGGGCAGCGTCGCGGATTTTCACAGCCTGCACTTCGAAACCTGCTATTACCAGGGCATCGAGTACTGCATCCGCCACGGGTTGCAGAAATTCGAGCCGGGCACGCAAGGCGAGCACAAAATCAGCCGCGGGTTCACGCCACAGGCCACGTGGTCGTACCACTGGCTGCGCGACCGCGACTTCCACGCCGCCGTCGCCCAGTTCCTGCGCCGCGAAACACGGCATGTCGATGCCTACATGACGGAGCTCGACGAGCACGTGCCGTACCGGGAGGCACCGCCTCAGGAGAGCCCGCTCGTGATTCCGGAGCCGTGACGGACCCATGCGCGCACTACGCTGGCTGTCGCGCTCGACCGCCGCCGACTTCCCCCCGCCGCAGGAAGCGTTGACCGAGCCGAACGGCCTGCTGGCCGCCGGCGGCGACCTGACACCCGAGCGCCTGTTGGCCGCCTACCGACGCGGCATCTTCCCGTGGTACGAGGAAGGCCAGCCGATCCTCTGGTGGAGTCCCGATCCGCGGGCGGTGCTGTGGCCCGACGGTCTGCGTGTCTCACGAAGCCTGCGCCGCTCGCTGCGCAACGGCGGCTTCGAGTGCCGTGTCGATACCGCTTTCGACGACGTCGTGGCGGGCTGCGCCGCCCCGCGCTCGTATAGCCATGGCACGTGGATCACACGCGACATGGCGACGGCCTACACCCGCCTGCACCGGCTGGGCTGGGCCCACTCCTTCGAGACCTGGCGCGGCGACGTGCTCGTCGGCGGGCTCTACGGTGTGGCCATCGGCCGCGTGTTCTTCGGAGAGTCGATGTTCGCCCGCGCCACGGACGCGTCGAAGGTGGCGCTCGTTCATGCAGTGCGCTTCCTGCGCGAGCGCGAATTCGCCCTGATCGACTGCCAGGTCGCCTCCGCCCACACACTGAGCCTGGGCGCCACGAACCTCGGGCGCGCGGAGTTCCTTCAGCTGGTGGCGGAGCTCTGCGAGCCCCCGGGCACCCCGCATCGCTGGGCCTGAGCCGCGGCCGGCAATGGGCTCCACGGCCGTTTGCCGGCTTTGCTGCCCTTATGCAACAATGCGCCGCCCGCGGGGCTGCCGAGCTGTTGCTGAATGCCAAAAGAAGAAGCGATACAAATGGAAGGTACGGTAGTGGAAACACTGCCGAACACGACCTTTCGTGTGGAGCTCGAGAACGGCCACGTCGTCACGGCGCACATCTCCGGCAAGATGCGCAAGCACTACATCCGCATCCTGAAGGGCGACGCGGTGACCGTCGAGCTCACACCGTACGACCTCACGAAGGGCCGCATCACCTACCGCGCGCGCTGACCGGCGCGCGTTCGATCACTTTGCATCGCCCGAGTCCTGCTGCTCGGCCAGATCGTTTTCCCGTCGCTCGCCCTTGCGCGACCGGCGCGCAGAGCCGCCCTCGCCCGACTCCGGCAAGTGCTCGAGCTCGCGCACGGTGGGCTCGACCGTGAGCTGCAACGACTGGCCGTCCGGCCCCACCTCGATACGCACGTGCCCGCCAGCGGCGAGCTTGCCGAACAACAGCTCTTCCGCGAGTGGGCGCTTGATGTGCTCCTGGATCACGCGCGCCATCGGGCGCGCGCCCATCTTCGGATCGTAGCCACGGGCCGCGACCCAGTCGCGCGCGGCAGGATCGAGTTCGATCGTGACGTCCTTCTTGTCGAGCTGTGTCTCGAGCTCGACGACCAGCTTGTCGACCACGCGCGCGATCGACTGTGCGTCGAGCGGGTCGAACTGGATGATGGCATCGAGCCGATTGCGGAACTCGGGCGAGAAGAGCTTCTTCAGAACCTCCATTGCGTCGGTCGAATGGTCCTGGGTCGTGAAGCCGACGGAAGCACGGCTGGCCTCCTGCGCACCCGCGTTCGTCGTCATCACGATCGTGACATTGCGGAAGTCCGCCTTGCGCCCATTGTTGTCCGTCAACGTGCCGTGATCCATGACCTGCAGCAGCAGGTTGAAGACTTCGGGATGCGCCTTCTCGATCTCATCGAATAGCAGCACGCAGTGCGGATGCTTGTTGATGGCCTCGGTCAGGAGCCCCCCCTGATCGAACCCGACGTAGCCGGGTGGTGCGCCGATCAGGCGCGACACGGTATGCCGCTCCATGTACTCGGACATGTCGAAGCGCACGAGCTCGACACCCATCGTGAGCGCGAGCTGGCGCGTAACCTCGGTCTTGCCGACGCCCGTCGGCCCCGAGAACAGGAACGAGCCGACGGGGCGGCGCTCGTCGCCGAGCCCCGACCGTGACATCTTGATCGCCGATGCGAGCGCATTGATCGCGCGGTCCTGGCCGAAAATCACGAGCTTCAGATCGCGCTCGAGGTTGCGCAGCACGTCGCGGTCGGACGCGGACACGGTCTTCGGCGGAATGCGCGCGATCTTGGCCACGACGCTCTGCACGAGCTCCACGTCGACCACGCGCGGCCGGCTGCCTTCGGGCTGCAGACGGCAGTTCGCGCCCGCCTCGTCGATCACGTCGATGGCCTTGTCGGGCAGGTGCCGGTCGTTGATGTGCTTGGCCGACAGCTCCGCCGCGGCGCGCAGCGCCTCGTCGGTATACGTGACATCGTGATGCTCTTCGAAACGGCTCTTGAGCCCGCGCAGGATCTCGACCGTTTCGGCAACGGACGGCTCGGTCACGTCGATCTTCTGGAAGCGACGCGCGAGCGCGTGATCCTTCTCGAAAATGCCACGGAATTCGGAGTACGTCGTGGAGCCGATGCAACGCAGCTCGCCATTCGCGAGCAAAGGCTTGATCAGGTTCGACGCGTCCATCACACCCCCGGACGCCGCCCCGGCGCCGATCACGGTATGGATCTCGTCGATGAACAGGATCGCGCCCGGCTGTTTCTTCAGCCCGGCCACCACGCCTTTCAGGCGCTTCTCGAAATCGCCGCGGTACTTCGTGCCCGCGATCAGCGAACCCATGTCGAGCGCATAGACCGTGCAATTGCGCAGGATCTCCGGGACCTTGCCCTCGACGATCAGCCTGGCGAGCCCCTCGGCCAGCGCGGTCTTGCCGACGCCGGCTTCGCCGACGAACAGCGGATTGTTCTTGCGGCGGCGGCACAGGATCTGGACCGTGCGCTCGATCTCGGCCTGCCGGCCGATCAAGGGATCGATCTTGCCGGCCTGGGCCAATGCGTTGAGGTTCGTCGTGAAACGCTCGAGCGGATTCGCATCGGCGCCGCGCTCGCCGTCCTGAGCCGCGTCCTCCGACTCGGGCTTGCTCGGCTCGTGGACCTTCGGCACGCCGTGCGACACGAAATTGACGACGTCGAGGCGGGTCACGTCCTGCAGCCCCAGGATGTAGACGGCCTGCGACTGCTTCTCGCTGAAGATCGCGACCAGCACGTTGACCGGAGTCACTTCCTTGCGGCCGCTCGACTGCACGTGGAACACCGCCCGCTGCAGCACGCGCTGGAAGCCGAGCGTCGGCTGCACCTCGACTTCCTCGTCTTCGCCGCGCAACCGCGGCGTCGACTCGTCGATGAAGGCCTTCAGCTCCTTGCGCAGGCGCGCGAGGTCGGCCCCGCACGCCTTCAGCGTCTCGATGACCGCTGGCGTGTCGAGCAGCGCGAGCAGCAGGTGCTCGACGGTGATGAACTCGTGCCGCGCCTCGCGGGCGCGTTGAAAGGCATCGTTCAGGCAGTACTCGAGCTCGCTGGATAGCATTTAGGCCTCTTCCATGGTGCAGAGCAAAGGATGCTGGTGTTGCTGTGCCAAGCCGGTGACCTGGGCGACCTTGGTCTCGGCGATTTCGTACGTATAGACACCGCAAACGCCCTTTCCTTTCGTATGGACTTCCAACATGATCCGCGTCGCCGTCGTCCTGTCGAGCGAAAAGATCTTCTCGAGCACCTGAACGACGAATTCCATCGGCGTGTAATCGTCGTTCAACAGAACTACGCGATAAAGCGGTGGGCGCTTCAGGCGGGGCTTGGCCTCCTCGGTCACCAGGCCATGGCCATCGCCCCTTTCGATCCTGGTGTGCTCGTTTGCCATGCTGACGGGAATTCTAGCGACGGAGACCGGTCAATTGAACAACACAAACGGATGCCGGAACACTGCAGCCGCAGTCGCCGAAGACAACTGTGCCGTAGTCGACAGTATCAGCAAATTCAGTCACTTGTTACACATCGTGCGACTGCCCTATGATGGCGAACTGTGCGTGAGCTGAGCGGGACCGAGCATTCACTAATGGATGTCGCCAAGCGACTCGTCGATTGGACTGAGCAACCGCCCGAGCAGTGGCTCACGACCATGAACCGCTACGTAGCGCCCGCCGTGACGGCGGCGCTGGTCGTGACCATCGCCTATCAGCTCTCCGGCATCACCTGGAGCTTGGTCCCCGGTGCCCCCCCGACGGTTCCGTCCGCGCGGCCGGCGGCCACCTCCCAGGCCCGGCCGTCGGCCGAGCTCGGCACGCTGACCAACTCGCACCTGTTCGGCGAGGCACGTGAGGAAGCGCCGCCGCCGGTCACCGCGGCCGTGGATGCGCCCGAGACGACCCTGAGCCTCACGCTGACCGGCATCCTGGCCGGCGGCCCGAAGGGCCAGGCCATCATCTCGGCCAACCGGGGACCGGAAAAGACCTATCACGTGGGCGACGCCATCGACAACGCGGACGGCGCCACCCTGCACGCGGTCGAGGCCGACCGCGTGCTGCTGAACCGCAACGGCACGCTCGAGGCACTGCGCCTGCCCGAGCAGCTGTCGGCCAACACCCCGCGCCCCAGCACGCCGGCCCTGCCGCCGGCGGCGACACAGCCGAACGGATCCCTTCGGCAGGTCATCAGCGACAACGCCTCGCGACTGACGGACATCGTGCGCCTCGCGCCGCACGTGCAGGAAGGCAAGGTGGTCGGCTTTCGCGTCAACCCCGGCAAGGATCGCGCGACGTTCGACGCGCTGGGCCTCCAGCCTGGCGACGTCGTAACGGACATCAACGGCACCGTCCTGAACGATCCGGGCCAAGGCCTGCAGGTCTTCGAGTCACTCGGCGAGTCCACCCAAGCCAACGTCACCGTGCTGCGCGAAGGCACGCCGCAGACCCTCGTCATCGATACCACGCAACTGAAGAAGCTGCAGGAGAAACGCGAGTGAACCATCTCCTGCAGCGCCAATGCGGCCGCCCGGGTGCACACCGGCGGCCGGCGCCGGCGCACCGGCTGCCGAAGCTTGCCGCCTTTGCCATTGCCGCCGCCCTTGGCGCGTTCTGCGGCCACCCCGGGTGGGCGCAGCAGCCACAGGGGCCGCGGCTGACACCGAACTACCGCGATGCGGACATCCGCGTCGTGGCCGACCAGGTGCAGCAGGTGATCGGCCGGCCGGTCATCATCGACCCGCGCGTGCGCGCTCAGGTCACGATCCTCTCGAACGCCTCGATGACGCCCGAGGCGTTCTACCGTCTGTTCCAGTCCGCGCTCGAGGTCCACGGCTTCGTGGCGCTCGACTCCGGGGATGCCATCCAGATTGTCCCCGACGCCAACGCGCGTTTCGGCTCCGGCTCCGACTACGTGACGCAGGCGATCATGCTCGAGAACATCGCCGCCGCCCAGCTCGTGCCGATCCTGCGCCCCCTCCTGCCGCAGTCGGCTCATCTGGCCGCGCACGCGACGTCGAACTCACTGATCGTTGCCGACCGCCCCCAGAACATCCAGCGCGTGCTGAGCCTGATCCGCCGCATGGACCAGGCGGGCACGGAAGACGTGGACGTGGTGCCACTGGAGAATGCCTCGGCCGACGAGGTCGTGCGCATGCTGAGCTCGCTGAATCAGGCGGCCCAGGCCGCCGGCGGCACGCCGCCGATCCAGGTCATCGCCGATACGCGCACGAACAGCGTGCTGCTCGCGGGCACGGGACCGAGCCGGCTGCGCTACAAGGCCTTGATCGCCCACCTCGACACGCCGACGGCACAGGGCGGCAACACGCTCGTGCGCTACCTGAATTACGCCGACGCGGAAGACCTGGCCACGAAGCTGCAGGCCCAGTTCGGTGCGAGCGGCGGCGGGGGTGGAGGTGGGGGTGCCGGCGCGAAGCCCGCCGCGGGCGCCGAGGCGGCCGGCGCGAACACCGGTCCCGTCACCATCTGGGCCGACGCCGGGACGAACGCGCTCGTGATCAACGCGCCGGAGCGCATCCGCCAGGACATGCTGGCCGTCGTCAATCAGATCGACATCCCGCGCTTGCAGGTGCAGGTCGACGCCATCATCGTCGAGATCACCGAATCGAAGGCCGCGCAGATCGGCACGACCTGGCTGCTGAACGGCGCCGCCGGCGACAAGGCGCTCGGCGTCACGAACTTCAGCAGCACCACCGGCAGCATCACCCAGCTCGCCACACCGAGCGGCACGACGACCGCGCCGAGCGCCGCGTCGATCCCGCAGGGCATCACGGCTGCCATCGGCCGTCTGCGCGACGGCGGCACGAGCTGGGCCGCACTCCTGAACGCGCTGCGCGGCGACGCCGACACGAACGTCGTATCGACACCGCAGATCGTCACGCTCGACAACGAGGAGGCCGAGATCAAGGTCGGCCAGCAGGTGCCGTTCGTGACGGGCCAGTTCACGAACACCGGCAGCGCGAGCGTCGGCACGGTGAACCCCTTTCAGACGATCCAGCGCCAGGAAGTCGGCACGAAGCTCAAGATCACGCCGCAGATCAACGAAGGCAACGGCGTGAAGCTCAAGATCGAGCAGGAGACCTCGAGCATCAGCGCCGGCGCCACGGGCGCCGTGGACCTCGTGACGAACAACCGGACGATCACGACTTCCGTGTTCGTGCACGACGGCGACATGCTGATCCTGGGTGGCCTGATCGACGATCAGATGCGCAACAACGAGCAGCGCGTGCCCGGCCTCGGCCGCATCCCGGGCCTGGGCTGGCTGTTCCGCGCACGCAAGACCGAGCGGTCGAAGACGAATCTGATGGTCTTCATCCGCCCCGTCATCCTGCACGACGAAGCCGACTCGCGGTTCCAGACGAACGCGAAGTATCGCTACGTGCAGGAACTGCAGCGCGAGATGAACGACAGCAACAAGCCGCTGATCCGCAACGGCGATCGGCCGGAAGTTCCTCCATTCCCGGAGCCTGCGCCCGAGCGGCCCAAAGTCGCGCCTGCGCCCACGCCCCCCGCCACCGATGGCAGCGAATCCCGGTAACCGCGAGCCCGCGGCGGGGACGGTCGGCGCGGCCGCTCCGCCTGCGGTTCGCTCGCTGCCGATCGCATTCGCGAAACGGCACGGCGTCCTGATCAAGGACACCCACGACGGCGTGATCCACGCCATCTACCGTACCGGCACGCAGCCGCAGAGCCTTGCCGAGGTGCGCCGGTACGCCGGGGCGCCGGTCACGTTCGCGGAAGTGGACGGACAGACCTTCGATGCCTCGCTGCAGGCCGCGTACGAGAGCGGCGCCGCCATGACGATGGTCGAGGGCCTCGACGACGAGAACGATCTGCTCGCGGTCGCTCAACAGCTGCCAGAGCCGTCGGACCTGATCGACAGCGACGATGAAGCGCCGATCATCCGCCTGATCAACGCGCTGCTGACCCAGGCGGTCAAGGACAACGCGTCCGACATCCACATCGAGCCGTACGAGAACCGGATGACCGTGCGGTTCCGCATCGACGGCGTGCTGCGCGAGGTACTGCAGTCGAAGCGTGCCGTGGCACCGCTCGTCGTATCCCGCATCAAGGTCATGTCGAAGCTCGACATCGCCGAGAAGCGGCTGCCGCAGGACGGCCGCATCTCGCTGCGCATCGCGGGCCGCGCGGTCGACGTCCGCGTGTCGACGATCCCCTCGGGGCACGGCGAGCGCGTCGTGCTGCGACTGCTGAACAAGGAGGCCGGCCGGCTCACTCTCGCGAACCTGGGCATGTTCGACGAGGACCAGGCCGCGATGGACGAACTGGTGCACCGGCCGCACGGCATCCTGCTCGTGACCGGCCCGACGGGCTCCGGCAAGACCACCACGCTGTATGCCGCGCTCGAGCGCATCAACGACCTCACGCGCAACATCCTGACGGTCGAGGACCCCATCGAGTACTACATCGACGGCATCGGCCAGACGCAGGTCAACACCAAGGTCGAGATGACGTTCGCGCGCGGACTGCGCGCGATCCTGCGCCAGGACCCCGACGTCGTGATGGTCGGCGAGATCCGCGACCTCGAGACAGCCGAGATCGCCGTGCAGGCCAGCTTGACGGGTCACCTCGTGATGTCGACCCTGCACACGAACACGGCCGTGGGCGCGGTCACGCGTCTGCGCGACATGGGCGTCGAGCCCTTCCTGCTGTCGTCGAGCCTGATCGGCGTGCTGGCACAGCGCCTGGTGCGCGTGCTCGATCCCGCCACGCGCATCCCCTATCAGGCCAGTGAATACGAGTGCCGGCTGCTGAACGTCGACCCCGCGACACCGCCGACGCTGTATCGCGCGCCGACCGCGGAGCGCGGCTACCAGGGCCGGACGGGTATCTACGAGCTCGTGAAGGTCGACAACACGATGCGGACCATGATCCACGACGGCGCCGGCGAGCACGAGCTCGAGCGTTATGCCCGCACGATGACGCCGAGCATCCGCGAGGACGGCATCCGCAAGGTTCTGGCAGGCATCACGACGCTCGAAGAGGTCTTCCGGGTCACGCAGGCCGACTGATGGGCGCGTACCAGTACGTCGCGGTCGACGCCGGCGGCAAAGAACACCGGGGCATTCTCGAAGGCGACACGCCGAAGCACGTCCGCCAGCTGCTGCGGGACCGCCAGCTGCTGCCTGTCGAGGTCGCCGAGGTCGAAGCTCAGGAACGAAGGTCGCGCCGCCAGTTCTCGCTGTTCAAGGGCATCTCGGGTCTCGATCTGGCGTTGCTCACGCGCCAGCTGGCCACGTTGGTGAAGGCCGGCCTGCCACTGGAAGAGGCCCTGCTCGCAGTCAGCGAGCATACCGAGAAGCCAAGGCTCAAGAGCATCGTGCTCGGCGTCCGCGCCAAGGTCCTCGAGGGTCACTCCTTGGCCGCCGGCCTCGACGAGTTTCCGTATGCTTTTCCGCCGGTCTACCGCGCAACCGTCACGGCCGGAGAGCAGGCCGGCCAGCTCGACGCCGTCCTCGAGCGGCTGGCGGACTACACCGAGTCGCGGCACGGACTCCGCCAGAAAGTCGGCCGGGCCATGGTCTATCCGATCGTTCTGACCACGATCGCGCTGTTCATCGTGACGCTGATGCTCGTCTACGTGGTGCCGAAGGTCGTCGGCGTGTTCGAAACCACGGGCCAGAAGCTGCCGATCATGACGCGCGCACTGATTGCGCTGTCGAGTGGGCTGCAGCACTGGTGGCCGCTGCTCGTAGGCGCCATCGTGGTGATCTTCTATACGGTCACGCGACTCCTGCGGCGGGAGGAAATCCGCCGCCGCGTCCACTGGTGGCTCCTGAAGGCGCCGATTTTCGGGCGCGTCACCCGCGGCCTGAACACGGCACGCTTCACGCGCACGCTCAGCATCCTGACGGCGAGCGGTGTACCGGCGCTCGAGGCACTGCGTATCAGCGCATCGGTCGTCGCGAACCTTCCCATGCGCTCGGCGGTCGAGGAAGCAGCTGTGCGCGTGCGCGAGGGCGGTGCGATCGGCCGGGCCCTGGGACAATCCAAGCTGTTCCCCCCGATGAGCGTTCACCTGATCTCGAGCGGCGAAGCCAGCGGCGAGCTCGACAGCATGCTCGAACGTGCGGCCAATCACCAGGAAAGCGAAATGGACAGCCTGCTCGCGACGATGTTGAGCGTGCTCGAGCCGCTCTTGATCGTCGTCATGGGCCTCGTCGTGTTGGCCATCGTCATGGCGATCCTGCTGCCGATTTTCCAGATCAGTCAGCTCGCGCGTTAGCGCGGCGCAACAGCATTTTCTCGTCATTGTGTAGCCGTTCACAGCGCGGTCTTGGGGGTATTGCGAACATTTTTTGGCAGGTTTATAAAGTCGCCGACTGCGACTGACGGTTCACCGACTCAATCGGAGGGAGGAATGAAGGTCAAGGTCAAAGAGTCGGAAGAAGAAAAGGAAGAGCTCGAGGAAGAGGCCGAGGAAGAAGAGGCCGAGGCCGAAGAGAGCGAGCCCGCGGCGGAAACCGACAACGTCGGCGATCCATCGGTAGAGATCAACGTCGAAGAGCTGATCCACGAGCTCGAAGTCGATGGCGTCGTGCACGCGAGCAAAGAGCACGCGGCGAAACGGCGGCTCGAAGAGCTGATGGAACAGAAGCGAGCCAAGCGCGATCTCGAGGATTTCGAAGATTACGACGTCTGATCAGTGAAAGTCGCGCGACCGCGTGACGAGCCTGCCGAGCAAATCGCTGTGATCGAACAACCGCTCGGCCACCACGTGCAACACCTCCCCTTCCTTCTGCACCGTACCCGATACTCCGAGTAACGCCGCGCCCAGCAACACCTTGCGGTCCCGCTCCGCGAGCCGCTCCCATATCACGAGATTCAGATAGCCGGTTTCGTCCTCGAGGGTGACGAACGTGACCCCCGAGGCGCTCGACGGCCGCTGCCGCGTGATCACGAGACCCGCCGCCCGGACCCGGGTGCCGTGACGCAGCCCCGCGACCTCGCGGGCCGTGCTGATCTTGAGCCCGGTCAGCCGGGCCCGTAGCAACTCGAGAGGATGCCTGCCGAGGCTGACGCCCACGTGCCGATAGTCGGCCGCAATATCCTCTCCCTCGCCGGGGCGCCGCAGCAGCGGCAGGGCCTCGTTGAACCGCGGCCGATCGAGCAACGCCAGAGGCGGTTCCACGCCAGCCACCTCCCATCGCGCCCGATGCCGGTGCGTGGCGAGGCTCCGCAAGGCGCCGGCGGACGCGAGCGCACCCAGAGCCCCGGCATCGAGACCGGCTCTGGCGGCGAGGTCGCGCACGCCGTCGAACGGGCCGGCGGCGCGCGCCGTGACGATTCGTCCACCGGCCTCGCTCGCCAGCCCTCTGACCTGACGCAATCCGAGCCGCACGGCCGGCGAGCCGTCGGCGCTGCGCTCCAGCGACGAATCCCACTCGCTGCGCTCGACGTCGACGGCATGCACCTCTACGCCGTGCTCGCGGGCCGAGCGCACGAGCTGTTGCGGCGCGTAGAACCCCATCGGCTGGCTGTTCAACAGTGCACAACAGAACGCGGCGGGCTCGTAGCACTTGAGCCACGCCGACACGTATACCAGCAATGCGAAACTCGCGGCATGCGACTCGGGGAAGCCGTATTCGCCGAATCCCTTGATCTGGCTGAAGATGCGCCGCGCGAACTCCTCGCTGTAGTTGCGCTGCGTCATGCCGCGAATCAGCCGCTCCTCGAACCGCTCGAGATCGCCGCTGCGACGCCATGCCGCCATCGCGCGCCGCAATTGATCGGCCTCGCCCGGAGTGAACCCGGCTGCGACGATCGCAAGCTGCATGACCTGCTCCTGGAAGATCGGCACGCCGAGCGTGCGCTCGAGCACTCGCTCCACGTCCTTGCTCGGATAGCTGACCGGCTCTTCGCCCGAGCGACGCCGCAGATACGGATGCACCATGTCGCCCTGGATCGGGCCCGGGCGGATGATGGCGACCTCGATGACCAGATCGTAGTAACTCCTGGGCTTCAACCGCGGCAGCATCGCCATCTGCGCGCGCGACTCGATCTGGAACACCCCCATCGTATCGGCACGACCGATCATCTCGTAGACGCCGGGGTCTTCCGACGGCACGGTCGCGAGCGTCAGTTTGCGGCCATCGAATTTCTCGATCAGCTCGAAGCTGCGCCGTACGGCGCTCAGCATGCCGAGTCCGAGCACGTCGACCTTCATGAGGCCGAGCTCTTCGAGATCGTCCTTATCCCACTGAATCACGGTACGGTCGGGCATGGCGGCGTTCTCGACCGGCACGAGCTCGTGCAAGGAACGCTCGGCAATCACGAAACCTCCGACGTGTTGCGACAGATGGCGCGGGAATCCGAGCAGCGATGCCGCCAGGCTCAACCAGCGTTGCACCTTCGGGCTCGCGGGATCGAGCCCCGCTTCGCGCACCCTCTGCCCGTCGGCCACGCCGCTGTCCCACCATTGCATCGATTTCGCGAGTGAGGCGACCTGGAGCTCATCGAGCCCCAGCGCCCTGCCGACATCGCGGATGGCGCTGCGCGGCCGATACGTGATGACGGTCGCAGCCAGAGCGGCACGCTCGCGTGTGTATTTTCGATAGACGTACTGAATGACCTCCTCGCGACGCTCATGCTCGAAATCGACGTCGATGTCGGGAGGCTCGTTGCGCTCCTTGGAGATGAAACGCTCGACCAGGGTCTGCATTCGTTCCGGATCGACCTCGGTGATCCCGAGGCAGAAACAGACGACGGAGTTCGCGGCGGACCCTCTGCCCTGGCACAGGATGCCGATGCTGCGGGCATGACGCACGATGTCGTGGACCGTCAGGAAATACGCCTCATAGCGCAGATCGCCGATCAGATTGAGCTCGTGCTCGATCAGCTTGCGGACTTTGGGCGATTCACCCGCCGGCCACCGCCATTTGCATCCCGACTCCGTCAATGCGCGCAGATGGCCGGCCGGCGTTTCCCCTGCAGGCACGAGCTCGTGCGGATATTCGTAACGAAGCTCCGCGAGCGAGAAGTCGATCCGGTCGCAGATGGCGAGCGTCTCGCGGAGCAAGGCCGGCGGATAGCGCCGGAGCAGCTCTGGCATGGAACGCAGACACCGCTCCGCGTTCGAATGCAACGCCGTGCCGAGCCTCTCGAGCGGGGTTTTGAGCCGGATGGCCGTCAACGTGTCCTGCAGCATCTGCCGTTCACGGCTGTGCATGTGCACGTTGCCGGCGGCAACCAGCGGCACTCCGAGCGCCGCACCCAGAGCCTCGGTCTCAGCGAGCCAGTGCCGGTCGTTACCGGCATTCAGGAGCTCGACAGCGATCCAGAGCCGGCCGGCGAAGCGCTCCGCGAGCCAACGCCCCACGGGAGCGCGGTCCTGCGGCGGCGTGCCATCGGGCAACCAGAGCACGAGACCGTTCGATTGCAGGCACCGGTGCAGATCTTCGCGGCCGATGCGGTATTTCCCTTTGACCGTGGCGCGACGGGCCTGGCTGATCGCAGTACACAAGGCCGAATAGGCCGTGCGGTCCTCTGCGAGGATCACGACCTTCAGACCATCGGCACAGGTCATCTCGCTGCCGACGAGCAGCTTGAGCGGCAACTCCCTGGCTGCCGTGTACGCACGCACGACACCCGCCACGGAGCACTCGTCCGTGATCGCGAGCCCGGCATAGCCGAGCGCGGCGGCAGCCGTCACGAGCTCGCCGGGATGGGAAGCGCCGCGCAGGAAGGAGAAATTGCTGATGCAATGAAGCTCGGCGTAACCACCGGCGGCGTTGTCGGCGTCGGCCATCGGCTGTACACCTCAACCGAACAGCCCGTGCAGATGCCAGACGCGGCTACGCCGGTCGCGGAATACCCAGAGCCGCTGCCCGTGCGAGCTGATGGCGATGTAATAATCGCGAGCGATGTCCTGCTCGTCCCACCAACCGCTTTCGATGCGCTCGGGCCCGGAGCAGATCTCGATCGAGCCCTGGTAGTGATCGCGAGCTGCAGTGGAGCTCAGAGGAACGGGCTGCTGCAGCAGCCACAACGGACGGTCCTGCTCCGGCTTCTCGTTGCCGCACGTCTGATTCTCGATCTGCCCGCTCAGCTTCACCCACGCTCTTTCCGGACGGTGCTCGGCTACCGGTCGAACGGCATACACCGCAGTGACACCGAGCCGTTCCTGCAAACGCTCGAGCAACGCGCGAGCCAGGGCGGCCACCGGTACCCGCTCGAAGAGATCCGTTCTCTCGATCGAGAGCGGCACCAGCACACCGGTCTCGACCCGGACTGCGATGGCAGGCACCGGCAACTGCCGCCGCTCCAGCCGATCCCTGATCAGGAGCAGTAACTGCTCCCGGTCGTGGACGGGCTCGAGCAGGTCGAAATTTTCGATCGTAGGCGCACGGTGCAGGTGCTCGAACACGAGTCGGAGCTCGCGGATCTGGCGCTGCTTCTTACGCAGCTCCGCAACGAGCTCATCGAGCATCTGCTCGATGGCTTCCATGAAAATTTCGGTGCTCGTGCTCTCCTGGAACAGCTCCACCTTCGAGCGCCAGCGCTCCGGCCGATTGAACCCGGCGCGTACCTCGACTCGCCGGCCGAAAGCCCGATCGAGCTCGTGCAGATACGTCACGCCGACACGCCGTGCGAATCCGTCACGCGGCAAACGGGCGCATTCGCCGACAGTGCGCACTCCGATCTCCCGCAACAACTCCTGCACGTCCCGGGGCCAGCGTGTGACCGCGAGCGGCAACCGGCTCAAGCTCCCTGCCAGGTCGTGCAACGAATGCACGTCGCCTCCCGCCGCTCGAGCCAACCACGACGCGGCGGTTGCCGTAGGGGCCACGCAGAGCCGGAACGTGAGAGCGCGTCGCGTCAATTCTTCGGCGAGCAGTGACTTGATCGCCTCGAGCGAACCGAATAGCCGCAGACTTCCCGACACCTCGAGCAGCAGTCCCTCCCGCGGCTCGAGACTGACCAGCGAGGTGAGCCTCTCGGCCCATCCGGCCAGCGACTCGAGACTCGATTGCTCTGCCCGCGGCGAACGCTCGAACGCCTGCAACGAGGCTGCCAATGCGAACGCCGTGCTGAGCCTGCTGCCTGGTTCGATGCCGGCCGCTCGCGCGCTCGCATTGGCGGCAATGACCCTGGTTTGAGCCTGCTGCGGCTCGACGACGACTGCAGGAACGTTCGAGACCGCACGCGGAAAAATTTCGAAGGCCAGATTCGGCAGGAAAACGGCGAGCCACAGCGGCTGTCTATTGCGCTCCCGGCGGGCACCCGTGTGCGGCGCTTCCGCCGCCCCCGGTGTCTCGAGCTCGATCGAATGCAGGGAGTGCGCCATGGCGTGCCATCACTACCGGCGCGCCTCTGCGACACCACGCCTGGGCCCGGACGCAAGCAGCGGCCGCTCGATATCGAGAACGCGGGGGCGAGCGCCGCGACACTTCAGTATTTGAACCCGCGTGACTGCAGCGTGACGCGACAACACGATCCGCAAGGCGGCCGGCGAGCGCTGCTGACGGGCAGCCTGCGGTCTGAACAGCACCGTCCAGCACTGCTGATCCTCGGCCGCCAGCTGCAGCCGCCGCAGAATCACGTCATCGGCGCCTGTGATCCATGCCAGCACCCCGGCACTCGACCCCGAGCGCACCGTCTGCTCGACGGCCCACAAGCGGCTCTTGTTACCCTGCGCAGGATGAATCATCAACAAAGATTCGGTGTCGACACCGTGCTGCTGTAGAGCCGGTGCATAGGGCACGAAAGGCGGCGCTACCCAGGCGATCCATTTCCTGGACCTGGCGGGTACCGCAAGCGTCAGCGATGCCATGGCCGGCATCAGCAGCGCGAGCTCACCGATGCCGTAGCCATCGACGAAAACTTCGGTGATCGCCCCCTTGGGCCAACCACCTCCGGGCAGATAACTATCGAGTTCCGGAAAACCGGTCGAAATGACCGCGCGTGCCGCAGCGGCGCCGCTGCCTCGCCAAACGCGCGTATTCAGTTCGTCCCAATCCACCGGAGCGCTTGGCCACTTAGCCCATCACTTCATCGAGTCACGAACGACACCGACCACGATGCCCTCGATGGCCAACGACTGTTCGCGCAGATCCACCTGGATCGGCGAGAACTCAGGGTTTTCCGGCATCAGCCAGACGCGGTGCCCTTCCTGTCGATAACGCTTGACGGTGACCTCGTTGTCCAGACGCGCCACCACGATCTGCCGGGCACGCACATCCGGTGTTCGATGCACCGCCACCAGATCACCGTCCAGAATTCCCGCGTCCCGCATGCTCATGCCATGAACCCGCAACAAAAAATGCGGCGGCTTTCTGAACAGATCAGGATCGATTTGATAACGCGCTTCGATATGCTCTTCGGCCAAAATGGGTTGACCCGCTGCCACACGCCCCACCAGTGGCAACCCGATCTGCTCGCGCAATGAATCCTTGAGGCGAATGCCTCGCGATGTGCCGGGCAGGAGCTCGAGCACGCCCTTTCGCTCCAATGCGCGCAGGTGCTCTTCGGCCGCATTGACCGAACGGAACTTCAGCGTCCTGGCGATCTCCGCACGCGTCGGCGGCATGCCGGTTTCGTGCATAACTTTCTGAACCAGCGTCAGAATTTGCTTTTGCCTGGGAGTGAGCTCGCGCATCTCTCGAACCCTGTATATAAAACCAGTCTGTGTCTATATACAGCCTGCCGGACAGCGGGTCAAGTCAACTCTTTCGGGGGTGTCGCAGTTATGCTGCACATGCCGCCAGGCACTCGAATGCACCGACAACGACGTGCACCCAAACGCAGCTGACAAGACGCTGACGTGCACCGAATTTTGCAAATTGCAGTGGCGCGAGCTTTAGGAAATAATGACAGCGGTTTGTCACTCAATTAGTCAGGGGTACTCAATGGCCACAAAATTCCAGGTTGCTATGCGCGCTGCGCTGATCGTCGGCGGCTTCGCGATGGTGACTGCGTGCAAGAGCGTTACCAAGGAAGAGCTCGACGCGGTTCGTGCTACTGCCGAGGCTGCGCAAAACGCGGCGAATGCCGCGCAGCGCACGGCGACGCAGGCACAGCAAGCCGCCTCGGGAGCCCAGAGCACCGCGAACCAGGCTCTGCAGGCTGCGCAAGCGGCCCAGGCGTGCTGCGATGCGACGAATCAGAAACTCGACCGCATGTTCGAGCAGCGCCAGAAGAAGTAAGGAAAATCCAAGGGTACTGCCCGTTCAGGGCCGCACCCGGCTTTCGAAAAAAGCCGCCAAATGCCTTGGCGGCTTTTTTTTGCCTTCACGAAAGCGGGTGGTATCAGTTGCCGGCGATGGGCGCGCTGCCCGTGACGGGAACGAACTCCGGAATTCCGAGCCCCGTCTGGGCGATCCGTTCCGCCACATCCCAGCGCAGATCGATATGCCGCTGCTCCGAAGCAGCCACGTACGCGCGCGTCAGGCTCGTGAGCGGCGACTCCTGCGTGTTCTCGAGCGCCGCATTCACGGCGTCGACTTTCTCGCCGTCGATATTGCTCTCGGGCAGCGGCGGATGCGATTCGATATACAGCCCGCCGTCCGCGCTCCAACCAAGCTTCACGGGCTGATTCACGATCTGCACGATGGTGCCGATCGGCACCGTGTTGAACATTACCTCGATGTCCTCGGGGAACATACGCACACAACCGTGTGTCACGCGCATACCGACACCGGACGGCAGATTCGTGCCGTGGATCAGATAGCCCGGCAGCCCGAGCCGCAACGCGTAAGCCCCGAGCGGATTGTCCGGTCCCGGCGGCACGACCTTCGGCAGGATGTCATTGCGCTCCGCGTGCTCCGCACGGATCGAGTCCGGCGGATACCAGCTCGGATTCGCAACTCGCGCGGTCACCTTCGTGACACCGAGAGGCGTATGCCAGTCCATGCGGCCGACACTGATCGGATGCGTGATCACGCGCCGTGCGTCGGGCGCAACACCGGCCGGCCGAGGACCCGGGTCCTCTGGGTAGTAGTACAGCCGAAGCTCCGCGACGTTGACGACGATGCCGCGGCGCGGCGTACGCGGCAACACGAACCGCGTCGGGATCGTGATGTCCGTGCCTTCCTTGGGCAGCCAGGGATCGACGCCGGGGTTGGCGCGGCGCAGCGACTCGAAGCCGACGTTATACGTCCTCGCCAGCGCGATGAACGTATCCTCGTAGCGAGCCTTGACGTGCTTGACCTCGCCGATGACCTCTTCGTTGTCGGTTACCCAGTAGTCGGCCGCCCTGGCCGTGGAGCCAAGCATCAGCAGCAACAGGACGGGCAGGAACCTCGAGGCCATGCGGGCCATTATACGTATGCGAGGCCCGGAGGGTATGAGCGCGAGTCCGCAGTCCTGCGGCCCTAGTAGCGGATCAGGCTCGCCCCCCAAGTGAATCCGCCGCCGAAAGCCTCGAGCAGCAGCAGATCCCCGCGTTTCACGCGCCCGTCGCGGATCGCCGTATCGAGGGCCATCGGGACCGACGCGGCGGAGGTGTTGCCATGCTCGCGGACCGTCAGGACCACGCGCTCCATCGGCATCTCCAGACGTCTGGCCGTGGCGTTGATGATACGGAGGTTGGCCTGGTGCGGAATCAGCCAGTCGATCTGGCCCTTCTCGAGATGGTTCTCGGCCACGACCCTGTCGACCAGGTTCTCGAGCGTCTTGACCGCCACCTTGAAGACTTCGTTGCCCTTCATCCGTAACGCCGCAATGTCGCCGCTTTCGCGATGCCGGGTGGACACGCCGCTCGAGGCGTAGAGCAACTCGCGATAGCGCCCATCGGCCCCCAGAGTCGAGTAGATGATACCGGGCTCTTCCGAGGCTTCTAGGATCACGGCGCCTGCACCGTCACCGAAAAGCACGCAGGTCTCGCGGTCGGTCCAGTCGATGATCCGGGACATCGTCTCCGCACCGATCACGAGCGCGCGACGAATCTGACCGGTGCGAATGAACTGATCGGCCACGACCAGCGCGTACAGGAATCCCGAGCACGCCGCTTCGAGGCTGAACGCAGGAACGCTGCGGATGCCGAGCTTCTCCTGCACGAGACACGCGACATTCGGAAAGATGAGGTCGGGCGTCGTGGTTCCCACGAGCACGAAGTCGATGTCCGCCGGCGTAAGGCCTGCGCTCTGCAGCGCGGCGAGCCCCGCCTTGTACGCGAGGTCGCTCGTGGCCTCGTCATCGGCCGCGATGTGCCGGCGCTCGATGCCGGTTCGCGTCCGGATCCACTCGTCCGTGGTATCGACCATCTTCTCGAGATCGAAGTTGGTCAGAACCTTCTCCGGCAGGTATTTGCCGGTACCGATGATGCGTGAATACATTAGTGCGGCTGGCTCTCGATGAGTTGGCCGATCTGGACCAGTATGCCTTTGCGGGCCTCCACGATCGCCGTCTTCACGGCGTTCTCGAAGGCGAACTGATCGGCCGATCCATGACTCTTGATGACGATGCCGTTCAAACCGACGAGGCTCGCGCCGTTGTAGCGCCGCGCGTCGAGCCGCTCACGCAGCGCCTGCAGCGCGGACTGGGCAACGAGCCCCTGCAGCCCGCGGATCGCGTTGCGCTGGAACTCCTCCTTGAGAAACGCGGCGATCAGCCTGGCCACGCCTTCCATCGTCTTCAACGCGACGTTGCCGACAAAACCATCGCTGACGACGACATCTACGTCGGAATGGAAGATGCCGTCGCCTTCGACGAAACCGATGTAGTTGAGCCCGCTCTTCGCGAGCAGCTCGCCGGCCTCGCGGACGACGTCGTTGCCCTTGATGTCCTCGACGCCGATGTTCAGCAATCCCACGCGCGGCCGCGCCACGTCCAGCATGTCGCTGGCAACGACCGACCCCATCAGTGCGAACTGGACCAGGTGCTGCGGCGTGCAACCGACGTTGGCCCCGAGATCCAGCATGTAGGTGGGCCGCTCGCGGCCGGGCACCGAGGAAATGATCGCCGGCCGGTCGATGCCGGGCAGCGTCTTCAGCACGTAGCGCGCGGTGGCCATGAGTGCGCCGGTGTTACCCGAGCTCACGCAGGCGTCGGCCTGACCTTCCTTGACGAGTTCGATTGCGACACGCAGCGATGAATCCTTCTTGCGCCGCAATGCGTCCGCGGGCGGCTCGTCCATCGTCACGACTTCCGTGGCGATCTTGAAGCCGAGACGGGTGCCGTACCGATCGTTCGCCTCGCGCCGCGCCTGCTCGAGGACCTCGGGCAGACCCACAAGCGTGAGGCTCACGGAGTCGTCGCGCTCGAGCGTGGCAAGCGCTGCCGGGACGACGGCTTCCGGGCCGCGGTCGCCACCCATGGCGTCCAAGGCAATTGTTACCTTGCGACTCATCAGCGACTGGAATCGGCAGCCGACTCAGGACCGAAGGAGATGGGCTCGCGGCCGCGATGGCCGAGCGAGCTACTCTTGCTCGGATTCCTGCGGAACTTCGAAGATCTTCTTGCCGCGATAGAAACCGTCGGCCGTCACGTGGTGACGACGGTGCGTCACGCCCGTGGTGGCGTCAGCGGACAACGTCGGGCCGGTCAGCTTGTCGTGCGCTCGGCGCATGCCACGCCGGGAGGGCGTCTTGCGGCTCTTTTGAACTGCCATTGCGATACTCCTCGAAACAATCCCTACTGCTCGGCGGTCCCTGCTTCCGTACCCGACCCTTCCGTCGACACGGTCAGTGTGCGCGCCACGCTACCACAGTCTGCGAGCCGCTCGTGCTTCGGCGCCAGCGGAATCGACACGATCAACTCGTCTTCGATCAGCAGCGCCGGCAACAACCGGCCTTCCTCGAGCTCGAAGGGCTCGTACCCTTCCGGCACGGTGGCCGGCAGCGATACCGCATCGGCCAGCACGATCTTGGACCTGCCCGCGAGCTCGCGCCGGAACGGCTCGAGGCAACGCTGGCAGACCAGCTCGACCGTAGCCGCGTAGTCGAGGTCGACTGCGAGCCATCCGTCGCGCCGTTGGCTAAACCGCAGCGACGCTCTTACACTGCCGGCGTCGGAATACAGCATGCCGACCAGTCGCCTGAGCCTGCTGAGCCGAAGCTCGCCGCTGAGCACGCCCTCCCGGTCGGCGAGCGCTTCCAGTTCGCGCCGACTGTACCAAGCGTCCAGCGAGCCCGACATAGGCGGCGCATCATATGTGACCGTGTTTCTGACGTCAAAACCGCAAGTTACGCCACGTGAGCCAACCTGCCCGACTGCCCCGCCTGATCCTCGCCTCGACCTCCCGTTACCGCAGCGAGCTGCTGGCCCGCCTGGGCCTGCCGTTCGAGGCCCGGGCGCCGGACGCACCCGAGCTCGCCATCCCTGGCGAGGCCCCGGCTGCCATGGCCGCGCGGCTGGCGCTCGCCAAGGCGCGCAGCCTGCGGGCCACCGACGCCATCGTGATCGGCTCGGATCAGGTGGCCTCCCTGGCAGGTCAGCTGCTGCGCAAGCCCGGCAACCACACTACCGCCGTCGCGCAGCTCGTGGCGTGTCAGGGCAAGACCGTGGTGTTCGACACGGCGGTCGCGGTCATCGACCTGCGCACCGGCGTCACGCTCGAGCACGTCGATCGGACGGCGGTCCGTTTCGCGACGCTTCCAACCGCCGCCCTCGAACACTACGTGCAGCGCGAGCAGCCCCTCGACTGCGCAGGCAGCTTCAAGTCCGAGGGGCTTGGCGTGGCCCTGTTCGAGCGCATCGACTCATCCGATCCGACCGCGCTGGTCGGCCTGCCGCTGATCTTCGTGGCCCGCGCGCTCAGGGAGCTCGGCCTCGACCCCCTGGGGCCGACTTCCTGACCTCGAGGGCAGTCAGCACGTCCCGCAGATCCGTCGGCAGCGGCGCGCTGACCGAGAACGTCTCGCCCGTCTCCGGCCAGTCGAACTCGAGCGAATGGGCGTGCAGGAACATCCGCTGCAGCCCGAAGGTCTTGAGGTACGCGTTGAAGTCGTCGTCCCCATAACGATCGTCGCCGGCCACGGGATGGCCCACGTGATTCGCGTGCACCCGGATCTGGTGCGTGCGGCCTGTGGCGATGGCGACTTCCAGCAGTGACGCCGTCTTGCCGTAATGCTCGAGCACGCGGAACGTGCTCTGCGCCGGCTTGCCCGACGGGTCCACCTTGACCCGCGCCTCGCCGCTGACGCGGCGCGTCACGAGGGGTGCATCCACCTCGAGCGTCGCTTCCGGCCAGCGTCCCTTCACGAGCGTCAGGTAGCGCTTGTCCACGCCGCCTTCGCGCAGCAGCTGATGCAGCACGCGCAGGGCACTGCGCCGTTTGGCCAGGAGCAGCACCCCCGACGTGCCGCGGTCCAGCCGGTGGGCGAGCTCGAGGTCCTTGGCCTCCGGGCGCAGCAGCCGCAGCGCCTCGATGCAGCCCAGACTCACGCTGCTGCCGCCATGGACGGCGAGACCCGCGGGCTTGTCGATGACCAGGATCCGCGAGTCCTCGTAGAGCACGCGGTCCGCGAGCCAGGCCAAGGCATCGGGTGCGGCGACCGGCGGGGTCACGGGCTTCGCGGCGACCGGCGGGACCCTGACCACGTCGCCCTCGACCAGCCGGTACTTGGGGTTCACACGCCCCGAGTTGACCCGGACCTGGCCCGAGCGGATGAGCCTGTAGACGTGGCTGCGAGGTACGCCCTTCAAGGCCCCGAGCAGGAAATTGTCGAGCCGCTGACCCGCGGTCTCGGCGTCGATCGGCTGCTGACGGACCTTCGGCTTGTCGCGGGAACCGGTGGGGGGTTTTTGCGGCGGATTCAACGGAGTACGAATTGAGCACGAAGACTCATATGTTATAGTACCCGTGCGGGATGCGGTGAATCCGGTCGAGAGGCCGGTCGCACCCGAAACCTTATTCTGGCGGTAGCTCATCAAGGCGAGCTGCCAGTGTCGGGAACATCACTGTTAGCGGACCGGACTCGGACCCGCAATCTGCGTAAGGCGATGGCTCTCCGTAGCGAACAATACTCAAGTCGGTTCACGGATCGAGCAACGCCTCAGCTTTCACTCGCCTACGCCGCCGGCGCTCCAGCCGGCCGCAGTCCCACGCAGATCGCATACCGACGCTCCGTGCACGCTTCGTTTGCACTGAGGATCTATGAAACGCATGTTGGTGAACGCAACTCAACGGGAAGAGTTGCGCGTGGCCATGGTGGATGGCCAGAAGCTCTATGACCTCGATATCGAGACGCCGTCCCGGGAACAACGCAAGTCCAATATCTACAAAGGCCGCATCACTCGGGTAGAGCCGAGTCTCGAGGCGTGCTTCGTCGACTATGGCGTCCAGCGCCACGGCTTCCTGCCCCTGAAGGAAGTCTCGAGCGAATACTTCATCAAGCAGCCTGAATCCGGCGACCGCGTCCAGATCCGCGAGGTCCTGCGCGAAGGCCAGGAAATCGTCGTTCAGGTGGACAAGGAAGAACGCGGCACCAAGGGCGCCGCCCTGACCACGTTCATCAGCCTGGCCGGCCGGTTCATCGTGCTGATGCCGAACAACCCGGGTGCCGGCGGCGTTTCGCGCCGTATCCAGGGCGAGGAGCGAGACTCGGTGCGCCAGTCGCTCGAGGACCTGCAAGTCCCCGAAGGCATGGGCTGCATCATCCGCACGGCCGGCATCGACCGCACCACGGAAGAGCTGCGCTGGGACCTGGACTACCTGCTGCGCGTCTGGGAAGCCATCAAGCAGGTCGTCGTCACGCGGCCCTCGCCGTTCCTGATCTATCAGGAAGGCAATGCGATCGTTCGCGCCCTGCGCGACTACTTCTCGAACGACATCGGCGAAATCCTGATCGACAACCCGGACGTGTATCAGGAAGCCGTGGAGTTCATGGAGCGCGTGCTCCCGCAGAACATCAAGAAGCTGAAGCTCTACGAGGACCCGACGGTGCCGCTCTTCACGCGGTACCAGATCGAGAGCCAGATCGAGTCGGCCTACAACCACAAGGTCGATCTACCGTCGGGCGGCAGCATCGTGATCGATCGCACCGAAGCGCTGACCGCCATCGACATCAACTCCGCGCGCTCGACGAAGGGCGAGGACATCGAGGAGACGGCGCTCAACACGAACCTCGAGGCGGCCGACGAGATCGCGCGCCAGCTGCGCATCCGCGATCTGGGCGGCCTCGTGGTCGTCGACTTCATCGACATGGGACCGCAGCGCAATCAGCGCGAGGTCGAGGAGCGGCTGCGAGCGGCCGTGCGGCACGACCGCGCCCGCATCCAGATCGGCAAGATTTCGCGCTTCGGGCTGCTCGAGATGTCGCGGCAACGGCTGCGGCCTTCGCTCGAGGAATCCATGCAGTCGGCGTGCCCGCGGTGCCACGGCGCCGGCCATATCCGCAGCGTCGAGTCGCTGGCGCTCGCGATCCTGCGGCTTGTGGGCGAGGAGGCTCGCAAGGAACGCACTGCGAAAGTCATCGCCCAACTGCCGCTCGACGTGGCGAACTACATCCTGAACGAGAAGCGCGACTGGGTGCAGGAGCTGCAGGAAGCCAACAGGGTCGCCGTCGTGCTGATCGGCAACCCGGATCTCGAGACGCCGAACTATGTGCTGCGACGCGTGCGCGACGACGAGGTCCAGCTGCCGGAGAACACTGGCACGAGCTATAAGCTGATCACGCCGAAACCCGACCCCAGCGTCGCGTTCGAGGAGATCAAGCGGCAACCGAAGGTCGAGGAAGCCGCCGTGTCGAAGGTGCTGCCGGCCACTCCGGTGCCGACACCGCCTCCGCCGCCGGCGCCGCCCGCACCGGTCGCCGCGGAAGCCCCGAAGCCCGCGCCGCGCCGCTCCATCTGGTCCATTCTGTTCGGCTGGCTCGCGCCTGCGCCGAGCGCACCGCCGCCGGCACGCAGCGGCGAGGACGCCGAGCGGCCTCGTCAGGGTCACCGTGATCGCGACAGAGACCGGGACCGCGGTCATGGCGACTCACGCCGCGATCGGGATCGTGGCCGCGACCGAGGACGGGGTCGGGATCGGGATCGGGATCGGGATCGGGATCGAGACCGCGGCCGGGACCGCGACCGGGATCGCGACCGCCATCGGGGCCCACGACCGCAGGGCGGCGACGGTCAGCAACCGCCGCGCCCACCGCGCGGCCCGGACCAGAATCAGGGACAGGACCAGGGCCATGCCCAAGGCCAGGGCCAAGGCCAGCCGCAAGCCGCGGCCGGTGAAGGCGGCGGCCGCAGCCGCCGCTCGCGGAATCGCCGCGGTCGCGGAGGCAGCGGCGGCGATCCGAATCGCCAGCGCCAGGATGGCCAGGGATCAGCGCAGCGCAACACAAGCGGCAACGGTGGTGCAGCGGCACCGGACCCTGCGCCGCAGGATGCATCCATGTCCCGCGCCGCGGACGCACCACCGTCACCGCCCGAGCACGCGCCGGAGGCGCCGCGCGAACTGCACGCGACGCACGAGCACGCCGAGCCGCGCCTCGCGCCGGAGCCCTGGTCGCCACCGGCCGATCACACCCCCCGCGCAGAACCCGCCGAGCGCCCGGCCCCGCCGCCGGTCGTAGCGACCGGCGGCGACAGCGCGCCAGCGGCGGCGGGCAACGACGAGCGCAGCGGGAGCTGACGGCGCACCGATGACCGACGTGCGCGCCATCGATGCCGGCCGCGCCACGTCGCTCGTCGAGCGGCTATTTGCGACGTCGATCGTGCCGGCGCTGACGGAATACATCCGGATTCCCAATCAGTCGCCGGCCTTCGATCCCGACTGGGAACGCGCCGGCCACATGCGCCGCGCGATGGATCTGATCGTCGCGTGGTGTCGCGCACAGCAGATCGCGGGCATGCGCCTCGACGTCGTCCAGCTGCCGGGCCGCACGCCGCTGCTGTTCATCGAGGTGCCGGGACAGGTCGACGACACCGTGCTGCTGTATGGCCACATGGACAAGCAGCCGGCCATGACCGGCTGGGGCGAGGGCCTGGGTCCGTGGCAGCCCATCGTGCGCGGCGACAGGCTGTATGGTCGCGGCGGGGCCGACGACGGCTACTCCACCTTCGCCTCGCTCGCGGCACTCAAGATCCTGCAGGACCAGGGTATCCCGCACGCACGCTGCGTCGTGATCATCGAGGCCTGCGAGGAAAGCGGCAGCGGCGACCTGCTGCACTACGTGGAGCACCTGCGCGCGCGCATCGGCACGCCGTCGCTCGTGGTGTGCCTCGATTCCGGCGCGGCGGACTACGAACGCCTGTGGTGCACGACTTCGCTGCGCGGCATGGTCATCGGCAATCTGCACGTCGGCGTGCTTCGCGAGGGCGTGCACTCCGGTGAAGCGAGCGGCATCGTGCCGTCGAGCTTTCGCATCGTGCGCATGCTCTTGAGCCGCCTCGAAGACGAAGCCACCGGCGAGATCCTGCCGAGGTGGCTGTACTCGGACGTCCCGGAGCAGCGCGTCGCGCAGGCACGCGCAATGGCGAGCGCACTGGGTCACGCCGTCTGGAATCACTACCCGTGGCTCCCCGGCACGCAGCCCGTCACGCAGGATCCCGTGCAGATGATCCTGAACCGCACGTGGCGGCCGCAGCTCGCAATCACTGGTGCCAGCGGGTTGCCGGAACTGGGTTCGGCGGGCAACGTGCTGCGCCCCGGCACCGCGGTGCGCGTCAGCGTGAGGCTGCCGCCCGGCGTGAACGCCGACCAGTCCAGGGACAGGCTGGTCGAGCTGCTGACCCGTGATCCGCCGTATGGTGCCGACGTGCGCTTTGAACAGGCGGAAGCCAACGACGGCTGGAACGCCCCGCCGCTCGCGCGGTGGCTCGAAACCGCCCTGGCCGATTCGTCGCAGACGTATTTCGGCGCGCCGGCTGGCTACATGGGCGAAGGCGGCACGATCCCGTTCATGGCCATGCTGGGCGAGCGGTTCCCGGCCGCGCAGTTCCTGATCACCGGTGTGCTCGGCCCGGAGTCGAACGCCCACGGGCCGAACGAGTTCCTGCACCTGCCTACGGCCCGACGCCTGACCTGCTGCGTGGCGGAGACCCTTCGCCGTCACGCGCTGCGCAACGACTGAAGCCGCTTCAGGGCGCCTTCGCCGCAGGCGGCGCCGTCTTGCGCAGGTGCTCGATCAGACCGATGCTCGCCTCTTCGACGAGATCGAGCACGTATTCGAACCCCGTGCTGCCGCCGTAATACGGATCGGGCACATCGAGACGCCCGAGATGCGGCGCGAACTCGAGAAGCAGGCGGATCCGCGCGTGGTATTCAGGCGGACTGAAGCCGCGCAGCATCTCCAGGTTCTTGTCGTCCATGGCGAGCACGAGCTCGAAACGCTCGAAGTCGCGGCCCGTGACCTGGCGTGCGCGCAGCCGGGTGAGGTCCACGCCGCGGCGCTCCGCCGCGCGAATCGCGCGCGGATCCGGCGGCTCGCCCGCGTGGTAGTCGTGTGTGCCCGCGGAATCGACGTGCACTTCGAGCTCGGGTGCACGCTCCGCGAGCAGCTTTCGGAACACGCCTTCGGCAGTCGGCGAGCGGCAGATGTTGCCCATGCAGACGAACAGCACGCGTCGCGCCGACGAGGACTCCGGCTCGGACTTGCCGACGGCGCGGCGCAGACTTGCGATCAGCTCCTTCACGGCATCACCCTTTCCGACCGTGCGTGCGCTCCAGGTGGACCCGGATCTTCGCGAGATCCTCCTCGGTGTCGACGTGCGGCGACGGCGGCTCCACCGCGTCCGCCACGATGATCCTGAACCCGAGCCACAGTGCGCGCAGCTGTTCCAGTTTCTCGGTGTTCTCGAGCTCGCAGGGCGGCGCGGCGCTGATGGTCTTGAGTCCACCGGCCCGGTAAGCGTAAAGGCCGACGTGCCGGCGCGTCTTCGGCGTACCACCGTCGCGGGGCCACGGGATCGGCGCGCGACTGAAATACAGGGCCCAGCCGTGCTTGTCGGTCACGACCTTGACGAAGTTCGGGTCGCGAAATTCCGCTTCTCCCGTCAGCGGCGACGTCAGCGTCGCGATCGCGGCCTCCGGATGCCAGCCGAGCAGCCTGGCCGTCTGCGCGATGCACAGCGGCGAAATCAGCGGCTCGTCGCCCTGCACGTTCACTACGATCTGCTCGTCGTGCCAACCGAAGCGACGCACGAGCTCGGCGATACGATCCGTACCGCTCGCATGCTCGGTCGACGTCATCTCGACGGGCGCGCCGAATCGGCGGCACGCGGCCGCGATCCTTTCGTCGTCCGTGGCCACGATGACCTGGCTCGCCCCGCTCTGCGACGCCTGATCGTAGACCCACTGGATCATGGGCTTGCCGGCGATGTCCTTGAGCGGCTTGCCGGGCAGCCGCGTCGACGCATATCGCGCCGGGATCACGACGATGAATCCGTCCGTCACGGGGCCCTGACTCCGATCTCACGCAACACGAGCCGCATGAGACGCGCGGTGTGGTCGGCGTCGAACTCGAGATCGACGACCACGCACCACACGTCGGCGGGCGCGAGCTGCTCGCATTTTACAGCGTCCTTCTCGGTGATCAGCACGGGACCCGGCTCGTCGAACGTAAGCTGCGCCGTGCCGATCTCCGCGTGATCCTCCAGCGGATGCCGGATAACGTCGAGACCGGCGTCCTCGAGCAGGTCGAAGAAGCGCTGCGGATTGCCGATGCCCGCAACGGCATGCACCTCGCCGCCGCGAAACGACTCGAGCGAGCGCTCACTGCGGTCGCGCAGGTTGTAGACGCGCGTGACGACGGCATGCCCGCGGAACACGCCCGCGTGTCCCCAGTCCCCGCCGTTGACGACGATCGCGTCGACGTCCTGCAGACGGGCGGGCGGCTCGCGCAGCGGGCCCGCGGGCAGGCACAGTCCGTTGCCCATGCCGCGGACGCCGTCGACTACGGCGATCTCGAACCGCCGGCCGAGGCGGTAATGCTGGAGCCCGTCGTCGGCGAGCAGCACGTCGACGGAGCAGGTCTTCAGCAGCGACTCGGCCGCGGCGACGCGGTCCGGCCCGGCGACGACCGGGCAACCGGTCCGCCGCGCGAGCAGCACCGGCTCGTCGCCGACATCTGCGGGATCCGCATCCGCCCCGACCGTGCGCGGCCACTGCGTGGACTTGCCGCGGTAACCGCGCGTGACGATGCCCACGCGGCGGCCACGCGCTTTCAGCTGGTCCGCGAGCCAGATGACGAACGGCGTCTTGCCTGTGCCGCCGACACTGACGTTGCCGACGACTATCACGGGCACGGCCACTTCGACCGTCTTCAGCCAGCCGCGTCGATAACCCTCGCGTCGCAAGCGCGCGATCGCGCGATACGCCAACGTTGCAGGCAGGAGCGCCCAGCGCAGCGGATGGTTGTCGTACCAGAGCGCTTCGAATCCCGGCAGGAGCGGCGACTTCACGGCGCTCATCCGGCGAACTGCATCTCGTACAGCATCGAATAGTAGCCGCGCCGCGCGATCAGCTCGGCGTGACTGCCGGTCTCGACGACCGCACCGTCACGCAGCACGACGATCCGGTCCGCTTTTTCGACCGTCGAGAGCCTATGCGCAATCACGAGCGTCGTGCGGCCGCGCATCAGGTGGCCCAGTGCTGCCTGAATCCTGCGCTCCGACTCCGTGTCGAGCGCCGATGTCGCCTCGTCGAGGATCAGCACGGGCGCATTCTTCAGCAGCGCGCGTGCGATCGCGATCCGCTGTCGTTGACCGCCCGAGAGCAGACCACCACGTTCGCCGATGCGGGTATCGAGGCCCTGCGGCAACTCCGCGGCGAACTCCGCGACATACGCCGCCTCCGCCGCGCGCTCGATGTCGGCGCGCGACGCACGGGACAGAGCGCCATACGCGATGTTGTTCGCGATGCTGTCGTCGAACAGCACGACGTCCTGGCTCACGAGACTGATCTGGCGCCGCAGGTCGCGCAGCGAATACTCGCGCACGTCGCGGCCATCGAGCAGCACGGCGCCGGCGTTCGGATCGTAGAAACGCGGCAGCAGGCTCACTAGCGTCGACTTGCCGCTGCCGGACTGACCCACCAGCGCGACCGTCGTCCCCCGCGGCACCCGCAGATCGATGTCGCGCAGCACCGGCCCCTTGCTCGCATCGTAGGCGAACGACACGCCGCGATACTCAACCTCGCCGCTGGCGCGCGCGATCGTGGCCTTGCCCGTGTCCGGCTCCACGGGCTCGTCCAGGATCTCGAACACGCTGCCGGCCGCGGCGATGCCGCGCTGGAACACCGCGTTGACGTTGATCAGCCGCTTCAGCGGCGCGAACACCATGCCCATCGCGGTCACGAACGCGATGAACGTTGGAGCGTTCAGGTCGGAAAACGAGTAGTAGATGACGCCCGCGACGCCGAGTGCCACGGCGTACTGGGTCATGTTGTCGCCGATGGCCTGCACCGCCACGAGCCGCGTGTTGAACCGGAAGTTGCGCGCGTTGACGTCCTCGAACTGATGCCGCTCCTGTTCCTGGCCTTCGAAGATCTTCACGACGCGGTGGCCGTGCAGCGACTGCTCGGTGATGCGCGTGACATCACCCATGGAGTTCTGGATACGCGTGCTGTAGCGTCGGAACGCGAGGCTCATGCGGCTCACGAGGAACGCGATGACGGGACCGATGATGGCCACCAGCAGCGTGAGTCGCCAGCTGTAGTACGTCATCACGACGAGCAGGATCGCGATCGCGAGGGAGTCGCGGATCAGCACAACGACGGCGTTCGAGATCGCGTCGGCCACCTGCTCCGTGTTGTACGTGAGCCGCGAGATCAGCAGGCCGCTGGAGCTCTGGTCGAAAAAGCGCGACGGCAGGCCGAGATAATGCGCGAACAGCTGGTTGCGCAGATCGCGGATGACCGAGCGGCCAACCCAGGCGAGGCCGTAGATCGTAAGCACGTCCATGGCACTGCGGATCGGGAACAGCACTACGAAGCCGAGCGGCACCCACCAGGCATCGTGCGCCGCCCGGGGGTTGCCGAGCGCCTTGATGACCTCGCTCATGAGCTGGGGCACGAAGCTGTTGATGATGGCGTAGATGGACGCCGGCACCACGGCCGCCGCGATCAGGAACCAGTGGGGCCGCAGATAGCCCGCGAGCCGCCGCGCGACTGCGGCGAGCGGCATGGTGGCTCCCGACACGGGTCGACTGACGCTCTGCGACGCGAGGACGTTGCCCGACACCACCGGCCTCAGGCGTCCGGCGGCGTCACGGTCGCGATGTTGATCTTGACGAACCCGAGCTGGCCCACCACGTCCATGACCGTGACGACGCTCTGGTGTGTGGCCGCGGCGTCGGCGCGGATGAACACGGGCACGTCGCGTTTGCTGCCGAGCAGGCGCTCGATCGCGGCCCGCAGCGTGCGGCGTTCGTTGTTCACAAGCTCATGGCCGTTGACGATGTAGGCGCCGGCCTGGGTGATCGAGATCTCGAGACCATCGGCGACCGGATCGAGACGCGTCTCGGTGGCCGCCTGCGGCAGTCGCACGCTGAGCTCCGTCTCGCGCAGGAACGTGGTCGACACCATGAAGAACAGCACGAGCACGAGCAGCACGTCGACGAGCGAGATGACGTTGATCTCAGGCTCTTCTCTTGAGCGGCTTTGCAGCTTCATCGCTGACTCCGAACACGCCCGAGCGCTGGTGTTGCAGCAGGGCTTCGATGAAGCGGATCGCTTCCTTCTCGATCTGGATCACGAGGCTGTCCACGCGCCCGCGCAGCAGCCGGTACGCGATCAGCGAAGGAATCGCGACCGCGAGGCCCGCAGCGGTCGTGATCAGCGCCTCCGAGATGCCACCCGCGAGGATCGTGGGATTGCCGACGCCCTGCTGCGTGATGGCCGTGAACGCACGGATCATGCCCGACACCGTGCCGAGCAAACCGAGCAGCGGCGAGATCGCGGCGATCGTGCCGAGCGGATTCAGATACCGCTCGAGGTCATGGACCACATGCCGGCCGGAATCCTCGATGGCTTCCTTCAGCACCTCGCGCGGCGCGTGCCTGTAGGCGAGCCCCGTGGCGAGCACCTGCCCCAGCGGCGAGCTCTGGTGCACGAGCTGGATGTGCTGTGCGTCGAGCTCGTTCTTCTGCACCCAGTCCCAGACCTGGGCGGTCAGATGGCCGGGAAGCACCCGCTTCTGCTGCAACGTCCAGAGACGTTCGAGAACGATGGCAACCGCGATCACGGAGCAGCCGATGATCGGCAACATGAGCCAACCGCCGGCCTGCACGATCTCGAGCATGGTGAACCTGCGCACTCCCTTGAGGCTGTCGCGAACTATAACGCGCTGACGCCTGATCCACCATGGAAATTTGGCTCTAGGGCGCCGCGCCGGACGGGGCCTGCCAATAACGGTGACGGACGTCACGCTCGGCCTGGAGCGCGATCCCGCCCTGGCCGAGATCGATGCTGACCGCGCCGGCGTCCGCGGTCACGACGACGGCAGCCCCGGCCGCGCGCCAGCGGGCCGTGACGTCGGCCCTCGGGAAGCCCCAGCGATTCGCGAACCCCGCCGACACCACCGCGTAGCGCGCGTGCAACGCGGAGACCAGCGCCGGCGAGGACGACGTCGCGCTGCCGTGATGCGGCACGACGACCACGTCGGCGACGCCGGGCCCGGCCGCGAGCAGCGCCGCTTCGCCGCGCCGCTCGATGTCGCCGGTGATCAGCAGCGAACGGCCCGAGGCCACGACGGCGAGCACGCAGGAGCTCTCGTTGCCGCGGGGCGCGAAGTCGGCGCCCGGATGCAGGATGCGGAAGTCGACGCCGTCCCAGCGCCACACCTGCCCGCGCTCGCAGCGGCCCCCGGCCGGCGTGGCGACGTCGGGTCCGCGCAGCACTTGCGCCCGCGGGAACGTAGCCGCGACGGCGGGCGCGCCGCCGGCGTGGTCGTTGTCGGAGTGACTCACGAGCAGCATGTCGAGCCCGCGCCGCCCATTCGCCGCCAGCGCCGGCAGCACGATGTCGGTGCCGCTGTCGAAGCCCGAACGGAACGAGGGCCCCGCGTCGAACAGCAGACGATGCGTGCGCGTCTCGACCAGCACGGCGAGCCCCTGCCCCACGTCGAGCACCGTCGCGCGCGCTTCGCCCTCGTGTGGCAGCGAGACCGCCGGGAAGAACAGCGGCAGCACCGCGAGCCAGGCCAGCCGCCGCCCGGGAAGCCCCTGGCCGGCCGCGGCGAACGCCACCGCGCAGACGGCGAGCGCGAATGCCGGCCACGGCGGCAGCGGGACCGGCACTGCCGCGACCGGGGCGCCTGCGGCCGCATGCAGCACGGCCACCACGGCGCTCGCGAGCTGCCCCACGAGCGCCACCGAGGGCGCGGCGACGTCGACCAGCGCGTCGAACGAGAGCGCGATCGACGCGAGCACCGTCAGCGGCACGAGCAGCAGGTTGAACACCGGAATCGCGACGAGGTTCACGAGCGGCCCGATGGCGGAGATCTCGCCGAAGTACCACGCCGTCAGCGGCAGCAGCGCGAGGCCGATCGACCATTGCAGCGTCACGAACGCCCGCGCGGCGCGCCAGCCGCGCCGCCAGCGGCTGCCCTCTTCCACCGCCAGCCGCCGCGGTCCTTCGAGCGCCAGCAGCATCGCCACGGCCGCAAACGACAGCCAGAGCGACGCGGACAGCGACGCGAACGGGTCGAAGATCAGTACGACGAGCAGCGTCGCGGCCAGCACCTGCCACGCGCCGATGCGCCGCCGGCTCGCGAGCACCGCCGACGCCACGGCGATCATGATGAGCGAACGCTCCGCCGGCACCGCGAACCCGGTCAACGCAGCATAGTACGTGGTCGCCGCGAGGCTGACCGCGGCCGCAACCTCGAGATCGAACGCGGCGAGCGGCATCGGCAGCCTGAGCCACAGGCGGCGCATGGCGACGAACGCCAGGATGCCGAGCAACGCAACGTGCATGCCCGACACCGCGACCA
>DASZSB010000231.1:0-20445 GCA_035548835.1 Gammaproteobacteria bacterium | reverse complement strand
TCGGCGTCGTCGAGGATCGTGCGGACCTGGCCGTCCGGAAACGCGGGATCGATGCAGGTGAACGCGGCGCCTGCTTTCAGGGCGCCGAGCTGCGCCGCGTAGACGTGCTCGGACTCGCGCGGCAGCAGCACCACCACGATGCGGTCGGGCGCGACCACGCAGGGACGCAGCGCGTGAGCGATGGCGTTCGCCTGCCGGTCGATCTCGGCGTACGTGACGGTGCTGCGCGCCGGCCGGCGTGCCGACGGCGGAACGTCGATGGCGATGCGGTCGGGATGGCGCCGGACGACATCGGCGAAGATGTCGTGAAGGACCGACGCTTCCATCTCACGCCTGTTTCGGCAACTCGAGCAACCTGCGGAATTGTGCCTGCATGAAGCGCGTGCAGTAGCCGCGCTCGAGCGCCCGCTTCATCTCCCCCGCGGTCAGGTAGAAACCGCCCTTCACGTGTCCGATGCAGTCGCGGCTGCCGCAGTGACAGTCGAAGTCCATCGCGAGCTCCACCTCGGCGCCCGGGTAGTAGAACGTGATGGGCTCGTCCTTCCTGATCGGCCGCAGCGCGATCATCGCCAGCCGTTCGACGTCGAACACGGCGTTCGGATCGCAGCTGTGATCGACGTAGTCGAGCAGATCGTTCTTCAGATGGCGGTTGAAATCGATCTGGATCGTCCGCCACGTGCGCTCGCGCGTGATCTCGTCGGGACTGCAGGAGAAGATGGTGTCGCCTTTGGCGATGTCGTCTTTCGCTACGAGCATCAACCGCAGGCGCGGCTCGATGGCCGCCGAAACGACGTTGACTTTACTCACTAAGGCTCTCTGGACGCAGCGCGCAAACGACCCCCCGGCGCGCGCGCCGCGCAGTATGCGCGCTGCCTCCGGAACCGGGCAAGTACGGGCTAGCGCCGGGCGGGGGCCCCGAGGCGCAGAGAGAACTGGAGTCGCAGCTGACTCTCGGTTGCCTTCGCCGGCACGCCGTAGAAGTAGGGCCACAGGTCGCGCCGCGACTCGATCTCGAGCCATTCGACACCGCCACTGAACCGTTCGTTCGGCTCGTAGCGGTAACTCACGGTCCAGGCATGGCCGCCGTCGGAGTGCAGCACCGGCGTCGAGGCGGGCCGGTCGATGCTGAAGTCGTCGTGGCGCAACGATACGCGGTGCGCGTCCCGCCACTTGCGGGTCAGCATCAGGTAGCTCGCCTCGAAGCGATCCCAGACCAGCTGGACGTAGGGACTCACGGTGCCGGCCGGGGAAACGCCGGACAGCCAGTAGGTCTCCCCCCGCATCCACTGGGCGAGCAGCCCGAGCTCGCCGGGCAGCCCCACCTGCACGGCCAGATGATCGAACGACGTATGCCAGCCCCATTGATTCTCGGCATAGCTCCAAGGGTCGGCACGGTTGTCGTAGCGCGCGAGCTGGACCAACGCACGCCGCGCGTAGCGCCACTCGCCGCCGGCGTAGAAGCCGGGTCGATGATCCGTCTCCGTGAACGGCTGTACGGGCTGCGGCTGACTGCCGATCACGGCACCGCCGGCGCCGAATACGGGCAGCGGCGGAATCGACAGGCGATCGTTCAGCCGGGTCTGCCGGTCGTGCAGCGACCAGCCGCGCCAGAACAACAGCGTCGCGGCCGGGTCGTTGCCGTAGAACCCCGACGCGAACACGCGCACCTCCTGCCGGTTGCCGAAGCGCGCGAGCCGGCGGCGCATCGACCACTCGGCACCGAGCGGCCTGATCTCCTCCCCGAGCCAGGTGTCGATGGCCGAAAACGAATAGGTGTACGGACTCTCCCACCCGTGCGCACTGTTCTCGAGCGAGAACGGCGGGTAGAACGCGCCGAAGCGAACCTGCTGCTGGTTCGGCGAGCGCGGGATCGGCCGCCATTCCATGTAGGCTTCGGTCACGCCGAGACCGTCCGAGCCGTCGTCGACGTAGTCCGCCACGAGGCGCGCGTTCAACGTCGGCGTGATGCGGCCGTGGTATTCCGCGAACACGCGCGACGCGCCCACGCCGTCGCCGGCGTAGCGCAGCTTGCCGAGCCCGCCGTCGGGCCATGCCGTGAGATTCGTGGAGCTGTCGAAATAGCTGGTCGAAACGCCGAGGAAGAGCTCGTTGCGGTCGCCCTCCGCGTGCACGAACGTCGCCGCGCCGAGCAGCGTGAGCGCCGCGCCGGCGGCTGCGGCGGGCTTCAGTAGCGGTCCCATGACAGGCTCTTCGAGCCGCTGCCGGGCTCGGGTGAAAGACGGCCCGTGACACGCATGTCGACCTTCGCCGCGTCGGCGACCACGAGCTTCTGCGCCGCGGGCAGACCCGCCGGGCGCGCGCGCGGCGTCCACGCCTCCACGGTGTACTCGCCGGACGGCACGTTCTCGAGGCGTGCCACGCCGCGCTCGTCCGTGACCGTGTAGTGCTCGGTCGGCACCACGAGGATGTAGCCCAGCATGTTGTCGTGGATGTTGCAGCCGAGCACGATCAGGCCCGGCCTGTCGAACACGAGCGGCGGATACACGTTGCCCTTGTACAGCGCGAGCTCGAACGTCTTCGCGGGCGAGAACGAGTAGACGTGGTGGCTGACCTGGTCGTGATTCGGAAACTGCACGGCGGTGCCGGCCGCCACGATCAGAAAATTCGGCACGAACTCGTTGTGCTGCTGGTCCATGACGGCCGTGCGCGGCGCCTCGGTGCGGCTCCTGGCCGGCGCGACGGCCGGCGTCGCGTACACGGCCACGTGCGGCAACGGCTCGCCGTGCTCGTCCACGACCCTGACCTCGAGCGTGCCGGCCGAGCACGTCGCCGCGGCCCACGCGAGGCAACACGCCAGCAATCGTGGCGTGTGCGTACGCATGCGTTGCGGCTCACCCGCGCTCATCCCAACCATCCGCGCCGAAGTCGAAGCGAAATGGTAGAGGCGGCACCGCGAGGCAACCGTGACAGAGCGCACACCGGCCCCGCACGCCCGTGCGTACCATCTCCCCGATTCCGCACGATTCCGCGGAAAGCGGCGCGCCACCGGGTCAGGCACGATGAAGCAGTTCGGCTTTCGGCACAAAATCCTGCTTCTCGCGGTGGCGCTCGTCGTGGCGACACAGCTCGTGTCGCTGTTCCCGATTCTCGACCTCATGCGCCGCGATTCCGACGAGCAGGCACGCCGCACCGTCGGCCTCGCCGGCGTGCTGTTCGACGAGTTCATGCGCAGCCGCTCGGATCAGCTGCTGACGACCGTGAACGTGCTGGCGTCCGACTACGGGTTCAAACAGGCCTTCGCGAGCGGGGATCACTCGACCATCCGCTCGGCGCTGCGCAATCACGCGGACCGCGCGGGCGCCACGGTGGCACTGTTGCTCGACCTCGACGGCAAGGTCATGGTCAGCTCGAACGGGCAGGACCGGCACGAACGCGCGCCGCTCACGGCACAGCAGATCGCCGACGAGTTTCCGCATCACGTCGTGAACATCGACGGCGTGCCGTACCAGACGGTGACCGTGCCGTTGCGCGCGCCGCTGCCCGTGGCGCTCGTCATGATGGGCTTCCCGATCGACGGGACGCTGGCGGAGCACCTGCAGAACCTGACCGGGCTCGCAGTGACGTTCGTGGCGAGTCACGGCATCGTCCCGCAGATCCTGGCGTCGACGCTACCGCCCGACGAACTCGCGGACGCGCTCGACGGCCTGGACACCAAACGCACGGACGCGCAGACGACGGGTGCGGGGAGCAGCGCACACCTGACGCTGCTGCGGCCGTTCCTGAACGATCGCAGCGACGTCTACGTCGCAGTGCAGATGCCGCTCGCAGAAGCGACGGCAGCGTACATTCGCATCCGCGACATCCTGTTCGCGATCACGGGCCTGTCGTTGCTGCTCGCGATCGCCGGCTCGTTCTGGCTGGCCAAGACGATCACGCGCCCCGTGCAGCACCTCGCGGCCGCGGCGCGGCGCATGCGCGAAGGCGTGTACTCGGAGCCGATCGACGTGCGTTCGTCCGACGAGCTCGGCGAGCTGGCCGGCGGGTTCAACGCCATGCAGCACGCCATCGCGGATCGCGAGCGCCGCATCTTCCACCAGGCCCACCACGACAGCCTCACGGGCCTGCCGAATCGGGATCTCACGATCGGCCTGCTGCGCGACGCGCTCGAGCGCAGCAAGACGCTGAGCGTCGTGAGCATCGGCCTCGACCGACTGAACGGCATCGTCTCGTCGCTCGGCCATCGCGCCGGCGACGACGTGGTGAAGCTGACCGCCGCGGCACTGCGCGAGCGGCTCGACGACGGCAAAGTGCTGGGCCACTTCAGCGGCCACGAGTTCATCGTCGGGCTGCCAGAGTGCGACGCGCGCCAGGCCGTCGAGTGGGTGGAACAGCAGGCGGATCGCCTGCGCGCGGGCGTACGCGTCGCGGGTGCGAACATCTCGCTGCAGGTCAGTGGCGGCGTCGCCAGCTACCCCGAGCACAGCCGCGACGCCGCGGAGCTCTGCCGGCGCGCGTCGAGCGCGCGCAGCGAAGCGCTGCTCGGCCACCAGACCGCCGCCGTCTACCGGCTGGGCCAGGAAGACCGGGCCTTGAAGCAGATCAAGATCGTGGGCGACTTCCCGCAGGCGCTCGCGAAAGACGAGCTGCGCCTGTACTTCCAGCCGAAGCTGGACCTTACGACCCGCGAGATCTACGGCGCCGAGGCGCTCGTGCGCTGGCAGCATCCCGAGCTCGGCCTGCTGCCACCCGCGGAGTTCGTCGACGCGATCGAGCAGGCCGGCGGCATCGCGCACCTCACGCGCTGGGTGCTGCGAGCCGCGGTCGCCCGCTGCGCGGCGTGGCGCGACCAGGGCGTGAATCTCGGCGTGGCCGTGAACATATCGGTCGACGACCTGACCGACGAGTACCTGCCCTACTTCCTGCTCGATCTCGTGAAGAAGCACCGTCTCGCGGCCGCACAGCTCACGCTCGAGGTCACCGAGAGCGCCATCATGCACAACGTGCACAAGTCGCTGGCCGTGGTGAACTGCATCCACGAGCTCGGCTTCCGGCTGGCCGTCGACGACTTCGGCACGGGTCACTCGGCGCTCACGCAGCTGAAGCGGCTGCCCGTCGACGAGCTGAAGATCGACAAGTCGTTCGTGATGAGCCGCGACGACCAGAAAGACCTGGCGATCGTGCGCGCGACGATCGATCTGGCGCACCAACTCGGGCTCAACGTGGTGGCCGAAGGTGTCGAAGACGATGTCGCGCTCGAGCGACTCGCGGCCATGGGCTGCGAGCACGCGCAGGGCTATGGCATCGGCAAACCGATGCCGCACGAGCAGTTCCTGCCGTGGCTCGCGCAGCGACGGGCGGCCGGTCGAGCGGGCGTGGTGCCGTTTGCGGCACCGCTGCCTGAAGTCGCCGCCAAATCCAGCTAGCAGGCGGTTCCGATGCCGCGAACGCGCGTCACGGTGCGCAATCGCGGCTCGTGGCGATCGTCTGGGGGGCGACGAGATCGACCGGCGCCGCTGCGGCTTCGGTCGCCAGTCGCGTCGCGCCCGCGTGGGCGGCCGGTTGCGCCGATTGAGTGGCGGCAGTCGTGAAGACACTCGCGGCGATGCGGCGCGCATTCTCGCCTTCGATCACGGCCGCGCGCGCAAGCGGGAGTGCAGTGCCGCGGGTGGCTCTCGCCTGCGCATAGGCCGCGGTTTCCGCCGCCGCAAGCTTCCTGTTGGCCGAGAGAAACGCATCCGCGGCATAGCGCTCGGCGCCGGCCACACGGGCAATGGCTATGGAGTAGCGGGCCTGTATCATCAAGGGCGATTGAGCCCCGTTGTAAGGCGGACGCGGCAGCCGCGAGTAGTCCCGCTCGTGCGGAACGCCAACCGTAGGCTCGCCGCCGCGCGCTTCGTCCACGACACCGTACAAGGCGACCGTCGGGCTCGGCGACGTGACGGCAAAGTGCGGCTCCGCGGTGACGATCACCGCGAACTCGCGTGCATCGACATCGACCGTCCTGCGACCCTTGCCGCCCACCCCGCCCGCGATCACTCCCTCATTCGTTGCGCAGCCGTCGGGGGTCAGGCTCCAGAGAACGTACAGCGCATAGGGACCCAGCGTGGCAGGCTCGGGCAATCCGGCGACGCGCGCGACCATTCGTGCCTCGCCATTCCGGAATTCGACGCGCAGCGCCCCTTCGGCCTCGGCGGCCATCGAGGTTCCGCGCAGCGAGAGGCTGCCCTCGGGGCCGTCGCGCTCGCTGACCATCGTGAGACGGCTAGGCACGTCGGCGCTCACTCTGCCAGGCGGCGGCGACGGTTCGAGCGCATAGGTCACCGCGGACCAGACGCCGGTAAGCGCGGTGAGAAGCACGGCAGTCATCCTGAGGTTCATGATCTTCCCTGGTTCGCGAACTGCGAAAGTCCAGGACCAGGGTAGTCGGGCCAGCCCCCAGGGTCTGTACGTTGGCGCGCATATCGCAGCCGCTCCTCGTCGTGTTCGCGGCCGCAGGCCCGGTATACGCCGCGACCCGCGCCGCTCGCCGCATGCTAGGCTGAACGGAACTCTGGATCCGAGTGTCGATCCGTCCCTGGACCGCTGCATGCCCCGCACTCACGATCCGTTGCAGAACTACCTGCTGGCGGCCCTGCCAGAGGACGACTTCGCGCGCCTGCGCCCGAATCTCGAGCTCGTGCCGATGTCGCCGAAACAGGTCCTCTACGAATCCGGCGGCCGGATGCGCCACGTCTACTTCCCCACGACATCCATCGTGTCGCTGCTCTACGTCATGGAGAACGGCTCTACCGCCGAGATCGCCGTGGTTGGGTGGGAAGGGATCCTGGGCATCTCGTTGTTCATGGGCGGCGAGACCACACCGAGCCGTGCCGCAGTGCAGAGCGCAGGCCATGGCTATCGCATGAAATCGAAGCTATTGCAGCAAGAGTTCAGCCGCGGCGGAAAGGTGATGCAGCTCCTCCTGCGCTACACGCAGGCGCTGATCACGCAGATCACCCAGACGGCGGTGTGCAACCGGCATCATTCGGTGGAGCAACAGGTGTGTCGACGACTCCTGCTCGGTCTCGACCGCGTGCGTGCGCCGGAGTTGACGATGACGCAGGAATCACTCGCCCACATACTCGGCGTACGCCGCGAGGGCGTCACGGTGGCCGCCGGCAGACTGCAACAGGCCGGAGTGATTCGCTACAGCCGGGGCCGTATCAGCATTCTCGATCGAGAGGGTCTGGAAAAACTGGCGTGCGAGTGCTACGGAGTCGTCCAACGGGAGTTCGAGCGCTTGCTGCCGGGGATTCCCCTCGGTCGTGACCCGCGGACACCTGCTCACGACTGACGGACCGGGGACCACTGCGCGCAACTTCGTCGGTGTGCCGGCTCACCGACACGCCATAGCCCGCTCTCGCGTGGACTCACCTGGCGACGGTTCGCTGCACGATGTACGCGACGAGCAACGCGAGCACCGAACCCATCGCTGCCACCATCACGCCGAAAGACGTGAAACCGGACGCAACACCCAGCGACGGCCCGAGAATCCAGCCGCCGAGGGCCGCCCCAGCGAGCGCGATCGCGGTGTTGAACACCAGGACGTACCGCTGCGTTGCGCCCAGGTAGGCGGTCGCCGCCCAACCGGTAAGCCCACCAGCCACGAGCCACGTGAGGACGTTCATCGGCATCCCTCCGCGAAAGCGCCAAGCCTCGACGAGCCCAATCTGAACGCCAGACCGGCGCACGTCTGTACGCTAGCGAACGGAAGCATGCGGTGGGACGCCGTACGACGTTCGGGTAAATTGCCGCTGTGACGAACCCAGCCGTAGACCCTCCGCAGCTGACGCTCCACACGATCGGCTACGTGCGCACGACGCTCGCGACCAAGACCGAAGCAGTCCGCCAGCCGCGTGCCGGTGGCAACGCGAACGGCCGCATCGAGCTGCTGCCGGGCCGCAACTTCGAGCACGCGCTGCTCGATCTCGACGGCTGGGACTACATCTGGGTGATCTTCTGGTTCCATTTCAACCGGGGCTGGCGGCCCAAGGTGCTGCCGCCGCGCAGCCGCTCGGGACGCAAGGGCGTGTTCGCCACCCGATCGCCGCACCGGCCGAATCCGCTCGGCCTCTCGGCCGTGAAGCTCGAGCGCATCGAAGGGCTCACGCTGCACGTGGCCGACATCGACATCCTCGACGGCACGCCGGTGTTCGACATCAAGCCGTACGTCGCCTACACCGACGCGATCGCATCCACGGAGAGTGGCTGGCTCGAGGACCCCGGCGATCCGGGCCCGCGCTTCGCCGTCGAGTGGGACGCTGCCGCCGCCGACCAGGCCGCGTGGATCGAAGCGCGCACGGGGCTGCGGATCCGCGAGCGCGTGTCTGGCACGCTGGCGCTCGGCCCGGAGCCGCAGCCGTACCGGCGCATCCGCCGCGCTGCCGAGGGCTACGTGCTGGCCGTGACGGAGTGGCGCGTGCGCTTCAGCGTCGCGGACGGCCTCGTGCGCGTGCACGGCATCGCCTCGGGCTTTCGCGAGGCGCAGCTCGCGCGCGGCGACGCGCCGGAGATCGCGGCGCACCGCGAATTCCGTGCGCGGTTCGCCTAGAGCTCGCGCAGCGCGGCGACGAACGCCTCGATGTCGGCCGCGTCGTTGTAGATCTGCGCCGACGCGCGCAGCGTGCCCGCGAGATGCAGCCGGTGATGCAGCACGTGCGCGCAGTGGTACCCGCCGCTGACGAAGATGCCGTGCGCGTCGGCCAGCAGGCGCGCAATGTCCTGCTGGCTCATGGCCGGCAGCGGCAGCGACACGGTGGCGAGCGCGATGCGCTCGGCAGCGGAGCGGCCGAGCACTGTGGCGCTCGGAATCCCGGCGAGCCCCTGCATGAGCTGCTCGGCCAGCGCACGCGAGTGCGCCGCGATCCGCGTCATGCCGATGCCCTGCAGGTAATCCACGGCGGCACCGAGCCCGATCACACCCTCGATGTTCGGCGTGCCGGCCTCGTAGCGCAGCGGCGCCTCGAGCGGCTCGAACCGGTCCTCCTGGTGCAGCGCGACCATGCCGCCACCGACGTTGCCGAGTCCAAGCTCGGCAAACCGGTCACGCCGCACGTACAGCACGCCCACGCCGTTCGGCCCGAACATCTTGTGGCTCGAGAACCCCATGAAGTCGACGTCGAGCGAACGCACGTCGATCGGCAGATGGGCGATCGACTGCGATGCGTCGATCATGACGGGCACGCCGGCCGCGTGCGCCGTGGCGATCCACTCCTCGACCGGCGCGATGACGCCCGTGACGTTCGAGACGTGCGCCACGCTCACGAGCCGCGTGCGTTTCGTGATCTTCGCGGCGAGCTGCTGCCACTTCGGCACGGCTTCGTCGTCGATGTCGACGAGTACCGCCTTCGCGTCGACCCGCCACGGCATGTAGTTGCTGTGGTGCTCGGACGCCGGGAACACGACCTCGTCATCGGCCGTGAGATTCAGTGCACGCGCCAGCAGGTTGAAGGAATCCGTGGCGTTGCGTGTGAACACGATCTCGGCCGGCTGCGCGCCGATCAGCGCCGCCACGCGGTGGCGCGCGCGCTCGTAGGCTTCCGTCGCGGCTTCGGCCAGCGGATGCGTGCCGCGGTGCACGTTGGCGCCGAGCGTCTCGTAGTAGCGCACGACCGCGTCGATCACCGGCCGCGGTTTCGGCGTGGTGGACGCGCTGTCGAGGTAGATGAACGGGGCGCCGTCGTAGCCGCGCTCGAGCAGCGGGAAGCCGGCGCCCTGCATCAGCCCTTCACCAGCCGGTACTTGCCGGAGGCCTCGGGCGCAATGGAGCTCACGTGCTCGCCGCGGACGCGCCGCGCGAGCAGCCCGCTGACCGCTTCGGCCGCCACGGCCGCGCTCGCGCGCGACGCGGGATCGACGACCTGCAGGGTGTCGCCGGCGAGCTGCCATTGCTCGAGCGTGGCGGCAGAACCGAGCGCCGCGTGGATCGCGTCATCGAGCATCAGCGGCGTGATGGTCTCACCCGCCACGGTGACGCAATCGCTCTGCCGGCCTTCGACACGCTCGAGCAGCGGCCCGTCGCTCTTGAGACCGCAGGCGCACTCGCGCGCGCCGGCCACGCGCACGACGTCGCCGATGTCGTAGCGCAGCAGCGGCATCCACTGCCGACCCAGCGTCGTGACCAGCACGCGCGCGAACGGCACACTGCCCTGCAGCGGCACGAGGTCGACGTGGCTGTGCCGCTCGTTCGGGTGCAGGCGGCCGTGCTCGCACTCCATGAACAGCACGCCGGCCTCGGTGGCGCCGTAGAGCTGGAACAAGGGGCTCGCCACCGCGCGGCCGATGTCGCGGCGCATGGCGCGGGTCGTGGTCTCGTACGTCAGCGTGATGAAGTCCGGCGGCGGCAGTTTCACGCCGCGCCTGACCGCCTCACGCGCGAGGATCGCGAGGTACACGGGGTCGGCCTCGATGCCGCGCGGCGCGAACTGCACCCATTCGTCGAGCATGCGTTGCACGTCGCGGTCGGTCCACAGCGACGGGTCGGCGTTCTCGTTCAGGAACAGCATGCCGTCGATGCTACGCTCGGCCATCGTCGCGCTGCCGAAGTGGCATACGCCGGCGCCGCAGGCCGGCGTCGTGAGCACGGCCTCGCGGAACGCCGCGTCGCGCATGGACTTCGCAATGCGCGCGTTGAGCCGCATGGCCTCGCGCTCCTGCGGGTCCCACCACGACCACTCCCAGATCACCTGCAGCCGGTCGGCCGTGGTGCCGGAGGTCGCGAGCAGCGTCACGCGCTCGTCGCGCATGGCGGCGTGCAGGTCCTGGTTCTGCCGGACCAGCGATTTCGGGAAACCCTTGCGCAGCTCGCGCTTGCCGACGGCGGGTAACTGGGCGAGCCAGGCGCGCAACGCGCCGGGGTCGGCGGGCGGCATGGGGCGATCGCGATACAGCGGCACCTCGGCCACCATGCGCCGCGTTTCCTCGCCCACGCGCTGCCAGTGTGCTGCCGAGTAGCTCACTTCGTGACCTCCAATGTCTCTTCGAGCGCGGCTTTGCGATTCGGCAGTGCCGCGAACACGGCCGCGGGCACGCCATGTGCCTCGATTCTACCCCTATCGTCGATCACGAGCGCACCGCCGCTCGGCACGCCGTATGCGCGCACCTTCTTGCCGAGCTCGCGGGCGCGGACCGCCGCATACGCCTGCGCTTCCTGCCACGCGTCGCCTTCACCGTGCGTATCGAGCGCCACGGGCACCAGCGCCAGACACTCGAACGTCTCTGCGGCATCGTCGCCTGCGTGCTCGTGCGGCCAGCGTATCCAGCGCTTGCCGAGCATGATCGCCCCGGCCGACATGCCGACGAAGACGGCGCCGCGTTCCGCGGCCGCACGCACGTCGTCGACGAGGTCCGCATCGCGCAGCAGCTGCATGCCTGCCTCGACGTCGCCGCCGCCGACGAAGACGAGGTCGACTTCCGCGAGCGCCTGCCGCATCTCACTCGCCTGTTTGCGCCGCCCGGAGAGCTTCGGCCAGATCACCCGGCTGGCGCCGGCTGCGCTCAGCAGCGCACCGAGCGCGGCACCGAAGCCCGCGTCGTCACCGCTCGCGACGCCGATGTAGAGCGCCACGGGATCCGGCTTGCCCGTACGCTGCACGGCGGCCGTGAGATAGGGCTTCGTGCCGAAGTGGCGGCTGCCGAACTTGCCGGCGATCAGTGTCGTGGGCTTGCGCAATTTGGCTCGTCCCCGGATGACGATGGTGTCGATTCAGAACTCAGCGCACGGAAAGTCGAGCGCTGCGATGATCCTATCCCGTTCTCGTCTAGTTTCTCGGTCCGTAACGCGGAGCCGGCACGCCGCGCTCGAGCGCACCCAGATCCGGCGCGCGGCCCGTGTAGCCGTCCGTGACGTTCGGCAGCACCGTGCCCGCGTCGACGGCCGCGGAGCGCGGCGCCAGCGCGAAGTCGAACGCGGCGGGATCGTACAGGCGCTGCGGATCGGAGATATCCGGCTGCGTCACGTGCACGAACACGTCGTAGTCGACGAGCCGGCTGTGAGTGTCCTGTCCCGTGGCGCGCTGGTACTCGCGCAGCGTGGCGAAGCTGCGCGTCACTGGCGGCTTCACGTACTCCTCGCGCACGTCGAACGGCGGCGAGCTCCACTGGAACGACGTCTTCGCCTTCGGGTTCGGCCGGAAACCGTTGTAGTCCGACGTCGAGTAGTTCGTGAACGTGCCCACGTTGAACACGGCTTCGGCCGCGCCTTCGGCGAGGATCAGGTTGTTGCGGAAGTAGAGGTTCGCCGACGGGCCCGGCACGCCCACCTCGCCGACGAAGGTGTTCTGGTAGCAGATCACGCCGGCCGGCGTGGACACGTACTTCAGCGCGCCTGCGCCCGGGCCGTTGTAGACGACGTTGCGGATGAAATAGACCGGCCCGCCGAAGATCGGCTGCGCGGAAAGCCCGCCGGCTGCCGTGTTGAAGCAGCGGTTGCGGAACACGCGCATGTTGCGGCCGCCGCCATCGGTCTCGATGCAGTTGTCGCCCATGTTGTAGAAGTCGTTGCCGTAGAAGTCGACGGACATCGGGAAGCGGTCGGCGACCGGATCCGGCGTGCCGTCCGGGTTGCCGTAGGTGGCCATGTCGATGCCGTCGTGCCAGTGCGCGATGTAGTTGTGCGCCACGACGTGGCCCTGGCCGTACACCTTCACGGCGTACTCGGAATCGAGCCGCTCGGGGAAGCCCGGCAGCTTTTCCCAGATCGCGCCGTTCCAGCCCATCATCTTGTCGTGATCGTGGCGCCCGATGAACACGTTGTCCGCGATGTAGAAGTCCTTCGACCCCGACCAGTCCGTGTGCACGCCGCGGCCGACGTTCGTAAGGCGCGAGTGCTTCAGCGTGAAGCCGCTGGCGCCCGCGATGCTCTTGTAGCCCAGCAGGAACGCGACGTTCGTGTTGCGAACCGTGATGCCCTCGAAGTAGTGGTAGTTCGCGGCCATCAGGTTGAACAGGTTCTCGGCGCCGTCGCCGTCGAACACGACCTCGCCGTCGCCCGCGGCCCTGATCACGATCGGGCGCTCGGGCGTGCCGCTCTGCGTGAGGTAGTACGTGCCGTCGAACACGGTCGCGAGCGCGAGGTAGCCCGGCGCCGGACCGCGATTCATGTAGTGGTGCCGGTCGCTCAGATACGTGCCCGCGTGCACGAGGATCTGGTCGCCGGGCTGCACGCGCGGCGGATACGCGTTCTGGTAATCGAAGTGCGCGCCGGCCATGTAGTACGCGGCCATGAGACCCGTGAACGCCGGCTCCTGCTTCGGCCCTTCCCAGCCGATCGGATACACGTGATAGACCTTGCCGCCCGCGGCCGGCTGCGGCTCGGCGCGCGTGCGCGCCCTGAGCGTGCGGCGCGCGTCGCCGAGCACGCCGTCGGGATCGGTCAGCGTGAGGCGGATCTCGTACTCCGTGTCTGGCGTGAGGTCGAACACACTGCCGGAGAACATGTTCGGCGCCACGTACGAGAACGGGCTGAACGCGAACGGGTTCACGCTCGAGCCCGGCACCGCGGGCGGCGCCGTGCCGCCCGCGAGCTTCGCGGCGCTCTCGGCGGCATTCGTGCCCGGCAGGTAGCTCGGCCCGCCGACGCGGCCGTTGACCTGCTCGTTCTTCAGGCGCATCAGCGGCAGCCCCTGGCGCCACTCGCCGCCGGCGGCCGGCCGGTACTCGACCGTCGCGACCGCGTTGCGGTTGTCGTCGCCCTCGATGGACCAGTCGATTCCGAGCGAGAGCAATGTCGGCGGCTCGACGGAGGCCGTGCCGGGCGCGACCCGATCCTCAGCCGCAGCCGCGCCCGCCCACAGCAGCGCCGCGCAGAGGCATGCGCGCACGATTCCTGTCTTGCCGATCATCGCCCCGCCCCGGATGAGTTGCTCGCTGCGACTCTACCGCAACGGCGGCACGGTTCAATCGCGCGGGAAGTTGCCGACGCGGCCCCCCGTTCCGGGCGCGGCGTCCAGGCGCTGCGCGGGATGCGCCGCCAGCCAGTCGATGCGCTTCGTGTCGATCGGCACGACTTGCGTGGCCCTGGCGCCGCCGAACTCGAGCTTGACCTGTTTCTGTGCCGTCCACGCGGGCCAGGCCGCGGCCTTCGTGGACGGATCCCCCGTGGCGGCGAACGCGATCAGCGCGTCCATCATCGTGTTCGACAGCTGGTAGTCCGCCGGCTTCCACACGCGCGTCGTGCGGAACATGTTGAAGGCGTCGAGGGTGCCGAACCAGAACGGAATGTCCGCCGTGTGGTACGCGCCCGTCGTCGCCACGTCGTAATCGGCGATGTGCACGCCAGGAGCGAAGGACGGCGGCTGCGAGAACAGCGCGATCCAGGACTTCTGCTTGTTGTAGCGCGCGTTCAGGTCGGCGCAGTCGCGGGCGTTGCTCTCGAGTCCGCCCTCGCGTGCCACGCGTCCGCCGAGCTCGCGGAAGTTCGTGTCCTTGCCCGCGGGGTACAGCTTCAGGAACTCCGGCGCGGCTGCGCCGTAGAGCTTCTCGGCGAGGGCGCGATACTCGTCGGCGCTTAAGGCGTTCATCAGCGGGCTGACGGATTCGTCGTGATTGAAGCTGGCAATGATCGGCATCGCGTTCATCTGCCCCGATTCGATGATCTCGCGCGGGGGCTTCGGCATGAAGTAGCCGTCCACGACGGGGCTCGCACGCACGCCGCGCGTGACTTTCACACCGATCTGACCTTCGAGCTGCGCGGCGACGAACTTGTCGGCCGGCAGGTTGCGCAGTGCCGCGAGATCGGCAGCGCCGAGGTATTGCTGAATCACGAGGCCGTTCTTCTCGCCGTCCGCGAGCGATGTGGCAGCAGCTCCCCAGTTGCAGCCCGACGACATCACGGCACGCTGGAACAAGCCCTTTGCCATCGGACTCATGAGCTGCTGGCTCACCGAGCCGGCGCCGGCCGACTGGCCCATCACGAGAATGCGCGAAGGATCGCCGCCGAACTTCTCTATGTTCTCCTTGATCCAGCGCAGCGCCAGCGTCTGATCCATGAGGCCGTAGTTGCCGGAATGTCCGCCCTGCTCCTTCGTGAGCTCCGGGTGCGCGAGGAACCCGATGATGCCCACTCGATAGTTGAAGTTGACGAACACCGCCCCGCGCCGGGCCACCGCTTCGCCGCCGTAGGTGGCGATGCCGGCCGAGCCGATCGTGAAGCCGCCGCCGTAGATGTAGACGATGACCGGCAGTTTCGACGCCGGCGAGGAGTCGTGCGGAGCCCACACGTTCAGGTAGAGGCAGTCCTCGGACATCGGCTCTTCGCCGTAGTAGTGATTGATGTCGTGCGCGCGCATGACCTGCGGGCACTCCGCCATCTTGCGGTCGGCGTTCCACACGCCCTGCCAGCGCATCGGCCTGGGCTCACGCCAGCGCAGATTGCCGGTCGGCGGCTCGGCGAAGGGCACGCCGAGCCAGGCCTTCACGCCGGAGGGCAGCTCGAGCCCCACGACCGTGCCACCCGTCGTGGCGACTGGCGCCAGCGGCTTTTGCACCGGCAAGGCCTGCGGGCCGTCGAACACGGCCGCCACGAGCGCACACACCACCGCAAGCCGCAGAACGACGCGCATGTTTCCCCCGGCGCAATTGTCTGAGTAATTGGCACATCATAGCGACCTGCCGGACCGGGGCAATCCCTCCGGACGTTCTGCATGCGTTGCAGCGGCACACCCGGGGCGGGTGGCCGAATCCGTCACGACCGATCGGGAGCGACGCGCGAGCGACTAACGCGCGCCCTTCGACGGCGCGCTCGCGACGTGCCCGAAGGTCGTGTGGATGTAGTCGAGCGCCTCGCGGCTGTCCCACTCGCGCGCACCATGCACCTTGCCGAGCACGCGCCCGTCGGCACCGACGAGCACGGTCAGGGGCAGCGTGTTGGCGCCGAGCATCCTCTCCATCTCGAGGTCTTTGTCGATGAAGTGCGTGATCGTCGAGTTCCAGTCGGCGAGTGCGGCTTGCGCCTTGTCGACGTAGTCGTCCGTCGAGATGCCGATGATGGTGAAGTACTTCGCCTCGTCGAGCCACGCGAGCCGCTCGAGCGAGGCCATCTCGGCGCGGCACGGTCCGCACCAGCTGGCCCACACGTTGATCAGGAGCGGCCGGCCGCGGAACTCGCTCAAGTTGCGCGCCGGACCGTTCAGCCCGCGCATCGCCGCCGGTCGCAGTGCGCCGCCGATCGGCACCTCCTCCGGTGCGACACCTCCCGAGGCGGGCAGCGCCCACAGATACGCCGCTGCCATGAAGGTGATTACAAGACGCATTGAATCAACATGCCAGCAGGCACACCCGACTGCAATGCCCCGCCACCGGCGGCTGGCTCCGAGTCGTCGCTACTGCAGCGGCACACGGCGTTCGAGCTCCGAGAACCAGTTGAGCACGACGACGAGCCGCGGCTCTGTCCGACCAGGATGATTCTTCAACATGATGAAACGTGTGGCATCGGGCGAGATGTCATAGGTTCTGCCGCCGCCCCGTGCACCCGCGCCCGCGTACTCGTCGCGTTGAAAGAGCTTCTCGGCCGGCCCCGGTGCGAACGTGGGCTCGAGCGTCACTGCCACCTTCATCAACGCGCCTTCGAAGTCGCGATAGAACAGTTCGTGGCCGTCGTGCGACCAGACGGCCTGGCGGCCACCGCGCGACGATATCTGCCAACGGCCACCTGCGTTCGTGTCCGGATACGGCCGCACGTACACTTCGAACTGCCCCGACTCGTCGGAGTCATAGGCGACCCAGCGGCCGTCGGGCGAGACTTCCGCCGTGAGCTCGTTGGCCGCCGTCGCGACGAGCGGCTGGCTGCGCCGCTCGCCCTCGAGCGACAAGGCATAGATATCGCGCTGCTGGCCGGGCACCGCCTCGGAGTACAGGAGCCGACCGTCGGGAGCGAACGAGATCGGCATCTGCACGCGACGACTCGTGAGTAATTGCTCGGGCTCACCGCTGCCATCGGCGAGTTGCCGAAACAGATTCGTGACGCCGAAGCGATCGCTGCCAAACGCAACATAGCGCCCATCGGGACTCCAGGCACTGATGGGATTGCCGGCCGGATCGTGCGTGAAACGCTCCAGCGTGCCGCGAGTGAGATCGAAGATCCAGGTATCGCGATCGCCGTCGTTCAGCAGATCGAGCGCCACGCGCCGGCCGTCCGGCGACAGCCGGGGGTAGATATAGTCCATCGTCGGCGCCGCGATCGGCTCCTCGTGCCCCGATCGATCGACCCACACGAGATCGCGTTTCCCGGCCCCTCCCCAGCTCTGATACAACAGTGTCCCGTCATCGGCCACGTCGAACTCGACCGGCCCATCCTCCGTCAGCACGGGCACCGGCTGGCCACGCACGGTCAACGATGCGAGATCGAACGGCACTGCGTACAACATGGAGCCGACGACATACGCGAGGTGACCTGTCGGGAGATACCTCGCACGGCCGCCGCCGCGAACGACGACGTGATGCTGCCCCGTCGCGAGATCGAGCGCCTCTACGCGTGCCCCGGGACCGTTGGCGGCGAATCTCGGTATGTAGGATTCCGATGGCGTTACGGTGAATAGCACCGCGCGCCGCTCTGCGATGTACTGTGGCGACAACGTCTGTTCCTGCGGGCTCAGATCGGCTATCAGCTGCTGCGCCTCACCGCCCGCAGCCGGCACACGCAGCAACCCGTTGCCATCGGCGACGATGATGTCCTGTCCCGCCCACGTACCCATCGCCGCCGGCCCCACGTTGGCGACCGTCTGGACGACGCCACCACCCACCGGCACCTTGCGCAGAACATGCCAATCCCGGAACGCAACCCACTCCCCGTCGGGCGAAAAGAACGGCGCGTCGCCTCCCTCCGTACCTCGCACGATCATCGGGTCCAGCCGTTCGCGAGAGCGCAACTCGAGACCGTGCTGACCGATGTATGCGATGCGCTGACCGTTACCCGAGATGGCAATCGCCCCTCCGCCCAACGAAGTCGCAGCCGGCTGTGGAAGCACGAAGCGCGTGACCGAAGCGCTCTGCCCAACCGCCGGCCGCCCGGCATGCCCGAGCCAGAAAGCGACGGCCGACACCGCGACCGACGCCGCTCCTGCGATGAGCCATGTGCGGCGCCGTAGCGTTCTCCGGTCCGTGTCCGCTTCGACGAGACCGGCCGCAACGTCCGCCAGATCGAGCCGCGCATCGCCAATGTCGCGCAGTCGCTGCCGCACATCCTTCGTCAGGCAGCGCCTGAGGAGGCGCCTGAGCACCTCTGGACACTCCGCGGGCACCGCGTCGAAGGCCAGTTCGCGTTCCACGATGCTCACGATCACATCCGTCGCGTTCTCGTCGGTGAATGCACGACGACCGGTCAACATCTCGAACAGCACGCATCCGAAGGCCCAGACGTCGGTACGTTTGTCCACGGCCAGACCGCGGGCCTGTTCCGGGCTCATGTAGGCCGGCGTACCCATTGCCGGACCGGCCGCGCCTCCGTGCGGCAACGCGGTAATCGTCGCCTCTGCCTCGCCGCTGCCATGCGCGTGCACGGCAAGCACCTTCGCGAGACCGAAATCGAGCAGCTTCACGTTACCGTCGGTGCTCAGCTTGACGTTCGCCGGCTTGAGATCGCGATGTACGACACCCTGCTCGTGGGCGAACTCCAGAGCGGCAGCGACCTGGGTCGCGATAGCCACGGCCTCCGGCAGCGGTACGGGCCCACGTGCGATACGTTCCGCAAGCGTCTCCCCCTCGACGAGCTCGAGGACGAGCGCGCGCGCAGCGCCGGAATCCGCCACTTCGTGCAGAGTGGCGATGTTCGGATGATTCAGCGAAGCGAGCACGCGCGCCTCACGCTCGAAGCGTGCAAGCCGCTCGGGATCGCGCGACAGCTGCTCGGGCAGCGTCTTCAGCGCGACGAGACGCCCCAGCTGCGAGTCGCGCGCACGAAATACCCGGCCCATGGCACCTGCACCGAGCGCTTCGAGCACCACGTACTTGCCGAAGCGGCTGTCCGCCGTAAGCATCGATCAACGCTCCGGCGCGAGCCTTGCGACGGTGCCGAGCTGCGTAACGGTCGAGGGATTGGCGTCCATGCAACGGTAGGTGAGCTGCACGGCACCGAAGGCGATCGGGTCACCGTCACGCAGAGCGACGGACCCGGTGAGTCGACTGCCGCCGACAGTCGTGCCGTTCTTGCTGGCAAGATCCTCGACGCGTGCCGACGTGCCGTCCACGACTATCCGGGCGTGCTGCCGCGATACCGTGGAGTGATCGATCCAGACTTCCGCCTGTGCCGTGCGCCCCACGACGTTGTCGCCACTCGTGAGCGCCAAACGGCGATCGCTCGTCACCAACCAATGCATGGCCGGGCGTGATTCCGTGCTCTCGATGCGCGGCTCGAACGCGTAACCGACGCGGTGAACCGTGCGTATCAAGGGATTGGAGCGATCGCGATCATCGAGCGCATGGCGCACATCCTTCACGAGGGCGACCAGCGTCGCATCCGAGACCACACCTCGGGGCCAGAGACGCTCGTGCAACTCGGCCTTCGTTACGACCCGCGGACGCGCATCGATCAGAAGCGACAACAACTCGAACGCCTTCGGCTCGAGATGCACGTCGGCGCCGTCGCGCCTCAGCTTGCGGCGCATGCAATCCAGTTCGAATCGTCCAAACCGCCTCATCGGATCGATTCCCCTCGAATTCCCCCGCGCTCCCCCCCGACCCGCGTCGGGGCATGTTAGAGGATTACAGCATGCGGCCGCACGCCGCGACGAAACATAAGTCCAAGAAGAGGAAAGTGCCATGCCATATCCCCTGTCCCAGCCGGCCGCCATCGCTGTTGCGGCCGCCCTCGCAACGGTCTCCTTCTCTGCTCACGCCGACCGCTCGTCGCCGCAGTGGAGCCCGGGCAAGCTCGTCATTGCAGGGGCCGGCTGCCCCATCGAGACGCCGGACGGGCTCAGTCTGATGGTCGCCTCCGGGCGTCCGGGCGGGCTCGGCGATCTCGATATCTGGGTCATCGACCGCCCTGCCATCGGGGCCGAATGGAGCGCTCCGAAGAACCTGCCTGCGCCGATCAACTCCGCGGCAGCCGACTTCTGCCCCTCGCCCTTCGAGCGTTCACTGTATTTCGTGTCTGCCGAAGCCAACCCCGGCGCCTGTGGGGGCGGCGATATCTACCTGTCGCGGCAGAGCCCCGCGGGCGATTGGTCGGAGCCTGCCCATCTGCGGTGTGCGCCGGACGGCCCGAATACGCCCGGTACGGAACGCAGCCCCTCGCTCGTCGAAACCTGGTACGGCACGTTCCTGTTCTACTCGACCAACCAGGGCGTTGCGGACGCGAAAGAGGACATCTACGTCAGCATCATGGATCGCAACGGCGAATTCGGGCCGGGGCACCTCGTAGCGGCGCTGAGCACTCCCGAGTATCAGGATCAGATGCCGACGGTGCGCGCCCTGAACGGCGCCTTCGAGGTCACGTTCAACTCCGATCGC
>DASZSB010000230.1:0-17037 GCA_035548835.1 Gammaproteobacteria bacterium | reverse complement strand
CGCCGATCCGGCGTTCGGCGGACAGGACGCCTATCACGCCCGCGCCCTGTTCCTGCCCTTCTGGTGGTCGCAGCCGCACAACGCCGGCCCCAACGTGAACACGCCAGCCAACGAGACTCGCGCGTCGTTGTCGTGGGACGGCAAACGCCTGTACGTCGGCCGCGGCGACGTGTACGTGAGCGAACGCAAGTAGGAGTCCGCCGAGGTCCGGATGGCGCGCCGGGGCCGGCACCGCTCCGGCGCGCCACGCGCTGCGCTCAGTCGCGCCGCGACAGGATCCACTTCGGTATCACGCCCGCGTGCGCCAGCAGGTGGTCGCGCGCACCGGACAGCCGCTCCAGCAGCCGCGCCATGTCCACGCGCACGAGCTGGCCGCGGTGCTTCACGATCTTGCCCGCGATGAACACGGTGTCGACGTTCGACGTGTCGGCGCAGATCACGACGGTGGCCACGGGATCGACGACCGGCGCCACGTTCACCTGATCCGTGCGGATCAGGATGATGTCGGCCTGCTTGCCGGGCTTGAGCGTGCCGATCTTGTGATCGAGCGCGCACGCACGCGCGCCGTCGATCGTGGCGAACTCGAGCACGTCGCGGTGCGTGATCGTGGGCGAGAACGCGATGTCCGGGGTGTCCGTGAACGCGAGTATTCGCTCCTGCACGAGCGCCGTGCGCATCTGCGTGAACATGTCGCCCGGCACGCTCGACACCACGTCGATGGACAGCGACGGGCGCACGCCGCGCGCCATCAGGCGCCCTGTGGGGGGCACGCCGTGCCCCATGAGCATCTCGACGTACGGCGCGACGCTCGCGCTGCCGCCGGTGCTCGCGATGAGGTCGAGCTCCTGGTCCGTGGAATCCGTGCAGTGGATGTAGGTGGTGTCGGGCCCCATGAGGCCGAGCTCGTTCAGCGTGCCGACGTGATTCACGTGCACGCCCGTGAGCCGCATGCCCACGTGCACGCTGATGCGGATGCCGAGATCGCGCGCGAGCAGCCAGTCGTGTTTGGCGACGTCCGGCGTCGTGTTGCCGGGCGCGCGCGCCGCGAGCGCCAGGTTCAGCAGCTGGTCGTCGGAATTGAAGTACGTCTTGCGGATGCGGCGCACGTCCTCCGGGTGCTCCTTCGAGCTGTACGCCCACCAGCTCGCGCCGACCGGTGGGCCGTGCGCGTAGATCGCGCGGATGCCGGCCTCGGCCAGACCGTGGATCGCGGCGTCTGAGTGCTCCGGCGTGTTGTTCACGTGCGACCAGTCGAGCAGCGTGGTGATGCCGCCGTTGATGGCCTCGAGCGCGCCCATGAGGTTCGCGATGTACACGTCCTCGGCGCGGTACTGGATGCCGATGTTGTCGAGCATGCCGGAGAAGTACTGATCGAGCGTGCAGCTCGGCAGCACGCCGCGCACCGGCGTCTGCCAGGTGTGGCGGTGCGTGTCGACGAAGCCGGGCATCACGATACGGTCGCGCGCGTCGATGACGTTCGCATTCGGGCTGGCCGTGAGGTTCGGGCCGATGGCCGCGATCTTGCTGCCGTGGATCAGCACGTCGGTGTGCGGCAGGTCGCCGAGCTCGGGGTCGAGCGTCAGCACGTAACCGCCCTTGATCAGGGTGGTGTCGTCGGAATAGAGGCGTCCGCCGATCATGTGAGCTGTCCTCGGCGCCGACGCGGCGCTCGGCGCGATGTGGTGGTCATTCGGCCGTGAGCCTTACGGCGACCGCGGCGGTCGCGAGGAACGACGCGCGGCGAGCGGCGGGACCGCCGCATCGCCGCGCGTTGCGATTACTGAGCCTTGGCTTCCTTCGGCTCCTGCGTCTGCGACGTGATGCCCTGCTTCAGCAGGCCTTCCCAACGCGTGATGTTCGCCTCGGTGCCGTTGCAGCCACCGTCCGCCGGGTTCAGGTACTTGCCGTCGTCGAGCTTGGCCCAGCCGATGGCGCCGCCGGGCCGGCCGTCGCGCAAGGGGCAGTACATGAACGTCACGTTCGCGCCGGGCTTGAACGTGTCGCCCGTGATGCCGCGCTGAATCAGGCCCGTCGGCGCGGAGCCTTCGAAGCTCCACAGCGTCTCGGTGCCGTCCGCATTCTTCACGTTCAGGTACAGCCAGGAGTGCGGGTTGTTGAACGCCCACCGCACTACCGTGCCGGACTTCACGATCTCGGTGTTGCGGTCGAACATCGCGAACGAGTGATGAGCCTCGGCGACGGCCGCCGTCAGCAAGCCCGCCGCGATCGCGATCGACACCAGTTGCATACGTTTCGTCATGACTGCACTCCTCAACTATTTCGAATTCGACGGCAGCGTCGTGTTGTAGATCGGGTCACGCGTCTGGCCCGGCAACTCCGGGAACATCGTGGCACCGCGCGCATCGTTGAAGCCCTTCTCGCCCGGCAGGTGGAAGTTCGAGACACCCTTGTCGTCGAGATAGGCGTTCGTGGTCTGCTCGCACTCCCACTGGTTGATGCGGTAGTCGGCCTTGTCGAGCTCCGTCGCGCGACGGAACGCGTACACGACGTTGACCGGCTTCACGAAGGCGTACTTGTCGTAGAACGTGGCCTGCACCTCGAGGCGCTCGACGTTGTTCGGGTACTTCTTCAGCTGCCAGATTTCCACACTCTCGAACTGGTTGCTCGTCATCGGCGACCAGCGCGTGAAGTCGGCCGGGTACAGGTACTTCGAGTTCAGCACGAGCTTGTCGCCGTCCCAGAACCCGATCGTGTCGCCGTACCACGAGTGCGTGCCGTACAGATTGCTGTGCTTCTTGCCGATCAGCACGCGGCGGATCGACGGGCCGAAGTCGTTGATGAGATACGACTCGTTCGGCAGGTTGATGAACTCGTGCGTGTACGGCTCGAGCAGGAAGCGCGGCATGCCGGGCGGCTCGCAATGCGCGAGGCGATCGTAGCGAACCTGCCCTTCCTCGATCTGCTGGCGCCAGCGCTCCTTGTAGGCCTTCTCGTACTCCGGTGTCAGCACGCCTTCGCGCACCTTGCCAGCCAGGCCGCCCGGGCCGTCGATGAACACCTCGAGGTGCGTGTTGCCGGCGGTCTGCCAGATGCCGTCCCAGCGCGGCACGGTCGCGAGCGTGTGCTTCGTGCCACCCTTGGCCTGCGCGAGCAGATATTCGTATTGCTCCTCGGACGTCGCGAACTCCTTGGGTGGCTTCTCGACTTTGAGCGGCGGCCCGTAACCGCCCCCGAACGAACCGCGCTGCGCGAACGCCGACGGCGAAACGATTGCCAGCGTGAGCACACTGAGGCCCACCCATGCCAGGCTTCTGACTGATCTCATGATTCCCCCGGATACGAAAGCGACACTCACGGTCGCTGCCGGTCAATACTATGAGTGGCCGGAGAGAACGGTCAACGGAGCGCGGTCCGCGCCCTCCTTCAGAATCCTCGGCGCGTGCCAAACCCCAGTGAGAGCGCGGCCGCAGCGTGGGCGCACCCACACTGGTAGCGGCACAACCAGCCAGGCTCGCGACGTAACGCGGCGTGCGTGCGGGCGCGCCGTTCGACGCTCAGCGCGCGAGGCGCTCGAAATACAGCTTGCGGAAACGCAGCACCGGCGCGTCCGTGCGCACGGATTTCTCGTCGCGTGCTTCCGGCACGCGCGGCGGCTGCGAGGATTCGACGATGGCCTTGTCCTGGTTGGCGATGCGCAGGTTCGTGCGGTCGAAGAACCGGTCGAGCAGCCTCGAGCGCAGGAAGTCGCGAGCCCCGACCAGCAGCAGGTGCGTGCGCTCGGCGTCGATCGGCACGCAGGCGGCCATGAGCAGCAGCCGGCGCCTCGGCAGCGCGATGTGCAGGTTCATCTGATTGGGCCAGCGGAAATCGAGCATGCCGGGCTGTGGCTCGCCGTCGACCTTCGTCCGCGTGCGAAATCCCCACGGCCGATCCTCGATCTCGACGTCCATGCGGCCGCGCACCTTGGCCTTGAGCCCGCGGCCGATCGTGTCGGCGTGCACGAACGGCAGGTGGGGCCAGTCGAGCATGTTCTCCATCGCTCGCGTCCAGTGCACGTTCCAGTCCACGCTGATGCCCGACACGCGCATGCCGGGATCCGAGAACCACTCGTGCATCCGCGGCTCGTCCGGCGGAGCGGCATCGAACGACGTGTGGATCCAGATCAGGCCGCCGAGCTCGCGCGCCGCGACGTGCCGGGCGCGCAGCGTCGGCAGCTTGGCATCGGGATTCCAAGGGACGTTCGTGACGCTGCCGTCGGCGGCATAGCGCCAGCCGTGGAACGGACACTCGAGACAGTGCGATTCCACTCGCCCGAGCGAGAGCGCCACGCCTCGATGGATGCAGCGATCGAGCAGCGCGGCGGGCTTGCCGCCCGCGCCGCGGAACAGCGCAAGCCGCACGCCGGCCACCTGGACGGCGAGCGGCACGTCGCTGCGCAGCGCGCTTCCCAGCGCGACCGGCGTCCAGACACCGCCGAAGTCGGTGAATTGCGTATCCATCAGCGTCCCGGTGACGGCCATCCTCAAGACAGATTCGACGGGGCAACCACACCGGTTTCGCCTCCGCAGATGGGCAGGCCGGTGTTGCAGACTCGCTCGTTCACCTATCATCCCCGGTACGATGCACGCCCGCGGGCACGATGCAGCTCTTCGACAACATCGCCAGCTTTCTGCGACGCAGCCTTGCGATGCCTTCCGATCGTTGGCCGAACATGCGTGGCGACTATACCGTGGTCGATGCGGGAGCGGCGGTGGTCGTGGCAAGCGTCGCCGCGAACGCACTGGCCAACGAGCTCCTGACCGCGGCTCCGGCCGGTCTCTGCATGGTGGCCCGGCTGCACTCGCCGACGAACGCGGCCGATCTGCTGCGCGCGGTGGGTGCCAACCTGGCCGTGCAGGCAGTGATCTGCGTAGGCAGTGACGAGCCGGACGAGCCACTGGCCGCGGCACTGCTCAAGCTCGGCCGCGGCGACGACGTGCCAGCGGGCCCAACTGGCTCGCTCATGAACACTCTGGCCGCGAAGCTCGAGCCGGCGAACCTCGCGGGCCTCCGCAAACGTGTCCACTTCATCGATCTGCTCGGCTGCAAGGACTCGAAGAAGCTCCTGGCGCAAGTCGAGGTGGCATCGGGCGGGCCGCCTGTCAACGCGGGAATCATCACGCACGAGGACGAATCGGGGCTCGAGCACCTGGTCGTGCCGCTCGACGTGAGATACGAGGTGCACGCCGACAAGACGGGGCGTTTCGACATTCGGCTCGCAGAGCAGTCGATCATCGTCGAGCACAGGAATGCGAGGAACGAGCCCCTCCGAATCATCGAAGGCAAGACGGCGCGCGACATCTGCCTGACGCTGATTCGCAACGGCTGGGTCAGCAGACTCGACCACGCCGCCTATCTCGGCCGCGAACTCGCGCGGGCAGAGCTCGCGCTGCGCAGCGGGCAGGTGTACGCGCAAGACACCGCCGAGCCGATACGGGATACGGCGCAGGGTCCGACGGAACGCTGACGATGCCCGCCGATCGGGTACCCGAGGTCGAGCATCGCAAGTTCGGCACTTTCGGCGGAGTGTTCACGCCGAACGTGCTCACGATTCTCGGCGTCATCATGTTCCTGCGCTTCGGCCAGATCACCGGCGAAGCGGGCATCCGGGACACCTTGCTGATCCTCTTCGCCGCGAAGCTCATCACCACGCTGACGGCGTTCTCGCTCGCAGCGGTCGCCACGAACATCCGGGTCCGGGCGGGCGGTGCCTACTACTTGATCAGCCGCAGTCTCGGCGTGGAGTTCGGCGGCGGCATCGCGCTGGTCTTCTACCTCGCGCAAGCGATCTCTGTCGCAATGTACGTGCTCGGCTTCGCCGAGGCGTTCGTAGCCACGTTTCCCGCATTCGGTTTTTCGCCGCGGGCGGTCGCGTCGATCGCGAACGCTGCCGTTTTCGCGGTGGTGATCGTGGGCGCGGGCTGGGCCATCAGGGTTCAGTACGCGATCCTCCTCGTGCTGGGGCTCGCCGTCGTGTCGTTCGTCATCGGCGCAGCCGAGGCGTTCTCGCCCGCCCAGTTCACGCTGAACTGGACTTCCGCCTACCCGCCCCACCACAACATCGTGACGATGTTCGCGCTGTTCTTTCCCGCGGCCACGGGCATCATGGCCGGCGCGAACATGTCGGGCGACCTGCGCGATCCTGGCAAATCCCTCCCGTCTGGCACGTTCGCGGCCATCGGCGTCACAGCGATCGTCTACGTGCTCCTCGTCGTCGCGCTCGGTGGCGGCGTGGACCGCACCCGATTGCTCGCCGACAGTTTCATCATGCACGAAGTGGCCGTATGGCCAAGCCTGATCGTGGCCGGCGTCTTCGCCGCAACGTTGTCGTCGGCTCTCGGCAGTCTGCTCGGCGCACCGCGGATTCTCCAAGCGTTCGCCCGTGACGGCGTGTTCAAGGAGCTGCGCTTCTTCGCCATGGGGAGCGGCACCGCCGACGAACCGCGCCGGGCGATCGTGCTGACGGCCCTGGTGAGCCAGACGGCCATCGCGCTCGGTGATCTGAACGCCATAGCGCCGATCATCACGATGTTCTTCATCGTGACGTACGGGACGTTGAACCTCGCATGCTTCTACGAGGGGTGGTCGCACAATCCGAGCTTCAGGCCACGCTTCCACTACGGCCATTGGACGCTCGCGCTCGCCGCAGCCGTCGGCTGCGGCATCGCCATGCTGCTCATGGAGCCGATTTGGGCGGTCGTCGCGCTCCTCGCCGTGGGCTCCTTGCATGCCACGATCCGTGCGATTGGCGTGCGGGCCCGGTGGGGCGATATTCGCAGCGGCGTCGCGTTCGAGCGCGCGCGCAAAGCTCTGCTGCGCCTCGAGCAGCAGCCGATCCATCCGAAAAACTGGCGGCCTATCGTTCTCGCGCTGCGGGGCGCCAGCGGCAGGCATCACATGGCCGAGTATGGTTATTGGCTGACGGCGGGACGCGGCGTGCTGTCGATCGGCCAGGTCATCACGGGGGAAACGGACGACAGGCTGCAGCGCCGCTACGAGGCGGAACGCATGCTGCGGGAGGATATCAGCGAAGAGGGGCTGGAGGCGTTTCCAGCCGTAGTCATAGACGAAGACTTGCTGGAGGGCGTGAAGTCACTGCTGCAGTGTCACGGCATCGGCGGTATCCGCCCGAACACGTTGGTGCTCGGATGGAGCGACGACGTCGAGGATCTCGAACGGTTCACCGACGTGCTGCGCATCGCCACACGGCTGCGCCGCAATATCGTCGTCGTCAAACGCGAGGCGCAACGGGAGCCCTGGGCCCTTCCCCCGGGCGACGTGGACATCTGGTGGCACGGCCGCCGCAACGGTTCTCTGATGCTGATTCTCGCGCACCTGCTCGCGCAGAATGCGGAATTTCGCCGCCGCAGGATGCGCCTGATTCAGGTGATTCCGGAGGAGTCCGCGCGCGAATCGGCCCACGAGCACCTCACCGAGATCGCGACCCGCGCGCGCATCGACGTGGAGCCTGTGACCCTCGTGTACGACAGCCTGCACGAGGCCGTGTTGAACGCGTCCCGCTCCGCGGCACTGGTGCTTCTGGGCTTCAATCCGCCCGAAGCGGGCGGCCACGTCGAGTTCTTTCAGAGCATCGAGGTACTGACCGACGGGCTTCCGGATGTCCTGCTCGTGCATGCGGCGCAGGAGCTCGATATAGACTCCTGAGCCGCACCCACTGCTCAGACGGCGGGCGGTCCGGGACGCCAATACCGCAGTATCGGCACTGCCGCGCGTCCTTGCAGTCGCATAGCTCCTCCATGCCCGAAACGATGAAGCAGGCGTCAACGAACGCCTGCGCGGTCGTCAGCTGTGGAGGTGCGGTGGCGGGGCTCGCGAACGGTAAGCCGCGCGGAACGCGACGGCCGTGCTGCCGCTGACGGCGGTGGCGACGGCCTCCGGCGTCGGCGGCGAAAGAGGCTGCGCGAGCGGCTCGACGCCGCCCGCGAGGTGGTCGCCCGCGACGCACAGCGCGCAAGGCGGGCCGTTCTCGGTCTTCGCATGGTCGATGGTGTGGACGACGAGCAGCGCCTGAGCCAGCAGCAGCCAGCCGAGCAGCCCGAGCGGAGCCGGCGGCTGCGCAGCGCTGCCGCGAACGACTCGAGCTTGCGTTCGGCGCCGGTCATCATTCTGGTTCGAGCCTGGCAGGAAGCGCCGGCAGCGGACAGGCGTTGCCTTACTGCGACGACGGGGTGGCAGGCGGCGGCGCGTCGCCGAGCTGGACCACGATCTCGCGTTTCGTGAACTTCCAGGTGCCGCCCACCTTGCGCAGCGCATCCACGTAGTGACCCGCGGCCACGACGCCGCGCACGCTGCCGATGCCGATGTCCTGCCAGTACGCCCCGCCCTTCGCCGTATCGCCCGTGATGGTGTACGACAGGTTCGAGATCACGTGGATCACGGGCGGATCGGCCGGCAGGCCGCTCAGGAACTGCTTCATGGCCGCGTGACCCTTGGCGGCGTTGGCGCCGAGCACGAGCTCGCCGTCGTCCGTGAACGTCGCCACGTAGGCGTCCCAGTCGCGCGCGTCGAGCGCGCGCGGGTAGTCCCCCGCCACGAGCTGATCGATCGCGAGCCGGTCGGCCATGGCGGCAATGCGCGGATCGGGCGGAGTCGCGGATTGGCACGCGACCAGGAAGGCGGCGACGGCGAGCAGTGGCAGCAGTTTCAAGGCACGTTCTCCTCGTAAGTGGCGCGGACGGGAATGGCTCCCGCGGAGGCCGTGCGCCTCCACGGGAGCCATTGTGAGAGATCACAACGTCATCGTCACGCCGAAGAAGATCCGCCGGCCGATCTGGTCGTAGTTGGCGTTCGTCGTGCCGATCGCGTTGTTCGTGGTCGTCGCCCCCACCCACTCCGGATCGGCGTTCAGCAGGTTGTCGATGCCACCGCGCAGCGACCATCGCTGGCCGAACTGCCAGCTGCCGAAGACGTCGAACTGGTCGTGCGAGTGCACGCCGAGCGCCGTCACTGCCGCACCGGGCGGCGTATCGAGCGACGGCAGGTGCTGCCAGCGCATGCCGACCGTCAACGCGCGCTTGGAATACGCGAGCGTCGAGAAGAGCCGGTAGTTGAACGACGAGTTCTGCGTCGACCCGGTGTAGTCAATGAAGTCGGCGCCCGGGAACGGGGCCTCGGCATAGCGCTTCAGGAAGCTGGCCTGCACGTTCAGGTTGAAGTTGCCGAGACCCCAGTCGACCTGCACGTCGGTGCCTTCGGACGCAATGCCGCCCTGATTGATGTAGCGCGCGCTGAACTTCCGGTCGGCACCGTAGTTGCCGGGCGTGAGCGGAGCGCCGCCCACGTACTCGCGTTGGATCAGCGCACAGAACGGGTTGCCGGCCGCGAGCTCTGCGCCCGTGTGCGAGCCCGGCGCGCTGCCGATCAACGAGTTGTAGCGCGCGTCGAGACACTGCTGGTACACGGTGTCGTGGCCCGGGATGCCGATCGCGTTCGTGAGCTCGATGCGGTACCAGTCCACCGACAGCCGCAGGCGCTTCGACGACGGAATGTCGAAGACGAAGCCCGCGGTATAGGTGTCCGCCGCCTCGGAGCCGAGGCCCGGATTGCCCTCGGTCACGCCGATCACGAACGGGAAGTAGAACGTGCCGCCGAACACGTTGTAGTTGTAGTTGTTCGCACTGGCCGCACCCGGCACGTACAGCGACGCGGGTGCGCCGTCGCGCACCATCAGGTACTGGCACAGCGCCTGCACGTTCAGGCGGTTCGGGTTGCTGGCCACGTTGCCCCAGGTCTGCGTCTGCGGGAAGTTCGCGCAGGCGTCGGAGCCCGTGAGCAGCGCGCTGCCGCCGCGCGGCGTGAACAGCTCGTTGACGTTCGGAGCGCGGTTGGCGTACTGGTAACCGCCGCGGAAGCGGATCCAGTTCGTGACCTTCACGTCGCCGAGCAGCTTGTACGTGGTGATCTTGCCGACCGTGTCGTAGTCGGAGTAGCGCACGCCCGGATCGATCTCCACCCTGTTCTTCAGCAGCGGGATAGCGAGCTCGCCGTACACCTCCTTGACCGTCGTCGAGCCGTCGACGGACACCGGCAGGATGATGTTCTGGATGACGTACGGATAATCCTGGTTCGCGTTGTAGCCCGTGTCCGGGTCGTACGTGAACCGCTCGCGCCGCGCATCGACACCCAGAGCGAACTGCAGGGGGCCCGATTTCATCTCGGCGATGCTGCCCGTCACGTTGCCTTCGACGATGTCCTGGGTCAGCGCGCTGATGTCGTTCATGCGCAGCACCGCATAGTCGGCGCAGTCCTTCGACGTCGAGGGCGTGTTGTCCACGGCCCCGGTCGCCGTGAAGATCGGCAGGCCCGACGTGCAGTGGCCGGTGACGGCCAGCGGCACGGCGCCGGGCAGGCTCGATACGTCGAACCCCTTGCCGTACATGTCCGCATTGAACAGGTTCTGCAGCCGCGGCAGATACGGGAACCCTTCAGGCTGACGCGCATTGACCGTGGTGCCGCCGTGTGACGCATGGATCTCCCAGTCCCACGGGTGCTTGCCGACCATGACGTCGCCCTTCACGCCGCCGACGACCTGATAGACGTTGCTCGTCGTCTGCGTCGTGAAGTTCGGGAAATAGTCGAGCCCGCCGACGTAGGTCCATGGGGCGTCGGGGCTCGGACGCGAATTCAGCAGCGTGGCGAGCGCCGCCGGCACCGGATGGCGCGCGAATCCCGGCGGCCCCTGGCCGAACGTCGGGGAGTTCGGGTCGTCGTACAGATGGTTGTACGGCACCGTGGGCGACCAGACGTTGAACAGACTCGACACGAACCCCGAGGCGGACGCGTAAGTCTGCGAATAGTGCAGCTCGGAGAACACGTCGACCTTGTCGGTCAGCTTGATGTGCCCCGAGCCGAAGATCGCGTAACGCTCGAGAGGCAGCTGCAGGTAGCTGTGCTCCGCGTCGTTGAACGACAGCGCCCCGGGCTGACCCGGCGCCTGGGACGGGTCGATCTTGAAGCCCGAATTGCCCCCGAGCGGCCCGGTGTACGGATGCGCGGGATTCAGCGGATCGGAACCGTCGAAGACGTTGCCGTTCTGGTCGATGAAGTACGTCGAACCGAGCAGCGGGAAGCCCGCCGTCGGGTTGTTGCCCGTGCCGAACGGGAACGCGAGCGGCTGTCCGCAGTTCGTGACGCCGCAATACGACGCGCGCGCCGGGTCGTACTGCGACAGGTTCGAGCTGCCGATGGCGCCGCCCACGGTGCCGGGATCGTTCCAGCCCCGGACGACCCAGTCGCGGTCGCGGCCGTAGATGATGCCGCGCTTGCTGTAGTCCGCCCCGAGCATCACGGAGCCGCGACCATCCGCAAACGACGTGCCCATGATGCCGCTGAACGACGTCTCCTTGCCGTCGCCTTCGGCGCTGATACCGGACTGGGCGTTGATCTGCACGCCGTTGAAATCCTTCTTCGGAATGAAGTTCACCACGCCGGCGATCGCGTCGGCGCCGTACACGGCCGCCGCGCCCCCGGTGATGACCTCGACTCTGTCGATCGCCGCCGCCGGAATCGTGTTGATGTCGACCAGCAGCTGGCCGTTGATCGGCTGCACGCGCCGGCCGTCGAACAGCACGAGGCTGCGATTCCCGCCGAGGCCGCGCAGGTTCAGCGTGGCCGCGCCGGGCGCCGCGTCGGCCTGCGGAAACGGCGTACCCGCGGGACTGTTCTGGGCCTGCGTGCCGGCGGCGGTGAACTGCGGGAACTGGTTCAGCGCGGCTTCCATGCCCACGTTCGTGCGCGTCACGAACGTCGACTGATCGATCGTCACGATCGGGCTCTGCGACGTGAAGTCGCGCCTGACGATGCGCGAGCCCGTGACGACGATCTCTTCCAGACCTGGGCCGCCCGCGGCGCCCTGCGGCGCCTGAGCAAGCACGGCACCCGCCGTGCCGAGCCCGAGAACGAGAGACAACGACGAGGACAAGGCCGAGTGACGGCCGAGATACGACCTTCGCATGACGAGTACCCCCCCAAGAGTTCCGTCGATTGAAAAGGCAGTCAAAGCGTTGCGCTAAGTGACTACAGTCTCTTGCAGACTGTCGGCGTATCCATGTTGGTACCGTTTTCGCACATATCTCGAACAATTCCAAGCCCCGCTCGCTTCGCGGCCGAAAGGGCTCACGCTCCCCGCAGCCGGGAAAGGAGTAGCATTGCGCGCATTCACGGAGGACGCATGCCCAAACAGATCGTGTTCTGCGCCGACGGCACCTGGAACGGCCCGAGCGACGACACGTCCACCACCGACATCGACGGCAGCGCGCAGAGCGACGCGGCCGTGAAGGACGGCGTCACGAACGTCGTGAAGCTGTTCGAGAATCTGCAGGGCCAGTCGGCCGGCGCGAAGGTCCTGCGGAACGAGACCGAGCGCATGTATCGCGACGCCGCCGGGCGGCTCGTCCAGGCCGCGAAGTACATCCACGGCGTCGGCGACACCGCGAACCCCGTCATGAAGGTGCTGGGCGGCGTGTTCGGCGCGGGCGTGGTCGCCCGCATCATCCGCGGCTACACCTTCATATCCCGCGAGTACGAGGACGGCGATGCGATCCACATCGTGGGCTTCAGCCGCGGCGCTTACACGGCGCGCGCGCTGGCCGGCATGATCTCCGCCGTCGGCCTGCTCGATGCCAGCCGCTACGACACGAGCGACAAGCCCGAGGCGTACCTGCGCGGCTTCGCCGCGTGGCTCAAGTGCAGGGGCATCGTGTTCAAGGGCGACAAGAAGCTCTCGTCGCTGCTGAACACGATCATGGATCTCGCCGGCGACGTGGTATCCCGCGCAACGCTGCGCAAGGGCGACCTGATCCCGCGCGTACCGGTCAAGGCCGTCGGCGTGTGGGACACGGTCGGCTCCATGGGCATCCCGAACTACGTCAAAGGCTCGCGCAAGGACTTCTTCAGCTTCGTCGACACGAAGCTCTGCCGCGCCGTCGAGTCCGGCTTCCACGCGATGGCGCTCGACGAGCAGCGCCGCGACTTCCCCGTCACGCGCTGGGACAAGGACCCGCGCGTGCAGCAGGTGTGGTTCGTCGGCGCGCACGCCGACGTGGGCGGGGGCTACCCGCCCGCCGAGTCCGGCCTCTCCGGCATCGCGCTCGACTGGATGACACAGAAGCTCGCGGCCGTCGGCGTACAGTTCGCGACCGTGCCGGCCGGGCCACTCGATCCCGCACGCTTCGGGCAGGCTCTCCACACACCCTGGAAGAAGCCGCCGTTCGATCTCGGCGCGAAGCAGCGCACACCGAAGCGCGGCGACACGTTCCACGCGAGCGTGAACGCACGCTGGCAGGCCGACGCCGCGTACCGGAAGCTCTGGCCGAAAGGGTTCTAGACGCCGGCTGCATCATGCGCGTCCTGCTGCTGACTCCGCCGATGACGCAGTTGAATACGCCGTACCCGGCTACGGCGTATCTGGCGGGATTCCTGCGTGCGCACGGCGGCGAGCTCGGGCTCGACGTGCGCCAGGCGGACGCGTCGCTGCTCACGTTCCTGCGCCTCTTCAGCGCGCCGCTGGTCGAACGCATGGCGGCGGTACTGCAGGACCGTGCCGACGCCCTGGATGGCGACAGTCTGGTGCCGCCGCCCATCGCACAATTCCTGGCGCACGCGCCGCGGTATGCGGCCACAGTGGAACCCGCGATCCGGTTCCTGCAGGGCCGTGACCCGAGCCTCGCGCTGCGCATCGTGGGGCGCGCGTTCCTGCCCGAGGGCCCGCGGTTCGCGCCGCTCGCGCAGGGTGGCGAGGAGCAGCTCGCCTGGGCGTTCGGCGTGCTCGGCACCACGGAGCAGGCGCGCTATCTCGCGAGCCTGTACGTGGACGATCTCGCCGACGTATGGCGGCTCGGCATCGACCCGCGTTTCGAGCTCGCACGCTACGGCGAGCGGCTCGCGGCCAGCGCGCCGACGTTCGATCCGCTCGCGGAAGCGCTCGACGAGGAGCCCACGCTCGTCGACGAGACGCTCGATGCGATCACGCGCGAGCTCGTCGCGACCCACCGCCCCGACGTGGTAGGCCTCTCGGCGCCGTTCCCCGGCAACGTGTACGGCGCGTTCCGCATGGCGCGCGCGATCCGCGCGGTGGCGCCGAACGTCAAGCTCGTGCTCGGCGGCGGCTGGGTCAACACCGAGCTGCGCGGGCTGAAAGAGCCGCGCGTATTCGACTACTTCGATTACGTGACGCTCGACGACGGCGAGCGGCCGCTCCTGAACCTGCTCGCGCGCCTCAAAGGCCGCGACGCGCCGCTCGTGCGCACGTACGTGCGTCGCAACGGCGCCGTCGTGCTCGAGCACGACGCGACACAGCACGACTTCCCACAGAAAGACACCGGCATCCCGACCTATGACGGCCTGCCGCTATCGGACTACGTGTCCGTGCTCGAGATGCTGAACCCGATGCATCGCCTCTGGTCCGACGGCCGCTGGAACAAGATCACGATCGCGCACGGCTGCTACTGGAAGAAATGCAGCTTCTGCGACGTCTCGCTCGACTACATCGGTCGCTACGACCGACCGGGCGCCGACGTGGTGCTGCAACGCATCCGCGCGCTGATCGCGGAGACCGGCCAGACCGGCTTCCACCTCGTCGACGAGGCCGCGCCGCCCGCCGCGCTGCGCGCGCTCGCGAAGCGCCTGCTCGAGGAGCAGCTCGCGATCACCTGGTGGGGCAACATCCGCTTCGAGAAAACCTTCACGCCGGAGCTCTGCGACCTCCTGGCCGCGTCGGGCTGCATAGCCGTCAGCGGCGGGCTCGAGGTCGCCTCCGATCGCCTGCTGAAGCTCATGCAGAAGGGCGTGACCGTGGAGCAGGTCGCGCGCGTGACGCGCGCGTTCACCGACGCCGGCATCATGGTGCACGCGTACCTGATGTACGGCTTCCCGACCGAGACCGTGCAGGACACGGTCGACGCGCTCGAGCGCGTGCGCCAGCTGTTCGCAGCGGGCTGCATCCAGTCGGCGTACTGGCACCGTTTCAGCGCCACGGCGCATTCGCCGATCGGCCTGCACCCCGAGCGCTACGGCATCACGCTGAAGCCACCGCCGAACATCACGTTCGCGCACAACGACGTGCCGTTCGAGGATCCCGTCGGCGCCGACCACGACTTCCTCGGGCTCGGCCTCAACAAGGCGCTATACAACTACATGCAGGGCGTCGGCCTCGACGCCGACGTGCGCAGCTGGTTCGAATCGAAATCGCGGCGCGCCGGCCGCGGCCGATCGAGGCCGCGACGGGACACTGCAACCGTGCCGGCCACGCAGGTGCCACCCGATCTGATTGCACGCGCGCTCGGGTGATCCTCGTGCCGACCGTACGCACGAACCCCGCGGCGCGCCTGCGCAGCCGACTGCCTTAGAATGAACCAATGCGCCAGTCTGGATGAAGGAGTGGGTCTCATGCTCGAAGCTTCGCCGTCCGAGCCTGCCGCGCAGGCAACGATCGTCGCCGACGCGCGGCCCGCCCGCGGTCGCGCTTCCGCCGCGTCCGTCTCCGCGTCGCGGTGGCTTCCCGCGGTCGCGGTCTCGATGGCGTACCCCTTCGCGCTCCACGGGTGTGTCGCGGCGGTCCACGCCGCGCAGGCCAGCGCGGGCGGCGTGCGCGCGCTGTGGAGCCTCAGCGTGCTCGTGATGGTGGCGCTCACCCTCGCACCCGCGGCGCTCTCGCTGCGTGCCCTCTACGCGATCCGCTTCGACACCGGCGCGAGCGCCGTCGCCGTGCGGCGGCTGATGCATCTCGGCGTCGCGGTGCCGCCCTTCTACCTGCTCTGCATCCGCGTGGCCGATCTTGGCGCGCTCGTGGGCGGCACCGCGAGCGGCCTCATCGCCTGGTGGGGTGTGTGGGCCGTGCTCGGTGTCCTCGTCTGGAACACCGGCCGTGCCGCGGCGCCCACCGCGGCCGAGGCGGCCGACGAGCGCGCTGGCCGCCTCCTCTCGACCCCGGCCGGCCGTTCGCGCAGGATTCACCGCATCGCCGTCGTTGCCGTTCTCGCAACCTTCCTCGTCGCGCACCTCGCGAATCATCTCTTCGCCCTATGGTCGATCCCGGCGCAGCAGACGGCGATGCTTGCGCTGCGCGCGTGGTACCGCGCCATCTGGATCGAGCCCGTGATCCTCGCACTGTTCGTCATCGCCGCGCTGGCTGGCCTCACGCGGCTCGGCCGCCTGACGCGCAGCCAGGGCGACGGATTTCGCGTGCTGCAGACAGCGTCCGGGTGCTATCTCGTGTTCTTCCTGATGAGCCATGTCTGGGCAACGCTCGGCGCACGCTATCAGGGCATCGACACGAACTGGGCCTTCGCAAGCGGAGGTGAGGCGGGGTTGCTCGCGTCGGACGTCCTGGCTGGCGTTCTGCTCTACTACGTCGGCTCGTTGCTGGCCGTGACCGTGCATGCCGGGCTCGGCCTGCGCATGGTGCTTCTCTCGCGCCGCGTGCGCTCGGCGGCGGCGAGCCGGTCCGCACGGCTCGTGTTCGCCTCCGGCACGGCCCTGTCCGTCCTGATCGTCGCGGCGCTGCTCGGAGTACGCCTGGGCGGCTAGCGGCGTCAGTTCGTCATGCACGCCCTGATGGCCTGGATGCGGGCCTGCGCGTCACGCGGATTGTCCTGCGCGGCCTTGCGCTGACACGCGACGATGGCCTGACGGTTCGCCGGCGAAGAGCGCGGCGGCTGCATCTCCTCGAGCTTGATATCCGCCGGCTTCTCGATGGCCTGAAGCAGCCGCTCCGACGCGCCCGCGTCTTCCAGGCGCGCCCGCTCGTCGCCGGTCAACGTGTGCGGCTGATTGCTGCGGTGCACCTGGTCGAGAATCCGGTATTGCGGCACCTTCCCACGCAACAACGCAATCGCGTTCTCCACGACGGGCGACGCCGCGGGCTTGGCGGGTGCGGCAGGCGCCGCCGCCGGCGCCTGCCGCACCGTGACACCCGTGATTGGCGCCGCGGGAGGCGCCGGCGTCGACGCATTGCTCGCCGTCGCCGTCTCGGGCGCCTTGGCTGCGCCGCGGGTGGCAGCGGGTCGAGCGGCCGCCGCT
>DASZSB010000229.1:0-3125 GCA_035548835.1 Gammaproteobacteria bacterium | reverse complement strand
GGAAGCTCTTCGTCAACTCGGATTCGCCCATCGACGCAGGTGCGGAAACAGATCGCTCGCGAGCGTGCCGCGCTCGCCGTCGCGTGCGGCGGCATCGCCGGCGAGCGCGTGCAGCAACACGCCCGCACGCGCACTGGCCGTGAGGTCGCCCGTCTGCACGAGCAGCGAACCGATGACGCCCGAAAGCACGTCCCCCATGCCGGCCGAGGCCATGCCGGGGTTGCCCCGGTCGCAGACGCGCGGTGGGTCGCGCGCATCCGGCGTCGCCACCAGCGTGTTGGCTCCTTTGAGCACCGCCACGGCGCCATAGCGGCTCGCCAGCTCCCGCACGGCACCGATGCGGTCGTGCTGGATGGCGCCCGTGGAGGAACCGAGCAGGCGTGCCGCCTCACCCGGATGCGGCGTCAGGACCCAGCGGTCGCGGCGACCTGGCGCGGCCGCCAGCAGATTCAGCGCATCGGCATCCACGACCAGCGGGAGCGACGCGGCCAGCAGGCGTTCGTGCAGCACCCTCGCCCATGGGGTCTGACCGAGACCCGGCCCCAGCACGGCGGCATCCACGGTGTCGAGCCAGTCATCGAGACCCGAAACGGCAGTGACACCGCGGCAGATGATCTCGGGCCGTCCGGCGAGCACGGCGGCTACGTTGTCGGGATGCGTCGCCACGTAGACCAAGCCTGCGCCGACGCGCAGCGCCGCTTCCGCGGCCAGGCGGATGGCGCCGGCCATGCCGGGGCCGCCGCCGACGAGCAGCAGGCGGCCGCTCGAGCCCTTGTGCGCCGAGCGCGGCCGCCGCGGCAGCAGGCGCAGGAGGTCGGCCATCGTCAGACGGATCAGCTGCGGCTCGAGATCCGCCGCGAGCGCCGACGGCACGTCCAGACTCGCGAGCTCCAGTCCGCCGACGTCATCGACCGCCACGCCGAGGAACAGGCCAGGCTTCAGACCTACGAAGGTCACGGTCGCCGTGGCCCGAACCGCGGCCCCGTGTGGCCTGCCGGTGTCACCGTCGAGGCCGCTCGGAATGTCGAGCGCGAGCACGGGCCGCCCCGACGCGTTGATCGCTTCGATCGCGGCCAGGAATGCGCCCGTCACCGGACGATCCACCCCGATCCCGAGCAAACCGTCGACGATCACGTCGGCGCCGGCGAGAGCCTCCGCCCTGAACGGTTCCGCCGCGATTCCGGCGGCGGCGCAGTCGGCGGCCGCACGACCGGCATCTCCCTGCCAGCGATCGGCAGGCACGACGGCCAGCACTCGGACGGAGAACCCCGCCGCCTTGGCGAGCCGGGCGACCACGAGCCCGTCGCCCGCGTTGTTGCCGGCCCCGCATACGATCGCGAGCGACTTCGCGCCGGGCCAACGCCGCCGCAGCACCGCAAGCGCCGCCGCGCCGGCGCGGCACATCAGCTCGTAGCCCGGAATGCCACCGCGCTCGCTCGCGAGCCTGTCGAGGCGGCGCACGTCGGCGACGCTGTAGACGTTCCGGGGCAATTCGTCGGCGGGAAGGCTCATCGACGCGATTATACTGGCCGCAACGCAGCTGCAGACCTCATCGTGACGACTCCCACGGCAGCACAACTCGCTGAGCTCGTCACCGCCATCAGGACGCTGGGCGTGCAGCTCGGCTTCACGAAGCTCGGCATCGCGGCGACGGCGTTGGCCGAGGACGAAGCGCGACTCGAACGCTGGCTTGCCGCCGGCCGCCACGGGGCCATGGCCTATATGCAACGGCATGGCACGAAACGGAGCCGGCCCGACGAGCTCGTGCCAGGGACCCTGCGCGTGATCTCCGCCCGCATGGACTACTGGCGCCCGGACGCCCGCGACGCGCGCACCGTGCTCGGCGATCCGCGCGCGGGCTATGTCGCCCGCTACGCGCTCGGCCGCGACTATCACAAGGTGCTGCGCTCCCGCCTCAGGCGGCTCGCCGATGCGATCGCGCAGCGGATCGGCGACTTCGGCTACCGGGTCTTCGTCGACAGCGCGCCCGTGCTCGAGAAGGCGCTGGCCCGCAACGCCGGCCTTGGCTGGATCGGCAAGCACACGAACCTGCTCGATCGCGACGGCTCCTGGTTCCTGCTGGGCGAGATCTACACGGACCTGCCGCTGCCGGCGGACGCGCCGGTCACCGCGCACTGCGGCAGCTGCCGCGCGTGCCTCGACGTGTGCCCGACGCAGGCGATCGTCGCGCCGTACGAGCTCGACGCGCGCCGCTGCATTTCGTATCTCACGATCGAGCTGCGCGGCGCGATCCCGGAGCCCCTGCGCGCAGCCATCGGCAACCGGATCTTCGGCTGCGACGACTGTCAGCTATTTTGCCCCTGGAACAAGTTCGCGCGCACGGCAACGCTCGATGATTTCGCGCCGCGCCACGCGCTCGACGGCAGCCGCCTGGTCGACCTCTTCGGCTGGTCGGAATCCGAATGGGAAGCGCGCACCGCCGGCAGCGCGATCCGCCGTGCGGGCTACGAAGGCTGGCTGCGCAACGTCGCGGTCGCCCTCGGCAACGCGCCACCGGACCCGGCCGTGACCGCGGCGCTCGCGTCGCGACGCGACGACCCATCGCCCATCGTGCGCGAGCACGTGGCGTGGGCGCTGCAACGACACTCCCTTCGCCGGACTTCATAGAGACGCTTCGGAGTCACCATGTTCACTGCCACGCCGCATCCCCTGCTCGTGCCCTACGACGGCAGCTTCGACGCCCGTCACGCCGCGACCAAGCCGGCGCAAGACCGGAAGTCGGACCACTGGAAGGCTGCGCTCGAAACGGAGGCGAGAGCGCTCGGCGACTCGCAGTACCGGCTGTATGCCGATGGCCGCTACGCGCTGCTGCTCGTGTTCCAGGCACTCGATGCGGCCGGCAAGGACAGCACGATCCGCCACGTCTTCACGGGCGTGAACCCTTGCGGCCTCGACGTCATTCCATTCAAGCAGCCGAGCCGTGCAGAGTCGGCCCACGACTTCCTGTGGCGAACTGCGGCGCATCTGCCCGAGCGCGGCACCGTCGCCGTGTTCAACCGCAGCCACTACGAAGAGGTCATCGTCGTACGCGTGCACCCGCAGTACCTCGCGGCCCAGCGGCAGCCCGTGCACCCGCAGCCCGAGCTCTGGGTGGATCGCCACCG
>DASZSB010000228.1:0-4112 GCA_035548835.1 Gammaproteobacteria bacterium | reverse complement strand
AGTGGACGTCGGTGCCCTCGAGCGCCGCGATCAGGGCCGCCAGCAGCGGCTCGAGCGCCTCTGCGGCGATCTCGAACCGGATCGCCACGCGCCGCTGCCGGCCCGTGACCTGTTCGGCGACGCTGAGATCGTCGTGGCTCGCGCCGTGACCGAAAACCGCCACGCTCGTGAACCCCGCCACTTCCGCGCGGCCGAGCAGCCAGTCGATCACGCGCTCCTCCGCGACGGGCGCGACGTTCAGCGTGACGACGACCGTTGCGAAAGTGACGTCAGCCATGGCGTTCGCCCTCCGTCCCGAAGCGCTGATACAGGATCGGCAGCAGGATCAGCGTCAGCGCCGTGGCCGAGATCAGCCCGCCGATCACGACGATAGCGAGCGGCCGCTGGATCTCCGAGCCCGGCCCGCTCGCGAACAGCAGCGGCACGAGGCCGATCGCCGCGATGCTCGCGGTCATCATGACGGGCCGCAGCCGCCGCTGCGCGCCGCGCACGACCACTTCGCCGAGCGGCATGCCTTCGCTGCGCAGCTGGTTGAAATACGTGACCATGACGACGCCGTTCAGCACGGCGATGCCGAGCAGCGCAATGAAGCCGACGGAGGCCGGCACCGAGAGATATTCCCCGGTCACCAGCAGGGCGAACACGCCGCCCACGAGCGCAAACGGGACGTTCGTCAGCACGAGCAGCGCCTGCCGCAACGAGCCGAACGTCGAGAACAGCAGCAGGAACACAAGACCGACGGCGATCGGCACGACCAGCGCGAGCCGGGCGGCCGCCCGTTGCTGGTTCTCGAACTGCCCGCCCCACTGCACGAGGTAGCCCGGCGGCAGCTGCACCGCGGCCGCGACCTTCTGCCTGGCCTCGTCGACGAAGCCCACGAGATCGCGGCCGACCACGTTCGTGCGCACCACGATGAACCGCTGGCCGCGCTCGCGCGCGATCGACACCACGCCTTCCACGCGCTCCACCCTGGCCACGGAGCTCACGGGCACCGAGCGGCTGTCGCCGAGCGCGAGCGGCAGCGCCGCAAAATTGCGCGCCGAGCCGCGCACGTCCTCGTCGGCGCGGATCACGAGCGGCGTGCGGCGCACGCCCTCCTGCACGATGCCGATCGGCAGCCCCTCGACCTGGGCGCGCAGGATGCGCTGCAGATCGGCGGTTCGAACGTTCAGACGCCCGGCGGCCGTGCGGTCCACGGCCACGTTCAGGTACTGCATGCCGCTGTTGCGGGCCACGAAGACGTCCTCGCTGCCGGGGATAGAGCGCAGCGTAGCCGCGATCTCGTCCGCCTTCGCCGACAGCTCCGCGAGGTCAGCGCCGAAGAGTTTCACGGCCACGTCGCCGCGCGTGCCGGTCAGCATCTCTGCCGTGCGCATCTCGATCGGCTGCGTGAAGCCGTAGGCCACGCCGGGGAAGTCCTCGAGCACGGCGCGGATCGCGGCCACGAGCTCTTCCTTCGACTTCATGCGCCACTCGCTGCGCGGCTTCAGCACCATGAACGTGTCGGACTCGTTCAGGCCCATCGGATCCATGCCGATCTCGTCCGAGCCCACGCGCGCGACTATCCGGGTCACCTCCGGCACACGCGCCAGGATGGCTTCCTGCACGCGCAGATCGAGATCCACGGACTCGGCCAGCGTGATCGACGGCAGCTTCTCGAGCTGCACGATCAGATCGCCTTCGTCCATGGTCGGCATGAAAGTCTTGCCGATGAACGGGTAGGCCACGGCCGTCAGCACGAGCGCGCCGAGCGCCACACCGATCACGACGCGGCTGTTGGCGAGCGCGCGCTCGAGCAGCGGGCGGTACAGCTCGCCGAGCTTGCGCGGCAGCCACGGCTCGTGATGCTCCACGCGCCGCATGAGGAACGACGCCAGCACCGGGATCACGGTCAGGGACAGCAGCAGCGAGCCGCCGAGCGCGAAGCTGATCGTGAGCGCCACCGGCGCGAACAGCTTGCCCTCGAGCCCCTGCAGCGACAACAGCGGCAGGAACACCAGGATGATGATCGCGATGCCCGAGGCCATCGGCACGGCGACCTCGCGCGCGGCGCGGTACACCACGTGCAGGCGCGGCAGCTTGCGCGTCGCCTCGCCGCTGCCGAGCTGCGTCGAGATGTTCTCGACGACGACGACGGCGGCGTCCACGAGCATGCCGATCGCGATCGCGAGCCCGCCGAGACTCATGAGGTTCGCCGACATGCCGGTCAGCCGCATCGCGAGGAACGTCGCAAGCGCCGCGAGCGGCAGCACGACGGCGACCGTGACCGCTGCCCGCAGATCGCCCAGGAACAGCAGCAGCAGCACGAGCACCAGCACGACGGCCTCGCCGAGCGCGTGCGCGACCGTGTTGACGGCCTCGTCCACGAGATGCCCGCGGTCGTAGAAGATCCGGACGTCGACGCCCGCGGGCAGCGCGCCCTTGATCTCCTCGAGCTTAGCGCGGGCGCCGGCCACGACGTCGCGCGCGTTCGCGCCGCGCAACCCGAGCACGAGGCCTTCGACCGCTTCCGCCTGGCCGCTCTGCGTCACGGCGCCGTAACGCGTGATCGAGCCGATCTTCACGGTCGCGACGTCCGCGACGCTGATCGGGATGCCGTTCTCGACGCGCACCACGATGCGCTCGACGTCGACCGGCTCCTTGATCCTGCCCTCCGAGCGCACGAGCAGCGCTTCCTCGCCCTCGTTGATGCGGCCCGCGCCGTCGTTGCGGTTGTTGGCCGCCACGGCCGCCTCGAGCTGCAGCGTGTCGACGCCGCGCGCGGCCATGCGCATGGGATCGGGCACGACCTCGAAGCTGCGCACGTAGCCGCCGAGCACGTTGACGTCCGCGACGCCGGGCACCGTGCGCAGCGCCGGGCGGATGACCCACTCGAGCAGCGTGCGCCGCTCGGCCAGGCTCTGCGGCCCGTCGACCGTGAACATGAACATCTCGCCGAGCGGCGTCGTCATGGGCGCGATTCCGCCCTCGATGCCGTCCGGCAGCGAGTCGCGCACACCGGTCAGCCTTTCGGCCACCTGCTGGCGCGCCCAGTAGATGTCGGTGCCTTCGGCGAAGTCGAGCGTGATGTCCGCCAGCGCGTACTTCGTCATCGAGCGCAGCATGGTCTGGTTCGGGATGCCGAGCAGCTCGACCTCGATCGGCGCCGTGATCCGCGTCTCGACCTCCTCGGGCGTCATGCCCGGCGCCTTCATGATGATCTTGACCTGGGTGGGCGAGATATCGGGGAACGCGTCGATCGGCAGCTGCCGGAACGCCTCGTAGCCCGCGAACGCGAGGCCCACGGCGAGCAGCGCGACCAGGAGCCGCTGCGTCAGCGCGAATGCGATCAGGCGCTGCATGGCTCAGCCGCCCTCGCGCTCGGCCGAGAGCCAGAGCGCCTTCAGCGCGCCGACGCCGCCCACGGCCACGACGGCGTCCGGCGCGATGCCGGCGGCCACGTAGACCCGCGTGCCGTCGTCGGCCAGCACATCGATACGCTGCGCGACCATGCCGTTCGCGCGGCGCAGGAAGACGATCGCCTCGCTGCCGTTGCGCGTCACCGCCGCCGCTGGCACGGCGTAGGCGACCCCGCCTGCCGGGCGGGCCAGCACGCGCGCGGTCAGCACCTGCCCCGCACGCAGCACGCCGGCCGTGTTCTCTACCGCGCCGCGGACCAGCACCGTCTGCGTCGCCATGTCGACGACCCCACCGACCGTGGTCACGGTGCCCGTGATCGTCTGCCCTGCGCTCGTCACGCTCACCTGCATGCCGGGCGTGACTTTCGCAGCACTCTCCTGCGGCACGCGCAGCTCGAGCCAGAGCTTCGACAGATCGGCCACCGCGAGCACGGCGTCGAGCGCGGCGACCCGCTCGCCGACCTTGGTATGCTCCGCCGTCACCACGCCCGCGAACGGCGCGCGCAGCACGAGCCGCGTGCCGAGCTGCCGCTGCGACTGAAGCCGCGCCAGATCCGCCGGCGCGAGCCCTGCGAGCGCGAGCTGCGCCCGCGCCTGCTCGAGCCGCGCGACGGCGGCGCGCGCCGCGGCCACGCTCTCGTTCACGCGCCGCTCGGCCACGATGCCTTCGGCCAGGAGGCCGCGATCGCGCGCCTCCTGGGCACGCGTGAGCTC
>DASZSB010000227.1:0-2183 GCA_035548835.1 Gammaproteobacteria bacterium | reverse complement strand
TCCGCGTCGCAATGACGCGGAGCACGGCGGCCGCATCGTGCGGCGTCAGGCCGCGGCGTTCTTCATGCCTCCGACCACGGCCCGCTCGTAGGGCGCCGCGCTCGGCGCGACCTGCGGCGCGTTGGTGAAGCGCTTGTGCGCTTCGATATCCACGCCCTCGACATAGAGATCCCGCGCGACCGCGTTCACGAGCCGCGGCTCGTCGACCTGGCTCGGCACGTCGCCCACCGGAATGCCGAAGCTCAGCGCCGCCCCCAGGTTGTAGCAGTGGATGTTGCGCAGGTACTCCGCGCCCGTGTCGCCGCGCGGCAGGAACTGGAACCCCGCCCCGAGGTACGGATGCGCGGCGCCGGCCTCGTTCTCTTCGCCCGGCGCGGGCTTGAAGCGGTCGCCCCAGCGTGCGATCTGCTCGTGGATGCGGGCGAGCTCCGGCTGCCGCGCGAGGTCGACCCGGTACCCGGTGGCCGCGATCAGATAGTCGAAGTGCAGCGTCTTGCGGCCGGCTTTGGCCGAGATCCGGTTGCCCGCCATGGCCACGTCGGAGAGCGACGTGTTCAGGTGGATGTGGAAATTCCTGAACGCGACGGCGCGCTCGAGCGAGTCGAGCGGCACGGAGGCCACGCGTCGCTCGCCCGCCAGGAAGTTGCGCCAGCGCACGACGTCGGGCAGCTCGTACGTGAGCTCCAGCATGTTCGGGTAGCCCCGGTCGGGCGGCGGCGCCGCTTGCGGCGGCGGGCCGGCTGGAGCCGACGTCTGGTAGTCGATGTAGGCACGGCGGCTGAACAGGTGCACGTCGGCGGCGCCGGCCTCGAGCGCCACGGCGGCGGCGTCGAACGCGTTCGAGCCGGCCCCGACCACGCCGATGACCTTGCCCTTCCACGTCTCGACCGGCAGCCGGCCGGTCGTGTGCGTCCAGACGTTGGCCGGCAGCGCGCGGATGAACCCCGGAACGTTCGGTCCGCCGGCCCCCGCGTAGCCGTTCGCGAGCACGAGCTTGCGCGTGGTTTCGACACGGCGGGCGCCGTCGGTCTCGAGGTGCAGGCGCAGCAGGTCGCCCTGCGGCTCGATCTCGAGCAGCCGCGTGCGATAGCGGACCTTCGTGTCGGTGATCTGCTGGAACCAGGTCAGATAGTCGGCCCACGCGAGGCGAGGAATGCGGTCGAGCGCGTCGAATGCCTCGGGCCCGTGCAGCGTCTCGAACCACGCGCGAAAGCCGATCGCGACGTTGCCCTGCTCGGGCCCCGGCAGCGTCTTCGGCGTGCGCAGCTGGCGCATGCGCGCGATGTTGCGCCAGATGCCGGCCTGCCCCGGGTCCGCCTGATCGATCAGGTCGACGCGGCCCACGCCTTTGCGTTTGAACCCGTAGGCCAGCGAGACGCCGCTCTGGCCGGCGCCGACGATGACCAGGTTGTGATCGACGCCTGCGCGCGGCCGCACCCAGTCGGCCGGGTCGCGACCTGCCCAGCGCAGCGCGCGGCGCGTCTGCGCTTCGAGCTGCTCGAGCGCGCTCGCCGACGGCGTGGCGGGTGCGGCGGTCGGTGGTGGTGAAGTTACCTGGGCCAGCGCACCCCGTGCCCCCAGGCTGCCGACGGTCAACGCGGCCGCGCCGGTGAAGAAACGGCGGCGGTCGATGCGATTCTGCGCGGAGCCGGTTTGCGGCGCACTGGCGAATTCAGGCTTCTGTTCGTCGGACATGCGTTCCCCCGGGGAAGTCGATCAGTCGACGCACACTACAAACGTGCGCGCGTGCCGACAAGCGTTGCGTGCGCGGCGGCGACCCCGCAAGCTGCGAGGCCCATGACCGACGACCCGTGACTCGCTGCCGATCTTGCGCTGATGGCGCAGGCGCTCGACTGCGCGCGCGAGGCGTACGCCGCGGGCGAGGTGCCCGTCGGCGCCGTGCTGACGGGGCCCGACGGCGCCGTCGTCGTACGCGCGGCGAACGCGCCCATCGGCACACACGACCCGACGGCGCACGCCGAGGTCGTCGCGCTGCGCGCCGCGGGGCGGGCGCTCGGCAACTATCGGTTACCGGGCTGCACGCTTTACGTGACGCTCGAGCCGTGCGCGATGTGCGTCGGCGCACTCGTGCACGCGCGCGTCGAGAGGGTGGTGTATGCGGCGCCCGATCCGAAGACGGGCGCATGCGGGTCCGTGTTCGATCTCGCGGGTAGCCCGAGCTT
>DASZSB010000226.1:0-4108 GCA_035548835.1 Gammaproteobacteria bacterium | reverse complement strand
TCTCCCAGGACGCTCGGCGCCAGGGATGGCGCCGGGCGAGCCTACAGGGACGTACTTGCGGCGTTCCTGGGAGACCCCTCTTGAGCTCGCCGCCAACCCGACGCCCGCGCGACCCGTCAGACGTCCGCAAGGTTGCCCTTCGCTTGCAGCCAGTCGCGGCGATCACCCGCGCGCTTCTTCGCGAGCAGCATGTCCATCACGTCCTCGGCCGCCGCCTTCGAGCCCGCATCGACCGCGAGCTGCACGAGCCTGCGCGTGTCCGCCGCCATCGTCGTCTCGCGCAGCTGCGACGGGTTCATCTCGCCCAGGCCCTTGAAGCGTGTGACGGTGATCTTCGCGCCCTTCTTCTCCGCCTCGATGCGGTCGATGATCATGTCGCGCTCGGATTCGTCGAGCGCATAGTGCACTTCCTTGCCGACGTCGATGCGATACAGCGGCGGCATCGCGACGAACACGTGCCCGGCTTCGACGAGCGGGCCGAAGTGCTTCAGGAACAGCGCGCACAGCAGCGTCGCAATGTGCTGACCATCGGAATCCGCGTCGGCCAGGATGCACACCTTGTGGTAGCGCAACCCGTCGAGGTTCGTCGAGCCCGGATCCACGCCGAGGGCGATGCTGATGTTGTGCACCTCCTGCGACGCCAGCAGCTCCGCGGGGTCGACTTCCCAGGTGTTCAGGATCTTGCCGCGCAGCGGCATCACGGCCTGCGTCTCGCGGTCGCGCGCCTGCTTCGCGGAGCCGCCGGCCGAGTCGCCCTCGACAAGGAACAGCTCGGCCAGGCTCGGCTCCTGGATCGTGCAGTCGGCCAGCTTGCCGGGCAACGCGGGCCCCGCTACCACGCGCTTGCGGACGACGGCCTTCGCGGCCTTCAGGCGATGCTGCGCGTTCTCGATCGCGAACTGCGCGATCGCGTCGCCGGTCTCCGGATGCTGGTTCAGCCAGAGCGCGAAGTGGTCCTTGATGAGCCCGCCGACGAGCGCCGCGCACTCGCGCGACGCGAGCCGCTCTTTCGTCTGGCCGGAGAACTGCGGCTCCTCGATCTTGACCGAGAGCACGAAGCTCACGCCCTCCCAGACGTCCTCGGGCGCGAGCTTGATGCCGCGCGGCAGCAGGTTGCGGAACTCGCAGTACTCGCGCAGCGCGTCGGTCAGGCCGGTACGCAGGCCGTTCACGTGCGTGCCGCCCTGCGGCGTCGGAATCAGGTTCACGTAGCTCTCGAGCAGCGCCTCGGCGCCGTCGCGCCGCCACACCACGGCCCACTCGACCGCTTCGCGCTTGCCCTCGAGCTTGCCCGCGAACGGCGACTCGGGAAGGTAGTCGCCCTCGCCGATGGACTCCTTGAGGTACTGCTCGAGACCGCCGGTGTAGACCCAGCGCTCTTTCTCGTGCGGCTTCTCCACCTCGAGCGTGACTTCGAGCCCCGGACACAGCACCGCCTTCGCGCGCAGCACGTGCTTCAATCGCGAAAGCGAGAACGTGGGCGTATCGAAGTACTTCGGGTTCGGCCAGAACCGCACGGTCGTGCCGGTGACGTTCTTCGCCACCTTGCCGACGACGTCGAGCTTGCCGCGGCGCTCGCCGTCGACGAAGCTCATGTTGTATTCCTTGCCGTCGCGCCGCACCCAGACTTCGAGGTTCTTCGACAGCGCGTTCACGACCGATACGCCCACGCCGTGCAGGCCGCCCGAGAACTGGTAGTTCTTGTTCGAGAATTTGCCGCCCGCGTGCAGGCGCGTGAGGATCAGCTCGACGCCGGGGACCTTCTCCTCCGGGTGGATATCGACCGGCATGCCGCGGCCGTCGTCGGCCACCTGCAGCGAGCCGTCCGCGAACAGGGTTACGTCGATCTTCCTGGCGTGCCCTGCGACGGCCTCGTCGACGCTGTTGTCGATGACCTCGTGGGCAAGGTGGTTCGGCCGGCTCGTGTCCGTGTACATGCCGGGACGCCGGCGCACGGGCTCGAGGCCGCTCAGTACTTCGATGTCGGCAGCGCGATAGTTGCTACTCATGGTTGCGGCTTCGCACTCGGGCAGCCGCAAGAACCCGAGTTACGGCGAAAGCCGGCGCGATTGTAGCGCGTTCCCGCGCTCGCGCGACAAACGCGTTTCGGCCGGATCAATCGAGATCGGCGGCGAGCGACGCACCGACCGCGGCGGGCGCCAGGACCTCGTGCCGATAGTGCTCGTGGTCGATGCCGAGCTTCAGCGCGACGCCTGCTTTCAACGCCGCGCGCATCCCGGTGTCGAGCTCGAAGCGCAGGAAATGCACGGCGGCTGTCTTATCGGCCTCGGTGCGAGGCAGGTCCTCGTCGGCGTGCGCAAACACGCGCCCGAGCGAGCCGACCTCGATGTAGACCGCGTGCTCGATGCCGCCGAGCCGCGCGAGCGCCGTTCGCCGCTCGTCGACGTCAGGGTACTCGAGCATCATCGTGGCCTTGAGGTTCGTGCCGTCCGGAATCAGCGGGTTGTAGGCCTCGAGCTCTTCGGCGATGGCCTCACTCTCGAAGATGCGCTCGACACGCAGCATCTCCTGGACCTGGTAGCGCATCGTCAGGCGGTCCTCGAAGTACAGCGTGACGTTCGGGCCAATGCCGATCTGCCGGTTGCGTTTGTGCGCCAGCACTTCCGCCCGCAGCCGCGGCCGTTCCCGGTGATATTGCTCGAGGGGGAGGAGGTCCGCGGGCGTCAGTTTGTTCATGGCGAATGATCCGGCGCTAGCTCACAGGCCGTACGCGCGCCGCAGCAGCTGGATCGGGTGGGTCGGCTCCACGCTGGACGAGGCCACTTTGGCCACCTGCTCGGCGGCCATCGGACAGTCGCTCGTGAACGTGGCGGCGCCGGCGCCATCGACCTGCCGCGCGACGGGCCGCGCGATCTTGCGCGACACGGCCGCGAACTCCTTCTTCACGCCGTACGTGCCGTCGTGACCGGAGCAACGCTCGATCGCCTGCACCTCGGTGCCCGGCACGAGCTGCAGTACGTCGCGCGTCTTGAGCCCGATGTTCTGCACGCGCAGGTGACACGGCACCTGATAGCTGATCTTGCCGAGGCTGCCGGCGAAGTCGGTCTTCAGCTTACCGGCCTTGTGCCGCAGCATCAGGTATTCGAACGGATCGTAGAACGCCCTGGCGACGCGCTGCACGCGCTCGTCGTCGGGGAACAGCAGCGGCAGCTCCTGCTTGAACATCAGCACGCACGACGGCACGACGGCCGTCAGGTCCCAGCCCGCGCGCGCGTGGGCGTCGAGCTCGTCGATGTTCGCGTCCTTGAGCTTCTCGATGGATTCGAGATCGCCGAGCTCGAGCTTGGGCATGCCGCAGCAACGCTCGTTGCCGGCGAATGCCGTGGCGATCCCGTTGTGCTCGAGCACCGCGACCAGGTCCTCGACGAGGCCCGGATGATTGCGATTGCCGTAGCACGTGGCAAAGACCACGACGCGACCCTGCGTTTCACCCGCGGGACTCGCTTCTGCCTTGCGGCCGATGCGGTCCTTCAACCGTTTGCGCGCAGTGCGCGAGTGGTACTTCGGCACCGGCGCCTCGCGATCGACGCCGAGCACCTTCTCGAGCACGCCACGGCCGGCCGCCGAGGCATTGAATGCGTTCACGACCTCGGCCACGACCGGAATTCCGGCCAGACTGCCCACCGCGTCGGTCGAACTCAGCAGCTTGTCGCGCAGGCTGGCCTTGCCGTCCTTGAAGCTCTTCGCCTTGGCCCGCAGCATCAGGTGCGGGAAGTCCACGTTCCACTCATGCGGCGGCACGTACGGGCACTTGGTCATGTAGCACATGTCGCAGAGGTAACAGTGCTCGACCACCTGCCAGTAGGCGGTCTTCGGAACCTCGTGCACCTCGCCGCTCGCCGTGGCATCCACGGCGTCGAACAGCGTCGGGAACGAGTTGCACAGACTGAAGCAGCGACGGCAGCCGTGGCAGATGTCGAAGACGCGTTCGAGCTCGGCTTCGAGCGCGCGCGCGTCCGAGTACTGCGGCGAGCGCCAGTCGATGGGATGACGCGTGGGCGCTTCGAGGCTGCCTTCGCGACGCGGGCCGGGTGTGTCGGTCATGGCGCGGGATCGGCGGGCGCTGGCCGGACCAATCCGGCCAGCG
>DASZSB010000225.1:0-14380 GCA_035548835.1 Gammaproteobacteria bacterium | reverse complement strand
CTCGCCGGGACCGTGCCCGCCTTGCGAGTAGGCGGTCACGGCGGCGGCGTTCTGTGGTGCAGCGCTCAGTTCCCGGGCGGGGCGGCTGCGGCGACTCCGCGGTGTGGCGCGGTTCTCGCCGCGGCGGTCATCACGACGTGGCGGTGCCGACGATCTTGTCGCGCTGCGCGATGAGCTGGGAGTTCGTGAACTTCGAGACGTCGGCGCGCAGCCCGGCCTGGTGGATGGCGGCAGCGGCGTCGAAGGCTTTGGGATCCGCGATCCAGATGGTGATCGTCGCGACATACGGCGGCGCTGCGCCGTCCGCGCCGGGCTGCCCCCGGCGCAGCTCGAAGCGGGCGATCGACTTGCCGTACAGCTTCATGATCAACGGCATGTGCTTGTTGACGTAGTAGTCGAAGTCGAAATGCACGTCGGGCGAGTTCGGGTACATGATCGTCATGCACTCCTGACCGACCGCGCCTTCGGCCTGCGCCGTGGTGGTGGCGGCTGCGCCAAGCGTGGCCACCACTCCGGCGGCGGCGACCTTGCCCGCGCCGAGCAGCACGTTGCGGCGGTCGACGTTCAGTTCGTTGTCTTCGTTCATGCGATTCAACCTCGTGGCATGTGAGCGATGGAAGCAATCCGTGGGCTACTAGACCACGACAATGCAGCCGGCACAACCGGCCTCAGTGCGGCAGCCAGGCGTCGAGCAGGTCGTGATCGAGGACCCAGTAGTGCAAGGCTGCGCCGAGCAGGCCATGGGACACCGCGAGCGGCAGCAGCCGCCGCGAACGGAAGTAGCAGAACGACCAGACGCAGCCTGCGACGAGAGTGGCCAGCATGACGGGCCAGCGCGGGAAGTGCACGGCGGCAAACGCGCACGCGGCTATCGGCGCGGCCACACGCAGCGGCGCGAGCTGCAGCAGGCGGCCGAGCAGGTAGAACTGGAAGATGAACTGCTGCGTGAGGCCCCAGAGCAGATACAGGGGCGCGGCGAGGAGGAAGTGCCAGTTCAGGAATCGCGCGGCCCACGGCTCGCCCGTCACGTGCGCCACGGCGACGCTCGTGATCGCGAGCACGACCAGCGCGAGCATCGTGAATCCGCCCGCGAATCGCCACGCAGGCCCGGAGCCCGGGGCGGCAGGCGCGGGCGCGAGCTCCCAGATCCGCCGGCTGCGCCGCACGCTCGCTACGATCAGTGCGATTGCGACGCCGGCGAGCGTGAAGTCCACGTAGGGGGAGCGCACGCGAGCGGTGGCCACGAACGTGAGCGCGAGCGCGCCGATGATCGCGAGCTCCACCGCCACCGAACGCCGCATCGTCGTCATCGTGCCGCCGCACTCCGCTTCGCGCGCGACAGTATCGCACGCGGGCTCGCGCTTGACGGGCGCGTGCGGGGTCCGTAGCGTCGCGCGTCATTGCGGTGGAGGAGAGCGCGGTGACGGCGACGGACTGGGATCGCGTGGCGGCGGGCCTGGGGTGTGCGTTCGACGCGCCGCGCGCGGGCCACACGGCCCACTGGGACGAGGTCGCGAAGCTCGGCGTGTCGACGTGGTACCTGCCGCACAACCAGATGTATCGCGGTCACGGCATCCTGGTGTTCGATCCGCGGCACGCGACGCGACTCGATCAGCTGACGCCCGCGGAGTGGACGGCGTACGCCGCCGATCTGCACCGCGTGGTGCGCGCGATCGGCGCCGTCTGCCATCCGGATCACCTGAACGTGGAGTCTCTCGGCAACGTGATGCCGCACCTGCACTGGCACGTGATCCCGCGCTACAAGACGGACGCCCGCTGGGGCGCGCCGATCTGGGCCGCGGATCCCGCGCAGCAGCCCGAGCGGCGCCTGGCCGCCGACGAGCGCGCCGCGCTGATGGGTGCTCTGCGCGCCGCCCTGGGTTGAGCTACGGCGCGAAGTGGATCATGGGCTCGGCGGGCGCCGTCGGCACCTGCAGCGCGAGGTACGGCTTCTCGCTGGCAGTGTGGCACGCGTGGCAACCCTCGAGCGTCGCGCGATACGCCGCCTCGAACTGCTTGATGTCCCTGGCCATGATTGCCTCGCCGAGCTTCGCGAGCGGCGTCTTCTCGAGGCTGTCGAGACAGGGCTGCAGCTCGAGCTCGCCGGTCGAGATCTTGCGGACGGGCGTGATCCGCAGCGCCCAGCGCAGCCGGGGAATTCTCGCAGCGGCTCGGGTAATCTGCGCACCCCGCGCCACCAGCTGGTGGGTGCCATGCCCCCCGTGACCCGACCCAACCTGCCGACACGCGCCGACGTCGCGGCGCTGCTGCGCCTGGCCGGCCCGCTGGTGCTGATCCAGGTCGGCAGCATGCTGATGGGCGTGGTCGATACGATGATGGTGGGTCGCGTGTCGCCGGCGGCACTGGCTGGTGTCGCGCTGGCGAACCTGTATTTCTTCTCGTTCGCCATGTTCGGCATGGGCGTGCTGTTCGCGCTGGATCCGATCGTGGCGCAGGCGCTCGGCGCGCGCGACGAGCTGGCCGTCCGGCGCGGGTTGCAGCGCGGCCTCGTCCTCGCGACCGTGGTGACCGTGCCCGTCATGCTGGCGCAGCTGACGGTCCGACCGGTGCTCGAGCTCGCGGGCCAGCCCGGCGAGATCGTGCCGGCCGCGGCCGGGTATATCTACCGCACGCTGCCGTCCGTGTGGCCGTTCTACGTGTTCGTGGTGTTGCGCCAGACCCTGCAGGCGCACCGCCGCACGGCCGCGATCGTTCTGACGATCGTGCTCTCGAATCTGTTGAATGCGGCGCTGAACTACCTGTGGATCTATGGCGAGTTCGGATTCCCGGCGCTCGGGCTGAACGGTTCAGCGTGGGCCACCATGACGAGCCGGTGGTTCATGGCAGTGCTGCTGATCGTGCTCGGCTGGCCGCGCCTCGCTCCGTATCTGCGTACGCTCGCGCCGAACCTGCTCGACACCGCGGCGCTTGGCCGCATGCTGCGCCTCGGCGCGCCGATCGGCACGCAGATGGTGCTCGAGTCGAGCGCGTTCAACGTGGTCGCGCTGCTCATGGGCTGGCTCGGTGTGGCGCAGATCGCGGCGCACCAGGTGGTCCTGAACCTGGCGTCGCTGACGTTCATGGTGCCGCTCGGGGTGTCCTCGGCGGCGGCCGTGATCGTGGGCCACGCGGTGGGGCGCGGCGACGCCGCTGGCGTGCGGCGCTCGACGGTGGCGGCTCTCGCGGTCGGCGCGGGTTTCATGGCGGTGACGGCCCTGCTCCTGATCGCAGCGCCGGAGTTCCTGTCGCGGGCGTACACCAACGACGCCGAGGTGGTCGCGTTTGCGGTGTTGTTGCTGCCGATCGCGGGCGTGTTCCAGGTGTTCGACGGTCTGCAGGTCGTCAGCATCGGTTTGCTGCGCGGGCTCGGCGACACGCGCGTCCCGATGATCGTGAACGTGGTGGGCTTCTGGTGTATCGGCATACCCGTGAGTCTCGTGCTCGGGTTCGTGGCAGGGTACGGGGCGGTCGGTCTGTGGTGGGGGCTCGTCGTGGGCCTCGTGATCGTCGCGACGTTCCTGGTCATGCGCGTCCACCAGCGCGAGCAGCAGGACTTCGCGCGCGTCGTGATCGACGATCACGCGCCCTCGGTGTGATGCCGCAACGGTTACACTAGCCCGACGCAAGACGCTCCGTGGTGGGAAACGGTTCGTGCGCAGCGAAGGCGAACATCACAAGGATCTCGACGCGACGCTACGCGACGTCATGGCGCTGCTCGACCGGCAGGCGCTCGTGCACCAGCTCGTCGCGCGCACGGACACGCGCAAGCACGCGCTCGTGCAGTCGCTCGTGGAGCGGCAGCATGCCGTCGAGCTCGAGAAGAAGCTGAACAGTCTGCATCCCGCGGACGCGGCGTTCGTGCTCGAGAGCCTGCGCCAGGAGCAGCGCATCGCCGCCTGGAGGCTGATCCGGCGCGAGCGGCGTGGCGCCGTGCTGCTCGAGCTCGCCGCGCCGATCAGGACATCGCTCGTGGGTTTGCTCGAGGAGCCGGAGCTCGTGGCCATCGGGCGGCAGATGGAGGCAGAGGATTTCGCCGACCTCGTCCAGAACCTGCCGCAGGAGCGCGTCGACGCCGTGCTCGCGCAACTCGGCAGCGCGGAGCGCGCGGAAGTGCAGTCCGTGCTGTCGTTCCCCGAGGGCAGCGTCGGGGCCATCATGCAGCTCGACGTCGTGACGGTACGCGCGGACGTCACGCTCGAGGAGACGCTCGCGGCGTTGCGCCGCCGCGGCAGCCTGCCGGAGCAGCTGACCTCGCTGACCGTCGTCGACCGCAACAACGTGCTGCAGGGCACCTTGCCGCTGGACCGGTTGCTGGTGCGTGACGGGAACGTGCGCGTCAGCGAGGTCATGGACCAGGCGCCGACCTATTTCCTGACCAGCGATACGGACGACGATGCGGCCGAGGTCTTCGAACGCTACGACCTGATCTCCGCGCCGGTCGTGAACCTGCACAATCAGGTCGTCGGCATGCTGACGGTCGATGCCGTGCTCGAGCACGTGAAGCAGGATTCCTTCAAGCAGGCGCTGAGTCAGGTGGGACTCAGCGAGGACGAGGATCTCTTCGCGCCGATCTGGCAGAGCGGGCGCAAGCGGCTCGCGTGGCTTGGCGTGAACCTGCTGACCGCGTTCATCGCCTCACGCGTGGTTGGCCGATTCGAGGGGTCGATCGCGCAGCTCACGGCGCTCGCGGCGCTGATGCCGATCGTCGCCAGCATCGGCGGCAACACGGGCAATCAGACCGTGGCGCTCGTGATCCGCGGCATCGCGCTCTCGCAGCTGAACGCGGGCAACATGCTGTTCCTGCTGCGCAAGGAGCTTGCGATCGGCGCCATGAACGGGGCGCTGTGGGGCGTCGTGATGGCGTTCGCGACGCTGCTGCTGTATCACTCCGTGGGCCTGGCGGCCGTCATGGCTTCGGCCATGGTGCTGAACATGCTCCTGGCCTCGGTCGTCGGCGTGGCCTGCCCGCTGATCCTCGAGCGTTTCGGTCGGGATCCGGTCATGGGTAGCAGCATCCTGCTGACGGCCATCACCGACAGCATGGGCTTCCTGATCTTCCTGGCGCTCGCGTCGGCGCTGCTGCTCTAGGCGTCAGGAAGGCAGCAGTACGCCCGATCCGCCCGCCGATTTCGGCAGGTCCTTGTGCTTCGGCAGCGAGTCGACGATGCGCAGCACGGCTTCCTGGTAGTGGATGTGCTCGCGCGGCCGGAAGTCCAGCGTCGGCAGCACGGCCGGGTACACGTCCACGAGCCGGATCTTCGGGTGCTCGCTCAGCAGGTGGCCGCCGCAGGCCTTGCACCACTTGCGGGAGCTCTGTGGGGTCTTGTTGAAGGTCCCGAGGTGGTCTGCGCCGCCCGTGATCTTGACGCTCTCGGGCCGCCACAGGGAGTAGGCGGTTACGGGTGCCGCGGACCAGTGGCGACAGGATTCGCAATGACAGTAGCCCATGGCGACGGGTTCGCCGGTCGCCGTGATGGTGACGGCGCCGCAGAAGCAGCTGCCTTTGTGGATCGTGCTCATGCCAGTGTCGGTTCGGAGCCGCAGGTCGGCGGGGCGGTACTATAACCGACAGATGGCGCGGTTCGGCCGCGGCGTTAGCGCTTAAATGAACTGTTATTAGCGTGACAGCGCGGGCGGCACCTGCAACGATGCGATTCTATCAATGGGTTTCCGCGAGGTGTCGATGCGGGCGGCGGGTGCGTTCGGCTCCCGGCCGTGCCGCGACTATAACGCTCATGACTTGCCTGCCACGCATTGCGCCGCTCGCGGCTCTGATTTCCGGTCTTCTGGCCATGACGCCGGTGCGCATAGCCACGGCCCAGCAGGATTCGGCGGGTAGCAGCCCGGCGGCGAGCGCCGCGCCGGCCGCCGAGGCCGCGCCGGCCGCAGGTCAGGCGGCCAGTCCCGGTGCCGATCAGCTGGAAGAGATCGTCGTGTTCGGTCGCAGCATCCAGCTGCTGGGCCGGGCCGAGGCGGCCAGCGAGGGCACGGTGGGTGGCGCGGACCTGCTCGTGCGCCCGATGCTGCGCACTGCGGAGCTGCTGGAAGCCGTGCCCGGGCTGGTGGCGGTCCAGCATTCCGGCAGCGGCAAGGCCAACCAGTACTTCCTGCGCGGGTTCAACCTCGATCATGGCACCGACTTCACGACCTACGTCGACGGCATGCCTTGGAACCTGCGCTCCCACGGCCACGGTCAGGGGTACCTCGACGTCAACGGCCTGATGCCGGAGGCGGTCGAGCGCATCGACTACCGCAAGGGGCCGTATCGCGCGGATCTCGGCGACTTCGCCATGGCCGGCGCATCGTTCATCTCGACGATCGACCGGCTCGACGCGCCGTTCGTCGGCTTCGAGCTCGGGCAGTACGGGTGGGACCGCGTGGCGGCGGGAGGCACGAAGGAGCTGCCGAACGACGGCCTGCTGACCGGCCTCATCGAGCACAAGGGCTACGATGGACCTTGGCAGGAGCCCGAGGGGCTTGCCCACACCGCGCTGTTCGGCAAGTACCTGAAGCCGACCGGGTTCGGCAAGATGGCCGTGACCGTCTGGGGCTATGACGGCCACTGGCGTCCGACCGAGCAGATTCCGGAGCGCGCGATCGGCACGGCCGCGTGCCCCGACGCCTTCTGTGCGCTCGATCCGACAGCGGCGGGCAACACCTCGCGGTGGATCGGCAGCGTGCAGCTCGATGGCTCGAAGTGGCGGGCCTCTGCCTACCTGCAGTACTACGACTGGTGGATGCAGTCGAACCCGACGTACGACTACCAGATCAACCAGTTCGATCGCCGGACGACGATCGGCGGTCGCTACGAGCGGACGGTCGTCGAGCGCGACAAGATCCAGCTCAACGTCGGCGGTGAATTCCGCTACGACGACATCGGCAACGTCGGGGTCGATCACTTCGACCAGGGGCAGTTCATCGAGAACATCTCCGACAACTTCATACGCGAGCCATCGGTCTCGGGTTTCACCGAGGCGACCTGGTCGCCGACGGACAAGCTGCGCGTCATGGGCGGTTTGCGCAGCGACTACTACGCCTTCGACGTGACGGCGAAGACGCCCGGCAGTTTCGCGGGCAACACGGGTGAGTCGCTGACGTCGCCGAAAGTGGGCGTCGCCTGGGCGGCGAGCAAGCAGATCGAGCTGTACGGCAACTGGGGCCGCGGCTTCCATTCGAACGACGCGCGCGGCGTCGTCAACACGACGAGTCCCGTACCCGGCCTGTCGCCCGGTACCGGCTATGAGGCCGGGGCCCGGTTCGAGGTCGGCGCCGTGAAGCTCACGACCGCGTACTGGTGGCTCGACCTCGACAGCGAGCTGATTTTCGTCGGCGACTCGAACTCCGTGGAGCCGAAGGGCGCTTCACGCCGCCACGGTTACGAGCTCACGCTGTTCTGGCGGCCGATCGACTGGCTCGGCATCGATGCCGTCTACACGGGCAGCACTGCGCGCTACGTGGATAATCCGGACGGGCCGTATATCGAGGGCGCGGTCGAGCACTCCGGAGAGTTCGGCATCCAGGCGGTCAAGAATCGCTGGGAGGCCGCTCTGCGCGTGCGTTATCTCGGCCCGTACGCGTTGACGGCCGATGACGCGCACCGTGCGGGCTCGGAGACCACGATCAGCGTGCGTGGTGCCTACACGATCGGCCGCATGCAGTGGTATGCCGATCTGCTGAACGTGCCGAACTCGAAGGGCAAGGACATCGTGTACTGGTACCCGGCGGTCGTGCCGGGGCTCGACCCGCCCGGCACCAGCTCGGCCGACATCGACTGCAACGTCACGGACTGCCGCATGAGCCGCGCGCAGGAGCCGCGCACGCTGCGCATAGGCGTGAAGGTCAAGTTCTAGGCGGCGTGCGCCCGAGTGCCGTCAGGCGTTCGGGTCGGCCCCGGCCGCGATCAGCGCGGCCGCGACTTCTGCGTGGCCGTTGGCGCGCGCGAGATGCAGCGCCGTGACACCTTCGTTGTCGACGGCCCGCACGTCGGCGCCGGCTTCGATCAACAGACGCACGACGTCGACATGGCCGGCGGCCGCGGCCCACATCAGCGCTGTGTCGCCGTAGTGTCGCTCGCGTGCGTTGACTTCGGCCCGGACCCGATGCGCGGCTCGGCGCGTCGTGCCGCCGTAGCCGGTAGCCTCGGCGCCCGCATATCCCGCGTTCTCGTTCGCATTGCTGCCGGCGAGATCGGCCAGCGATTCCAGCGAGCTGTTGCCCGTCAACAGGACGCCGACGACGTCGGTGTGGCCGCTGCGCGCGGCGGTCATGAGGGCTGTCTCGCCGCCCGGAATGGTGGTGTTCGGGTCGAGCCCGGCATCGAGCAGCAGTCGGGTGGTGGTAGCGTCGCCGCCGCGGGCCGCCAGATACAGGGCCGTGACCCCGTACCGGTTGCGGGCGGAAACATCCGCGCCGGCTTCGATGAGGCGTTTGGCAATCTCCGGAAAGTGGCCGTGGATGGCCCGCATCAGCGGCGTGGTGCCGTCGTCCTCGGCTGCGTTGACGTTCGCACCGGCTCCGAGGAAGTGCTCGACCGCCGCGCGATTGCCCATCAATACCGCTTCGAGCAGCGTTGCCGGTTGATACTCCTCGGCCGAGCGAGGCGCGGGCTCCTCATGGCTGCAGGCCGCAAGGCCAAGCCACGCGAACGCCATGATGCCGAGATGCCGACGAAACTGTTGTCGTTGCACTTCTCACCCCAATGGTCGTCGTCCGACCACCCCGATAGGGCGAAGTTAAGAATTCGCCAGCGCTTTTTATACCACGCGAGGGCCCGTCCCGCCGAGTCCCGCAGGGCCTTCAGCGGTCGTAAAGCCGGACGGACTTCTCGTTTTCGTTGCAGATGAACTCGATCAGCTGGGTGTCGGGGGCCAGCTTCTGGTTCACGCGCACCGTGAATGGGTGTGTGTAAGCGCTTGGATCTTCTATGGTTACATCGATCTGCAGGTGGCCGTAGTCCAGCCGCTTGAAGCGTTCCGTCATCTTGCCGCGGCCGGTCAGCGGGCTACCCTGGACATCGAGCCACACGTCGTCGCGGAACCCGACAGTCTCGACGACCAGCGTGTCGCCTTCCCAGTGCCCCGTGGAATAGCCGTACCACCAGGGCTGCAGGTCCTCGTCGAGCTTCGGCAGGGGCCGGCCGTCCAGGAAGATCTGCCGCAAGCCCTGGTTGCCCTCGTACATGATCACGATGAGCCCCGGGGTCTGCACCATTTTGCGGGGCTGAGGGTGCAGATGCAGCTGCATCAACCCCATCGGCAGGCAGTGGGCGTCGGGGTTGTTCTTCTGATTGTTGGCCATGCGCTCGGCGCGCAGCGCCGCGGCGAGAGGCTGGTAGGGCAGGCCGCCACGAATGCCGGCGCCGAGGCTCCAGAACGTGGCCTGCGGCGGGCCACCGTCCTTCGACTGCAGGGCGTCGAAATCCGGGTTCAGCCCGCCCGGGCCAGTGCGGTCCCAGACGCCGGTGAAATCCGGATGTCCGTCTGCGGTGCGCGGCGCGGGCGCTTCGAGATTCACGCTGCCGTCGGGTTTGCGCGGCACGCCGCGCGACTTGAAGTCCGGCCACTGGGCGTGAGCCGGCGCGCTCAAGCCTGCTGCTGCCGCCAGAAGGCACGCGACCCCGAGCGCTTTCGCTGCCGAAACCCGCATCGTGTCAGTTTGTCGGCTTGGCCGTTTCGGTGTCGCCCGACGAACCGGCGAAGAGTTTCTTGCCGCTGGCCAGCGTGACGGTGCTGGCATTGCCCACGTGTGGATTGTTCTTCGCGCGATAGCCGGTCACCGTCACGGTGTCGCCGAGCTTCATCGAGTTGCGCGTCCAACCCTGGCGCATCAGCCCGTTCGGGCTCGCGAGCTCGAAGTCCCAGTTCACCGTCGCGCCGGACGCGTCCTTCGCGTCGATGTAGAACCGTGCATGCGGATTCTGCCATTCCACCTTGGTGACGGTGCCCGTGACCGTGATCGGCAGGCTGCGGTCGAACTCGGCCGCGAACGAATGATGCGCGGAAGCGGCTCCCTGAATCAGGACCGAACCGGCGACGGCAACTGCGAACACCCAACGCGCTTTCATGGCGTACTCCTCAAGGATCATAGTGCTGCGACGACTTCTCGTTCTCATTACAAATGAATTCGATCAGCTCCTGATTGAGCGTGATGTGGTGGCTGACCCGGACCGTGAACGGCTTCGTGTAGGCCTTCGGGTCGTCGACGGTGACGTCGATTTCCATGTGGCCGAAGTCGGGCCGCCGCCACCGCTCGATCAGCTTGCCTTTGTCCGTCAGCGGGCTGCCATAGACGTCGAGCCAGCCGCCGTCACGGAAGCCCACGGATTCGACGACCAGCGTGTCGCCTTCCCAGTGACCGACGGAATAGCCGTACCACCAGGGCTGCAGGTCCTCGTCCACCTTCGGCAGAGGCCGGCCGTCGAGGAAGATCTGCCGCAGGCCCTGATTGCCCTCGTACATGACCACGATCAGGTCGCGCGTCTGCACGATTTTGCGGGGCTGGGGATGGCCGTGCAGCTGCATGAAGCCCATCGGCAGGCAGTGCGCGTCCGGATTGTCCTTCTGATTGTCCGCCATGCGCTGCTTGCGCAGCTCCGCAGCCCAGGGCTGGTAGGGCGCGCCGCCGGGGATGTTCGCGCCGATGTCGAAGAATGTTGCCCGCGGGGGCGCTTTCGGATCGGCCGGAGGCGTGCTTGGCGTGAGCCCGAGCTGGTTCGCGCCACCGCCGCCGGAATCGTCCTGCAACGAGCGCGACGGGCTCGCCTGGCCCGGTGGAGGAGGCGGCGCAATGGTATTGAAATAGATTTCCCACAGGCCCGTGAAATCGGGGTGCTTTTCCGCCGTGCGAGGGGTCGGCCCGTTCAGATTCGGTGTGCCGTCGGCGTTCTTCGGCACGTTCGGTGTCGGATACTCGGGCCACTGCGCATTCGCCTGCGCAGCGAGCGTCACAAGAGCCGTGGCCATCAAGACGGTGCTGAGCCGATTCACGATTATGTCCCGTGCTGGTGCGTTGCGAGAGCGAAAAATACAGTAATCGAGCGCAGCGGCAAAGTTCGCGGACGCTGTCGTCAGCATTCTTCGGAATTGGGTCCAGCGAGCGGAAATGCTACGCTCACGTCAACAGGCCGCCAAAGACGGCCACGCCGGGGGAGACAAGTTCGTGCACAGCGATCCGCGTGACATTCTGTTGAAGTCGCGGATGACGGCCATGCAGGTCATCATCATCGCGATCACCATTGGTTTGAACGGGCTCGACGGGTTCGACGTGCTGGCCATCAGCTACGCGTCACCGGGCATCCGGGCGGAGTGGCACATCGCGCAGGACGTGCTCGGGCTCGTGCTGGTGGCCGAGCTCGTCGGCATGGCCATCGGCTCTCTCGTGCTCGGCGGTGTCGCTGACAAGATCGGGCGGCGGCCGCTGATGCTCGGCTGCCTCGTGGTCATGGCCATCGGCATGTACATGGTCACGCTGACCAGCAATCTCGTGGTGCTCTCGACGTGGCGCGTGATCACGGGCCTCGGCATCGGCGGCATGCTGGCCACGATCAACGCAGTGGCGGCCGAGTTCTCCAACGCCAAGAACAAGCACTTGAGCGTCTCGATCATGTCGATCGGGTACCCGCTGGTCGGCGCCCTTGGCGGCATGGTCGCGACCCAGCTGCTGAAGAATCACGACTGGCGCGCGGTGTTCTATTTCGGTTGCGCGACCACGACCGTGTTCATTCCGATCGTGTACTTCCTGGTCCCGGAGTCCGTGCACTGGCTCGCACGCAAACAGCCGGCCGGGGCTCTCGAGCGCATCAACCGCGCGATGACCAAGATCGGGCAACCGACGGTCAGTGCGCTGCCGGTCGTGTCGGAGGCGGACAGAAAACGGTCGGTCATGGACATCTTCCGGCCGGGCCTGGTCGGCACGACCGTCATCGTGGCCGCCGCGTACTTCTTCCACATCATCACCTTCTACTTCATCCTGAAGTGGGTGCCGGACATCCTGGTCAACACGATGCACTTCCCGGCGTCGACGGCGGGCGGCGTGTTGACGTCGTACATGCTCGGCGGCGCGACCGGCGGCGCGGCGCTCGGTCTGTTGACGATCCGTTTCGGCATCAAGCCGTTGACGATCTCGGTGCTCGTGCTGTCGACGGTCATGGTCGCCATCTTCGGCCGGACCGGCGCGGACCTCGGCCAGATGCAGCTCGTCTGTTTCATCGCCGGATTCTTCACGAATGCCGGCATCGTCGGGCTCTACGCGATCTTCGCTCATGCCTACCCCACGTATGTCCGCGCCATGGGCACGGGCTTCGCGATCGGCTTCGGTCGCGGCGGCTCGGTGTTCGGCCCGGCGATCGCGGGCTTTCTGATGAAGGGCGGGTTCGGCGTGCCGTCGACGGCGCTCGTCATGGCGCTCGGCTCGCTGCTGGCCGCCGGCGTGCTCACGTTCCTGAAGTTGACGCCGGATGCGCCCGAGAAGGAGCCCGCCGAGAAATCCAGCGCGGCAGCGCCGGATCTCAGCGGTGCCGTCGCTCACGGTCGTTGATGGGGAGTTCCTATGATCGAAGCTATCGAGAACAGTGCGTACGCCGTCTGGGTACGCGAGTCGCCCTCGTTCTGGGCGTATACGTGGATCCTGTCGCTGCACGCCATAGGTCTCGCCACCGTCGTCGGCATCAACTGGATCGTTGCGTTGCGTCTCCTCGGCTTCGTGCCAGAGATCAGGATCAACACGCTGCGCAACCTGTTCCCATGGATGTACCTGGGATTCACGGTTAACGCGTTCTCCGGTCTGTCGCTGCTGGCAGCGAACGCGTCCAACGACCTGCACAACTGGATGTTCTTCGTGAAGCTGTCGATGATCGCGCTCGCGATGATCAACCTCGAGTTGACGAAGGCGAAGGTGTTCAACGACCCCGTGGTCATCAACAACACCGGCGTGCCCGCGGCGGCGAAGAAGTTCGCGATCGCCTCGCTGGCGTTCTGGTCGCTCGCCATCTGCGCCGGTCGTCTGACCGAATATCCGGCGTTCGTGCAGGCCTGGTTCGGCTTCTGAGCGGTCGGACGCTCCATACGGGGAACTCAACATATGGTCGATACGTTCATAAAGTTGCTGCTGAGCACCGGTGTCAACGATTACGTCGCCACCCACGACTGGGTGTGGCCGGTCTGCGAAATCCTGCATTTCTTCGGCATGGCGATGCTGATCGGCTCGGTCGGTCTCGTCGATCTGCGGATCCTGGGCGTCGCGAAGGGAGTGCCGATCAAGTCGCTCGAGCGGTTCGTGCCGCTGGGCGTGATCGGTCTCTTGATCAACGTCACGACGGGGCTGATCTTCGTCGGCGGCAATCCGGTCGGTGGGCCGCAGGAGTATCTCGGCAACCTCGCGTTCCAGATCAAGATGACGCTGATCCTGATCGCGGGCCTGAACGTGCTCGTGTTCTACGTGTTCGGAATCGCGCGCGCCGCCGACGCCACGCCGCCCGACGGTAACGCGCCGACCAGCGCGAAATTCGTGGCCGGCCTGTCCTTGCTGCTGTGGCTATCGGTGATCGTGTTCGGGCGCTACATCATGTACAACGACACTCTGTTGTACGTGCTTGGCCTGTAGGGCGCGTTTCGTTTCCAACGGCATCCGCGACCGGCCACCTTCGGGTGGCCGGTCTCGTTTCCAGCACCCGATGTGGTACGTGTACATCGTTCGTTGCGCGGACCGCACCCTGTATACGGGAGTGGCGCGCGATGTCCATGCGAGGGTCGCCGCCCACAACGCGGGGCGCGGAGCGAAGTACACGCGCGCACGGTTGCCGGTGAAGCTTGTGTACCACGAGACGGCCGCCGATCGCGGCGCCGCGCTCAGACGCGAGCACGCCATCAAGCGCCTGTCGCGAGCGCAGAAGCGGGCGCTCGCGGCCCGCCGCCGTTAGTTGATGACGGAGAACTTCTGCCCGTCGGGCAGGATGATGGCCTTCAGGAACAGCTCGTTCGGATTGTCGCGACGCGGCGCGCCGATCGCCTTGATCTTCTTGCCGGGAGCGATGTCCTCCGGCTTCAGGCCGAGCCGCACGATCATGTTCGCCGGCGCGCCTTCGACGAAGTTGATGGTCTGCTTGGAGCCATCGGCGTTGGTTTGCACGAGCGTCAGTGCCATGTGCGGATTGCGCAGCTTCACGGTCTCGACCACGCCCTCGAACTCGAGGTTCTGGCTCATGTCGTAGACCGCGAACGAGTGGTGGGCAGCTGCGGGCAACGTCAGTGTCAGGCAGGTTGCAGCGAGCAGGGCGAGGATCGGGGTGCGCATCGTTCTAGCCTCCGGGGCTTGGCAGTGCGTCGAGGTCCGGCAACGTGAGGCCGCGCTGGTTCAGATAGTCCTCCCACAGCGTGTCCGTGCA
>DASZSB010000224.1:0-1540 GCA_035548835.1 Gammaproteobacteria bacterium | reverse complement strand
ATCGACGAGTTCGTCGTCGCCTTGAAACGCGCGGCCGCCGAGTGGCCGTTCACGATGGGCTGGATCGACTGTCTCTCGCGCGGACCGCACATGGGCCGCGGCGTGTTGTTCGCCGGGCGATGGGCGACGCCAGACGAGGCGCCGCGTCATCCGCCGCGTCCGCGGCCGCGCGTGACCGTGCCGTTCGTCTGCCCCGACTGGGTGATGGGGCACACCGTGGGCCGCGTCGTCAACGCCGCGATTTATCGCGCGCACCGCACGCGACCGCGACCCGCGGTCGTCCATCCCGAGCCGTTCTTCTATCCGCTCGACACGTTGCGGCAGTGGAATCGGCTCTACGGACGTCGCGGCTTCACGCAGCATCAATGCGTGCTGCCGGAGTCGGCAGGCACCGGCGCGGTGCGCAGCCTGGTCGAGCTGCTGACGCGCCAGGGCGCGGCGTCGTTCCTGTGCGTGATCAAGGACTGCGGCGACGAGGGCGAAGGTCTGCTGTCGTTTCCGCGCCGTGGCGTCTCGATCGCGCTCGACATGCCGATCCGCGAGAACACGCAGGCGATCATCGATGCGCTGAACGCGTTCGTGATCGAGGCCGGCGGCCGCGTCTATCTTGCGAAGGACACGTTCACGCGCGCGGACGATTTTCGCCGCATGGAGCCGCGGTTGGCCGCGTTCGATGCCGTCCGGCGGCGTTGGGATCCGCAGCGGCGCATTCGCAGCGCACAGTCCGTGCGTCTGTTCGGAGATCAACCGTGACGGTCGTCATCGTGGGCGCGAGCAAGGGCATTGGCCGTGCGGTCGCGCGTCAGCTCGCCGTTCGCGGCGATCGGCTATGCCTGCTCGGCCGCGACGTTGCCGAGCTCGAGCGCAGCGCGCGCGATCTCGAGGTCCGCGCGGGTCAGAGCAGCCAGCACGTTGCGGTGGCCGCGTGCGATCTCGCTGATCCGACGACGTTCGCGCCGGCGCTCGACGCCGCCGCGGCCGCGCTCGGGCGTGTGGACACCGTGATCGTGACGGCCGCCGATTTCGCGACGCAGGCGGAGCTGGAAACCGATCGTGATCATCTCCAGCGGCTGCTGACCGTCAATTTCTCGAATACGGTGCTCTTCTGCGAGGACGCGCGTAAGCGCCTCCTATCGCACGGCGGCACGCTGTGCGTCGTCAGCTCCGTTGCTGGCGATCGCGGGCGAAAACCGGTCATTCTGTATGGCGCGGCCAAAGCCGGGTTGTCGCGCTATCTCGAGGGCCTCGATCACAAGTTCCGCAGTCAGGGGCTGAAGGTGGTGTGCGTCAAGCCGGGATTCGTGAAGACCGGCATGACGGCGGGTCTGAAGCCGCCGCCGTTCGCGGGCGAGCCGGACGGCGTCGCGCGCGATATCGTACGCGCCATCGATCGAGGCACGCCGGTCGTCTACACCCCGCGCATCTGGGCGCTGGTGATGCTGGTGATCCGCTGGCTGCCGCGGGGCGTGATGAGGAAGATCGGGTTCTGAAGGGCACTTGTCAACTTTGAAGTTCGAACTTCGAAGTTCGAAACAAGAAC
>DASZSB010000223.1:0-3858 GCA_035548835.1 Gammaproteobacteria bacterium | reverse complement strand
CCCGGGCGGCGGCCTGCGCAACTCCATCTACAGGCGCATCTCGCGCTCCGGACGCCGCATGACTCCGTGGCGCCGCATGCTCTATGCGCTCATCGTGCCGCTCGGCATCGGCATCATCAGATCGTGGTGGCTCATGTGCCGCGTGGTGCGCGTCGAGGGCGCGGAGCATCTGGATGCGGCGCTCGCGAAGGCGAAGTCGCTGGTGCCGTGCTACTGGCACCAGCATCAGCTCTTCTGCGGCAAATACCTCGTCGACCAGCGCTCGCGCGGGCTGCAGGTGGGCTGGCTCATCAGCCCGTCGGTGGACGGCGAGATCGGCGCGATGATGGTGCGGCGCTTCGGCGGCCACGTGATTCGCGGGTCCTCGACGAGCACGGGCGCGCTCGCGCTGCGCGACTACTACGAAGCGCTGGTCAAGCAGAACGTCTCGCCCATCATCACGCCGGACGGCCCGCGCGGCCCGCGTTTCGAGTTCAAGCCCGGCGCGATCCTGCTCGCGCAGATGTCGCAGCGGCCGATCCTGCCGATGGCGTATGCCGCCTCGCGCGCGTGGCTCATCAAGTGGGACAAGTTCGTGATCCCGTGGCCGTTCTCGCGAGTGGTCATCGCGATCGGGCCGCCGGTGTACGTGCCGCGAGTGACGGATGCCGCCGCCATCGAGCGTCTGCAGCGGGAGTTGAAGGCGGAGTTGAAGAGGCTCTACGGCGTTGCGCGGACATCACTCGAAGGAAAGAAGAAATGAGGTACTGGGTGATCGCGCCGGAGATGCCATCGTGACGGCCGTGACGGGCGGCGCGCCCGCGAGCGCCATTGGAGGCGCATCGCCGCCGGCTAGCGCCGGGCCATCGAGCGCGGCGCCGCCGCTGGAAATCTCCGTCGTCGTGCCGGTGTGCAACGAGGCGGAAAACGTCGGCCCGCTTGCCCAGGAGATCGCGAACGCGCTCGCCGGCCGCGCTTTCGAAGTGCTGTTCGTCGACGACGGCAGCACCGACGGAACGGCGGCGGCCGTGCTGGCGGCGCGCGCCTCGATCCCGCAGATCCGCCTGCTGCGCCACTCGTTCAGAAGCGGACAAAGCGCCGCGGTCACCACCGGCGTGCGCTACGCGCGCGCCGAATGGATCGGCACGCTCGATGGCGACGGCCAGAACGATCCCGCCGATCTGCCGAAGCTGCTCGCCGCGCGCCTCGATCCCGCGAACGCCGACGTCGTGCTGTTCCAAGGCCATCGCACCACGCGCAAGGACACGGGATTTCGCCGTTTCCAGTCGCGCGTCGCGAACGGCGTCCGCTCGCGGCTGCTCGGCGACGGCACACCGGATACCGGCTGCGGGATCAAGCTGATGCTGCGAGCCGCGTACCTGGATCTGCCCAAGTTCGATCACATGCACCGCTTCCTGCCCGCGCTGTTTCAGCGCGCCGGCGGCCGCGTGATCTCGGTGCCGGTGAATCATCGCCCGCGGGCGCGCGGCACGTCCAAGTACGGGATGCTGGATCGATTGTGGGTCGGCATCGTCGATATCGGCGGCGTCATGTGGCTGCGCCGGCGCTACAAGCCCGGACTCGCCGTCCGCGAGGAATGACCGTATGAACGAGGTTCTCGGCACTGCCTTCGGCGTCGTGCTGACGCCGTGGAAGATCATCGGCTACCTCGGCGTGTTCCTGTTCGCCGGGCGCTGGGTGGTGCAGGTCATCGCCACGCGCAAGCACAAGCGGCCCGTCATGCCGCGTCTGTTCTGGGTGATGAGCGTGGCGGGTAGCGCGCTGCTGCTCTCGTATTACATCTGGGGCAAGAACGATTCGGTGGGGGTGCTCTCGAATCTGTTCCCCGCGGCCGTGGCCGTCTACAACCTGGTGATGGACCTGAAATCCGGCGGACTCACCCGCGAGAGGGCGAGTGACTGACCCTGCGAATGCAGCAGCTCGCGTCGGGAACGCTCCGCAGGCGACCGACGGCGGCACGAGCGCGCTGAACAGCGCGAGGGTCGGGGACTTGCTGTGGCTGCTGCTCGCGGTGCTCGTGATCGTCGGCACGGGTATCGGCGTGCGCAATCCTTGGCCGGCCGACGAGCCGCGGTTCGCGCTCATCGCGCGCGACATGGTCGGCACCGGTGACTGGCTGTTCCCGCGCGTTGGCGGCGATCTCTATCCCGACAAGCCGCCCGTCTTCTTCTGGCTCCTCGCCATCGGCTATTGGCTCACGGGATCGTTGCGCGCCTCGTTTCTGATTCCGTCTTTCATCGCCGCGTGCGCCGTCACCGGTCTGATCTACGATCTCGGGCGACGATTGTTCGGGCGCGTGGCCGGGCTCGCCGCGGCGCTGACGCTCGTCTCCACGATCCAATTCGCGCAGACGATGCGCGGGGCGCAGATCGACCCCACGCTGTGCGCACTCACCACTCTCTCGCTCTACGGCTTGCTGCGGCACCTGCTGCTGGGCCCGGCGTGGCGCTGGTACTTCGTCGGCGGCGTGGCCGCCGGCCTCGGCGTCGTCACGAAAGGCGTCGGCTTCCTGCCGTTGCTCGTGCTGCTGCCCTACGCATTCTTCCGAAAGCGCGGGTTCAGTGGCATCCCACAAATCGTTGGCGGCATGCGCTGGGGACTCGTCGCGCCCGGTTTCCTGCTCGGCGTCGCCGTGTGGCTCGTGCCGATGCTCACGGCCGTTGCAGTCAGCAACGATCCCGCGCTCGTCGCCTATCGCAATGAAATCCTCTTCCACCAAACCGTCGAGCGGTACGCCGCCGCCTGGCATCACGTCGAGCCGTGGTACTACTTTCTCGTCGAGGTGATCCCGCCGCTGTGGCTGCCGCTGAGTCTGCTGCTGTTCTGGTTGGTGCCGAGATGGAAGGGCGCGTGGCAATCGCGTGATGCGCGCGTCTGGCTGCCGCTCGCCTGGACGATTCTGACCACGGTTTTCTTCTCGCTAAGCACCGGCAAGCGCGGCGTTTATCTTTTCCCGGCGCTGCCGGCCACCGTTCTCGCAGCGGCTCCCTATCTGCCGGATCTCTATCAGCGCAAGGGAGTAGGGCGCGCGAGTCTCGCGCTCGCAGCCGTGCTCATTCTCGGCGCGCTCGCTATGCTGATCTCCGCCCTGAATGGTGGCCCTCTTCGCGAGACACTCAGCCAGAGCGTGGGGGATTACCGTACGCCGCTCATCACCTTTCTGGTCCTGAGCGGCATTGCGTGGATTGTCTGCGCCGTGCGGCGACCGATCCTCGCCTGGCCCACTGTGTTTGCAGCGCTCGCCGTCGTCGTCTCGTACACGGTGCTCCCGAGGCTCGACGGTGAGCGTTCGACGCGCGCGTTCATGAAGCACGTCCTCGCCGAAGTGCCGCGTGGCACGGAGCTCGCGGTGGCCGCCTACAAGGAGCAATTTCTTCTGTACCTCGATGGTCCGCTCGTGAACTTCGGTCACGCGCGCTGGCGCGAGGGAGGCCAGGAGCTGTACGACGCCGCCGCCTGGCTGAATGCGCAGCCCGGGCGCGTGCTGCTCCTTCCGGAATCTTCCGTCGAGCCGTGCTTCGGGCAGACCCTGAGACGGCCCGCGGGCGAGGCCAGCGGCGATCGGTGGGTACTCGCGAGCGGCATGGCCGAGGAGTCGTGCGCGGCGAAGGGCCGCCCGGGCCGTGCGATCCTCTACCGGCCGCCGCGCCTGGACGCGGGTTGAATACTGGTAATCCGAATGCCGACAGGACGTTAGCTTGTGTTCCTGCCTAGCTGTGCGAGAATCGGTCGCAATCCACGGAAAACAAATACCGTGAACTGTGTCGTGAGTCGTGGCGGCGTGCCGCCCACCTGCCAGAATCCGCGGCCGTACTGGGGAGAGAACACACCGGATGTCGATCCTGCCGCCCGATAAAA
>DASZSB010000222.1:0-12733 GCA_035548835.1 Gammaproteobacteria bacterium | reverse complement strand
GTCCCTGTAGGCTCGCTCCGCGACGTCCTGTCGCGGAGCGTCCCGGAAGGCGCCCACCGGCGCACTCCCGGAACGGTCGCTTAGATTAACGGCTCTGCTTGGCCTGCGCCATGACCTCGGCCACGAAGTCGGCGCTCTTCTTCTCGATGCCCTCGCCCACCTCGTAACGGCGGAAGCCCTTGACCTTCGCCTTCTGCGCGGCCAGGAGATCGCGCACGCGCTTCTTGTCGTCCTTGACGAAGACCTGGCCCGTCAACGTGATGTCGTCGACGAACTTGCGAAGCTTGCCCTCGACCATCTTGGCCAGGATCTCGGGCGGCTTCTTCTCTTCCGCCGTCTGCGCCAGGATGATCTCGCGCTCCTTGTCCAGCTCGTCCTTCGGCACCTCGTCGTTCGACGTGTACCGCGGCGCCAGCGACGCCACCTGCATGGCGAGATCGCGCGCCAGCTCGGGCGTACCGCCCTCGAGGTCGACGAGCACGCCGATCCGCGTCCCGTGGACGTAGCTGCCCACGTTGCCCTGGCTCTCGAGCACCTCGAAACGCCGCACGGAGATGTTCTCGCCGACCTTCGTCACGAGCTCGAGACGCAGATCCTCCACGGTGCGGCCGTCGACGGTCGCGCGCATCAGGTCTTCGACGCTGGCAGGACGCTTCGCGAGCACGATCTCGGCGAGCCGCTCGACGAACGCGCGGAAGTTGTCGTCCTTCGCGACGAAGTCGGTCTCGGAGTTGACCTCGATCAGCACGTGACGCCCGTTGTCGCTCTTCAGCGCGACGCGGCCTTCGGCGGCGACGCGGCCGGCCTTCTTGTCGGCCTTGGCCGCACCCGCCTTGCGCAGCAACTCGGCCGCGAGGTCGATGGCGCCCTGCGCTTCGACCAGGGCCTTCTTGCAGTCCATCATGCCCGCGCCAGTGCGCTCGCGGAGTTCCTTGACCAACGCCGGAGTTATTTCCATGAGGCTAGTCCTCTCGAATCGTGATTGCGGCCGAAGCCGTTACTCGCCGTCGGCGTCGTCGTCACCGTCGCCGCCCGACTCGCCGCTGTCGTCGGAAGCCGGCCGACCGCGACCCTTCGAGCGAACTTTCGTGACGCGACCACGCTTCTTGGCCGGCGGCGGCCGCTTGGCCTTCGCCTCGACCTTCGGCTTGCCCGACTCGTCGAGCTCGACGAACTCGTCGTCGCCCGCGGGAACGTCGGGAATCGACGACTTGCCCTCGATGACCGCGTCCGCGATGCCCTCGGCATACAGCTGGATCGCGCGCATGGCGTCGTCGTTGCCCGGGATCGGGTAGTCGATGCCTTCCGGCGAACAGTTCGTGTCGACGACCGCCACCACGGGAATGTTCAGTTTGCGGGCTTCGCGCACCGCGATCTCTTCGTGACCGACATCGATCAGGAAGATGGCCGTGGGCAGCGCGTCCATGTTCTTGATGCCGCCGAGCGTCTTCTCGAGCTTCTGCTTCTCGCGGCCGAAGCGCAGCATCTCTTTCTTGGTGAACTCGGACGGCGCACCCGGCGCCGTGAGCTCCTCGAGGCTCTTCAAGCGCTTGATCGACTGCTTGATCGTCTTGAAGTTCGTCAGCATGCCGCCAAGCCAGCGCTGGGTGACGTAGGGCATGCCGCAGCGCGTCGCCTCGGTCGAGATCGACTCGCGGGCGGCGCGTTTGCTGCCGATGAACAGCAGCGTGCCGCCGTCGGCGACGACCTTGCGCACGAACTCGGTCGCCGCCTGATACAGCGGCAGCGTCTTCTCGAGGTTGATGATGTGGATCTTGTTGCGCTCGCCGAAGATGAACTCGGCCATCTTGGGATTCCAGAAGCGGGTTTGGTGCCCGAAGTGCACACCCGCCTCCAGCATCCGGCGCATGGAAACGTCGGCCATGGAAAGCTCCTTTTGGGGTTGGTCCTCCACGCGTTTCTGCCAGCGACCCCGTTTCCGGGGCACCCCGCCCGCAGTGTTTGGCGCGTGTGTGAAATTACCTCGGTAGGCGCGTTGCCTCCGAGGCGCGCGCTTTATACCATAGCCACCTTGCAGCAAACAATGTCGATCCGCATTTGCGGAAGTGGTTGCCGTTTCCGTTCAGGCAGCCCACGGTGCCCGGCAAACCCGGCGGCTCGGCGGTCCCAACGCGATGATTACGATCAAAACGCCTGAAGAGCAGGAGAAGATGCGTGTGGCCGGCCGTCTGGCCGCACAGGTCCTCGACATGATCGGTCCCCACGTCAGACCCGGGGTCGCCACCGAGGAGCTCGACCGCCTCTGCCACGAATACATCGTCGGCGAGCTCGGTTCGATTCCGGCGCCGTTGAATTACAAGGGATTCCCGAAGTCGATCTGCACTTCCGTCAACCACGTGGTGTGCCACGGGATTCCGAACGACCGCGTCCTGAAGAACGGCGACATCCTGAACATCGACATCACGGTCATCAAGGACGGCTTCCACGGGGACACGAGCCGGATGTTCTACGTGGGCGACCCCTCGATCATCGCGGAGCGGCTCACGCGGACGTGCTTCGACGCCATGTGGCGCGGCATCCGCACGATCCGGCCCGGCACGCGCCTCGGTGACCTCGGGGCGGCGATCCAGACGTTCGTCGAGGAGCAGCGCTTCTCCGTCGTGCGCGAGTATTGCGGGCACGGCATCGGCCGGGTCTTCCACGAGGACCCGCAGGTGCTGCACTACGGTCGGCCCGGCACCGGGCTCGAGCTCGTGCCTGGCATGACGATCACGGTGGAGCCAATGATCAACGCCGGCCGGCGCGAGGTGAAGCTGCTGTCGGACGGCTGGACCGTCGTGACCAAGGATCACTCGCTGTCGGCGCAGTGGGAGCACACGGTGCTCGTGACCGACACCGGGTTCGAGGTACTCACGCTGGGCGCCGCCGACCGTGGCAGCTAACGTCGACAACGGGCGCAGCGACGCGGGCGCAGCGAACGGCCTGACGCTGATCGACCGCGCCGCGCTCGACCGCGCGTGGGACGGCGAGACGAGCGCGATCGGCCCGTTCCGCGACGCGATGCGCTCGGCCAGTGAGCAGCTCGCCGAGCGCTTCCGCCGCAACGAGCCCATCGAGACGCTGGTCACGGCACGCGCGCACGTGATCGACCAGATCATCGTCTCGTGCTGGCAGCACTTCGCGGGACCGCTCGCCTCCTCCGCCGATCTCGTGGCCGTGGGCGGCTACGGCCGCGGCGAGCTGCATCCGCATTCCGACATCGATCTGCTCGTGCTGATCGACAATACGGACGACGACGCGGACGAGGCGATCGGCCGTTTCCTGACGTTCCTGTGGGACATCGGCCTCGAGGTCGGCCACAGCGTCCGCACGCTCGATGACTGCGAGACGCAGGCGCGCGCGGACGTCACCGTGCTCACGACGCTGATGGAGACGCGGCTGCTGCACGGTCCGGGACGCCTGTTCGCCGAGCTGCCGGTCCGAATCGGTCCCGATCGCATGTGGAGCAGCGCCGAGTTCTTCCTCGCGAAGCTCGAGGAGCAGCGCGAGCGGCACGGCCGCTATCACGACACGGCGTACAACCTCGAGCCGAACGTCAAGGGCAGCCCCGGGGGCTTACGCGACATCCAGATGATCACATGGCTCGCGCGTCGGCATCTCGGCGCCAGCAGCCTGGCGGAGCTCGTCCAGCACGACTTCCTGACCGAAGGGCAGCTGCGCATCCTGACGTCGGGCCGCGCGTTCCTGTGGCGCATCCGGTTCGGCCTGCACCTCCTGACCGGCCGACGCGAAGATCGTCTGCTGTTCGATCATCAGGTCAAGCTCGCGAAGATGTTCGGCTACGAGGACGCGAGCTTCACGCTGGCCGTCGAGCAGCTGATGCAGCGGTACTACCGCACCGTCATGGAGCTCAGCCGGCTCAACGAGATGCTGCTGCAGCTGTTCGAGGAAGCGATCCTGCTCGACAAGAACGCGCCGCCGATTCCGCTCGGACCGCGCTTCCAGAGCCGCAACGGTTACCTCGAGGTCACCGACGAGCAGGTCTTCACGCGCGAGCCGTCGGCCCTGCTCGAGATTTTCCTGCTGCTCGAGCAGAACCTCGATCTGCGCGGCGTGAACGCGCGCACGATCGCGCTCGTGAAGCAGCACTTGTGGCTCATCGACGAGGAGTTCCGCCAGAACCCGCGCCATCACCGCCTGTTCCTCGACATCCTGCGGGCACCGCAGGGCGTGACGCGCACGCTGAAGCGCATGAACACGTACGGTGTGCTCGGACTCTACATACCGGCCTTCGGCCGCATCGTGGGCCGCATGCAGTACGACCTGTTCCATGCGTACACCGTCGATGCGCACACGCTGTTCGTGGTGGAGAACCTGCGCCGGTTCGCGCTGCCCCGGTTCGACGACGAGTTTCCCCACTGCAGCGCAGTGATGCAGCGTCTCGAGAAGCCGGAGGTCGCGTATCTCGCGGGACTGTTCCACGACATCGCGAAGGGACGCGGCGGCGATCACTCGGAGCTCGGTGCCGTCGACGCGGAGGCGTTCTGCCGCGAGCACGGCATGAGCCGGTACGACGCGCGCCTCGTGGCGTGGCTCGTGCAGCATCACCTGCTGCTGTCGCTCACGGCGCAGAAGAAGGACCTGAACGATCCGCGCGTCATCAACGAGTTCGCGCGTACCGTGGGCGACCAGACGCATCTCGATTACCTGTACGTACTGACGGTCGCGGACGTGCGCGGCACCAATCCGAAGATGTGGAACTCGTGGAAGGACACGCTGTTCGCGGACCTCTACCACTCCACGCGCCGCGCCCTGCGCCGCGGCGTCTCGAATCCGATCGACAAGGAAGAGTTCATCACGGGCCGCCAGGCGCGCGCCGAGCAGCTGCTGATGCAGGCCGGGCTGCCGCGGGATCGCTGGCAGCACATATGGGCCAGCTACACCGAAGAATATTTTCTGCGCCACCGGCCGGAGGAGATCGCCTGGCACACGCGCGTGCTGGCGGAGAGCGGCAACCCCGGTTCCATCTTGGTCGACGTGAACGACACCGTGCAGCCCGGCCTGACCTCGATCGCCGTGTACTCCCCGAAGGAAACGCGTTCGTTCGTGCGCGCCACGGCCGTGCTCGACGAGCTCGGCCTCACGATCGTCGACGCCCGTATCGTGCCGCTCGCCCAGGCCCAGGCCCTCGACACCTACTGCGTTCTCGAGAGTGACGGCACGGCCATCAGCGAACGGCGCCGCCTCGACGAGATCCGCAACCGGCTGCTCAAGGCCCTGACGAGCGACAACGACCAGCACCTGCGCGTCACGCGCCGGGCACCGCGCCAGGTGCGGATGTTCTCGACCCCCGTGCAGATCGCGACGTCGCGCGATCCGTCGAATCCGCGCACGGTCGTCGAGCTGGTCGCCGGCGACCGGCCCGGCCTGCTGTTCGAGGTCGCGAAGATCTTCGATCAGGAGCACGTCGCGCTGCAGAACGCGAAGATCGCCACGGTCGGCGAGCGCGCCGAGGACGTGTTCTTCGTCACCAACGCCGACCACCAACCCCTCGACGACGCGAGCGCCGAGCGACTGGAGCGCGCGCTGCGCGAAGGTTTGACCGATCCACGCACCTGAACGCCAGAGGAACGACAGTGGCTACCCTGAACGAAGTCATCGAACGCGCCTGGGAACGGCGCACGGAGCTCTCTCCCACGCGCGCCGAACCGGAAGTGCGTGACGCCGTGGCGGAATGCATCGCGGGCCTCGACGCCGGCACACTGCGCGTCGCGGAGCCCAAGGACGGCCGCTGGGTCGTGAATCAGTGGCTGAAGCAGGCGGTGCTGCTGTCGTTCCGGTTGAACGACAACCAGGTCGTCGACGCAGGCTACACGCGTTTCTTCGACAAGGTGCCGCCGAAGTACGCGCGCTATGACGCAGAGCAGTTTCGCTCCGGTGGCGCGCGCGTAGTGCCGGATGCCGTCGTGCGGCGCGGCGCCTACATCGCCCCCGACGTCGTGCTGATGCCCTCGTTCGTGAACATCGGCGCGTACGTCGACAAGGGAACGATGGTCGACACGTGGGCCACGGTCGGCAGCTGCGCGCAGATCGGCAAGAACGTGCACCTCTCGGGTGGCGCCGGCATCGGCGGCGTCCTCGAGCCGCTGCAGGCCGCACCCACGATCATCGAGGACAACTGCTTCATCGGCGCGCGTTCGGAGGTCGTCGAGGGCGTGATCGTCGAGCGCGGCAGCGTGCTCGGCATGGGCGTCTACATCGGGCAGAGCACGAAGATCTACGACCGCGCGACAGGCGAAGTCACCTATGGCCGCGTGCCCGCGGGCTCCGTGGTGGTCGCGGGCAACCTGCCGTCGAAGGACGGCACGTACTCGCTGTACTGCGCCGTGATCGTCAAGAAGGTGGACGAGAAGACGCGCGCCAAGACCTCTCTCAACGAGCTGCTGCGCACCACGGACTGAGAGACGCTGCCGCCGTACGGCCGCCCGGGCGGTAGCGGGCTCGATATCCTCGCCGGCATTCGTGCCCGGGCGTCACAGCACGACGCGGGCCCCGATTCAGTCAGGAAGGCGCAGAGAAGAAGGACTAGCCGAAGCGCCCGGTGATGTAGTCTTCGGTCAGCTTGTGCCGCGGATTCGTGAAGATTTCGTCCGTGTCGCCGACCTCGATCAGTTTGCCGAGGTGGAAGTACGCCGTCCGCTGCGACACGCGCGCGGCCTGCTGCATCGAGTGCGTCACGATCGCGATCGCGTAGTTCTGCTTGAGCTCGTCGATCAGGTCCTCGATGCGGGCGGTGGCAATCGGATCCAGCGCCGAGCACGGCTCGTCCATCAGGATCACGTCCGGATTCACCGCGATCGTGCGCGCGATGCACAGGCGCTGCTGCTGACCGCCCGAGAGGCCGGTGCCCGGCCCTTCCAGCCGGTCCTTGACCTCGGACCACAGACCCGCGCGCTCGAGACTGTTCCGCACGATCTCATCGAGCTCGCTGCGGTCGCGTGCGAGGCCGTGAATCCGCGGGCCGTAGGCCACGTTGTCGTAGACCGATTTCGGAAACGGGTTCGGCTTCTGGAACACCATGCCCACCCGCGCACGCAGCATGACGACGTCCATCTGCCGGCCGTAGACGTTCTCTCCGTCGAGCGTGATGTCGCCGGTGATGCGCGCCGACTCGATCGTGTCGTTCATGCGGTTCAGACAGCGGATGAACGTCGACTTGCCGCAGCCCGAAGGCCCTATCAGCGCGATGACCTCGTTGCGGCCGATGTCGAGGTTCACGTTCTGGATCGCGTGGTTCGCGCCGTAGAAGACGTCCAGGTGACGCGCCTGCATGACCGGAGAGGCCGAGGTGTAATCACCGACCGTCCGATAGCCCTCGTCCACTGCGGGCTTGTCCCCGGCAGCGGGCGATGGAGTAGCGACGGAAGGCGTGGCCTGCGACACGCTGTTGCTCTTTTCGTTGAGGGCCAGGCTCACAGTTTACCCCACTTCGCCACGGCGGCGCGGTCAGTAACGTCGCTCGAAACGTTTCCGCAACAAGATCGCCGCGGCGTTCATGACGAGCAGAAATACCAGCAGCACGACGATCGCGGCCGACGTCCGCTCGACGAACGCGCGCTCCGGACTGTCCGCCCACAGATACACCTGCACGGGCAGCGCGGTCGAGGGACTGAACGGCGACTTCGGAATGTCGACGATGAACGCCACCATGCCGATCATCAGCAGCGGCGCGGACTCACCGAGCGCGCGTGCCATGCCGATGATGGTGCCGGTCAGCATGCCCGGCATCGCAAGCGGCAGCACGTGATGCAAGACCATCTGCATCTTCGACGCGCCGAGCCCGAGCGCGGCCTCGCGGATCGACGGCGGGACGGCGGTCAACGCGGCACGCGACGCGATGATGATCACGGGCAGCGTCATGAGGCTCAGCACGAGCCCACCGACGGCGGGCGCCGAGCGCGGCAAGCCGAACAGATTGATGAACAGGGCGAGGCCCAATAACCCGAACACAATCGACGGCACGGCCGCCAGATTGTTGATATTGACCTCGATCAGGTCGGTCCAGCGATTGCGGGGCGCGAATTCCTCGAGATAGATGGCGCTGGCGACTCCTACGGGAAACGACAGCGCCAGTGTCACGAGCAGCATGAAGAACGAGCCGACGGTGGCACCCCAGATTCCCGCGAGCTCGGGATCGCGCGAGTCGCCGTTCGTGAAGAAGTACCGGTTGAACTCGAGCTCGAGACGGCCCTGGCTCTCGAGCGCCTGGACCCAGCCGAGCTGCCGGTCGTTCAGCCGGCGCTGACTCTCGGGCAGGTCGCGCGACACGTGCCCCTTGACCACGACGTCGACGTCGTCGTCCGCGAGCAGCCACAAGGTCCGCTTCGTGCCGATCAGGGCGGTGTTGCCCATCACGAGCGACCGCAGCTCGAGTCCCGCGCCGGCGCTCAGCAGCGAATAGAGGTCGCGACGCTCGCTGCGCGAGGTCACCTCCGGAAACAGCGCGTTCAGCGCGTCGCGAGCGAGGCGCTGGTAGTCCGCCGTCGCCAGGTCGTCGGGAGCGCGTTTGCCGCCCGGATCGATGACTTCCGGATCGAAATTGATGTCGAGCTGCACGCGGGTCTGCCGGAACGCCGTGTAGCTGTTCGCGATGAGCGTATAGAAGAAGAAGGCGAGGAAGCCGAGCCCCAGGCACAGCGCGGCGAAACCCAGCGCCCGGAAGAAGCGTTCGTTACGATACCGCCGGCCGATGCCGCGCGCGACGGCGTCCTTGACCGGTTTGCCGGGCTTGCTACTCATACTGCTCCCGGTAGCGCCGCACCACGCGCAGCGCGACGACGTTCAACGCCAGCGTGACCACGAACAGCACGAGCCCGAGCGCGAAGGCCGCCAGGGTCTTCGCGCTGTCGAATTCCTGGTCGCCGACGAGCAACGTCACGATCTGCACCGTGACGGTGGTCACCGCCTCGAATGGATTCATCGTCAGGTTGGCGGCAAGGCCCGCCGCCATCACCACGATCATGGTCTCGCCGATGGCGCGCGACACGGCCAGCAACACCGCGCCCACGATGCCCGGCAACGCCGCCGGCAGAACCACAAGACGAATCGTCTCCGAGCGTGTGGCGCCGAGACCGTAGCTGCCGTCTCGCAACGCCTGCGGCACGGCCGTGATCACGTCGTCCGACAGCGACGACACGAAAGGAATGATCATGATGCCCATCACGAGACCCGCGCCGAGCGCGCTCTCCGACGCCACGCTGAAGCCGAAGGCCGCGCCGACGTCGCGCAGAATCGGCCCCACCGTCAACGCGGCGAAATAGCCGTAGACCACCGTGGGGATGCCGGCGAGTATCTCGAGCATGGGCTTCGCGTAGGCACGGAAGCGGCGATTCGCGTATTCGGCGAGATAGATCGCCGACATGAGGCCCACCGGCACCGCCACGAACATCGCGATTCCCGAGATCAGCAGCGTTCCCGTGAACAGCGGAACGGCCCCGAAGGCTCCAGAGGAGCCGACCTGATCCGCCCGGATGGCGGTCTGCGGGCTCCACGACAACCCGAACAGGAAGTCGAGCGGCGGCACCTTCTCGAAGAACCGTATCGCCTCGAGGAGCACGGACAGGAATATGCCGATCGTGGTCAGGATGGCGACGGAAGACGCGGCGACCAGCAGGTACTCGATGCCCCGCTCGACGCGGTTGCGCGCGCGAAAATCGGCGCGGACGCGCCGATACGCCCAGGCGAAGCCCGCGACACCGATGACCAGCACCGCCCCGCTGACGAGCTCGTGGCTCAGGTCGCGCAGCGCCGTGTAGCGCTCCACGGCCGCCAGGATCTCGGCGCCTGGCTCGCTCGATGAGATGTTGCCGGCGACGAGGTTGCGGATGTCGTTGTAGACGAGCCCGAGCTGGGCCGCCGGCAGCGTGCGCAGGTTCTCGGGCAAGGTCGCGATCACGCTGTTGCGCAGCCAGATCGGCTCCACGATCTGCCATAGCGCGAGAACCAGCAGCGCCGGCAGCGCACACCACAGCGCAACGTAACCGCCGTGATAGCCGGGCAGCGAGTGCACCAGCCGGGTGCTGCCCGCGGCGAGCGCAACCGAAACGGCACGCTGGCGGCCCATGTAGTAGGCCACCAGCGCAAGCGCGAGCACGATGATGAGCAAGGTCGAAGGGGTCACGCGACCGCTATTCTCGCATCATCCCGCCACGGCTGTCGTGTTCGTCGAGCCCCCTCGCGACGTCGCGGACGGGTCAATGGCCCACGCCGGTCATCGGCGTGAGGCTCTTGGCCTCGGCCACGACCGTCTTGCGTTCCTTGTCGCTCATCGGAATCAGGCCCTTGTCGGCGAGGTAGCCGTATTCGCCGAGGGCGCCGTCGCTCGTGAACTCGTTGATGTACTCCTTGATGCCCGGAATCACGCCAACGTGCGCCTTCTTCACGTAGAAGAACAGCGGCCGGGAAATCGGGTACTTGGAGCCGGCGATCGCGTCGAAGTCCGGCGCGACACCGTCGATCTGCGAGCCCTGGATCTTGTCGGCGTTCTGCTCGAGGAAGCTGTAGCCGAAGATGCCGAGCTGGTGGGAGTTGGCCTCGAGCTTCTGCACGATCAGGTTGTCGTTCTCGCCCGCCTCGATGTAGGCGCCGTCCTCACGCAGCGTGTGCGACGCGGCCGTGAACGCATCCTTGCCGAGGCCGGCGACGACCGGGAACGCCTTGGCGCCCGGCTCCATGACGAGCTCGAGGAACGCATCGCGCGTGCCGGAGGTGGGGGGCGGCCCCAGCACCTCGATCTTCTCCGCGGGCAGCTTCGGATTGATCTCCGACCATTTCTTGTAGGGGTTCGGCACCAGCTTCGCGGCGCCGGAAGGGTCCGGTACGTTCTTGGCGAGCCCCAGGTACAGGTCGCGCAGGCCAAAGTTGAAATGCGGCGCCGACTTCGCGTTCGCGACCACGATACCGTCGTAACCGATCTTGATCTCGACGATGTCCTTCACGCCGTTCCTGGCGCAGGCGTCGATCTCGCTCTGCGTGATGCGCCGCGACGCGTCCGCGATGTCCGGGTGCTGCACGCCCACACCATTGCAGAACAGCTTCAGGCCGCCGCCGGTCCCGGTCGACTCGATCTTGGGAGTCCTGAACTTCGAGGTGCGCCCGAACTGCTCGGCCACGACGGTGGCGAACGGATAGACCGTGGACGAACCGACAATGCTGATATAGTCGCGGGCCGCCTGCGCGTGAGCCGCGCCGGCGCCGGCCAGCGCGGCCGAGGCCAGCAATGCCGACATGAGCCCACCGATACGCGGAGAGCGCCGAGTCTGGTTCCCCATGATTCCTCCTGACAGTGTGTTCGCTCGGCCCCCCAACGGACGGGCGGCGCGCGTTAGCATGGCGCCCGGAAGCCTAGCCCCGTAATGTTAAGGAAATATTTCAGCTGCGTGTCGGCCCGCCCGGCCGGGACGCCTCCGGACGCGCATAAGCCCATGACCCCGCACGATTGTCCCTGCTCGCGAGAAGCACAGTAATGGATACCCTGACGCTCGCCTGCGAGCTGATCCGCCGCCCATCCGTGACGCCCTCCGATGCGGGCTGCCAGCAGCTGATCGCCGAGCAGCTGCAAGGGGCCGGATTCACGACCGAGCCCCTGCGCTTCGGCGAGGTGGACAACCTCTGGGCACGGCGCGGCCGGGCGGCACCCGCCCTGGTGTTCGCGGGCCACACGGACGTCGTGCCGACCGGGCCGCGCGAGCAGTGGCAGGTCGATCCGTTCGCGGCCAGCGTCGAGAACGGTGTGCTGATCGGCCGCGGCGCGGCCGACATGAAGGGCAGCCTGGCCGCCATGATCAATGCCTGCCGGCGCTTCGTCGACCGCTACCCAGACCACCCGGGCTCGCTCGGCATGCTGATCACGAGCGACGAGGAAGGCGCTGCCGACGACGGCACGCTGAAGGTCATGGAGACGCTCGCGCGGCGCGGCGAGACGTTCCAGTACTGCGTGGTCGGCGAGCCCTCGAGCTCGACGAAGCTCGGTGACACGGTGCGCGTCGGCCGGCGCGGCAGCCTGTCCGGCATCATGACGATCCGGGGTGTGCAGGGCCACGTGGCCTACCCGCTCGCGGCCGACAACCCGATCCACGCGCTCGCGAAGTTCGTCGCCGCGATGACGCGCGAGCCCGTCGACGCCGGCAACGAGTTCTTCCCGCCGACGACGTTCCAGATGGTCAACGTCCACAGCGACGCCGGCGCGCCGAACGTCGTGCCGGGCGAGCTCAAGTGCCGGTTCAACTTCCGCTACTCCAACGTCTGGACGCACGAAAGGCTGTCGGCGCGCGTCGAGGCGACGCTGAAGGAGCTCGGCATCGACTACGAGCTCAAGTGGAAGGTGGCGGGCAAGCCATTCCTGACGAAGCGCGGAGCGCTCACGGACGCGATTCAGCGCGCCGTGCGCGAGGAGACGGGGCTCGATCCCGAGCTGTCGACCAGCGGCGGTACGTCGGACGGGCGGTTCATCGCCCCCTATGGCATCGACGTCGTCGAGCTCGGCCCGATCAACGAGTCGATCCACAAGGTCAACGAGCTGGTCTCGGTCGAGGATCTCGACCGTCTCGAGCGCATCTACTTCCGCATCGCCGAGCTGCTGCTCGTCCAGAAGTAACGTCACGGCAGGTCCCGGAGGCTCCTCGTGACGAGGGTGGCCGGGACGCTCGCGCACAGGATGCGCGCGCGCGAGCCTGCAGGGACGTATTCACGGCGTTCCCGGACGCCCTCGTCA
>DASZSB010000221.1:0-10326 GCA_035548835.1 Gammaproteobacteria bacterium | reverse complement strand
TGCCGCCGGCGTGCCCGCGCGGCCCGCTACCGGGCGGCGCGGTCCGCCGCCTGGCGGCGCGGCGACGGCAGCGCGGCGCGCAGCGACTGGCCCGTGTACGACCGCGGCTCGGCCGCGACCTGCTCCGGCGTGCCGGCCGCGATCAGCTCGCCGCCGCCGGCGCCGCCCTCGGGGCCGAGATCGATGATCCAGTCCGCCGTTTTGATCACGTCGAGGTTGTGCTCGATGATCACGATCGTGTTGCCCTGGTCGCGCAGCTTGTAGAGCACTTCGAGCAGCTGCGCGATGTCGTGGAAGTGCAGGCCCGTGGTCGGCTCGTCGAGCACGTAGAGCGTCGACCCCGTGGCGCGCTTCGACAGCTCCTTCGCGAGCTTCACGCGCTGCGCCTCGCCGCCCGAGAGCGTGGTGGCGTTCTGGCCTAGCTCGATGTAGCCCAAGCCCACGGCCATCAGCGTTTCCAGCTTGTGCGCTACCATCGGCACGTTGCGGAAGAGCTCGAGCGCGTCCTCGACGGTGAGCTTCAGCACCTCGGAGATGTTCTTGCCCTTGTAGCGGATGTCGAGCGTCTCGCGGTTGTAGCGCTTGCCGGCGCAGGTGTCGCAGGGCACGTAGACGTCGGGCAGGAAGTGCATCTCCACCTTGATGACGCCGTCGCCCTGGCAGGTCTCGCAGCGGCCGCCCTTCACGTTGAAGGAGAAGCGGCCGGGCTCGTAGCCGCGCGAGCGTGCCTCCGGCACCTGCGCGAACAGCTCGCGGATCGGCGTCAGCACGCCGCTGTAGGTCGCGGGATTGCTGCGCGGCGTGCGGCCGATCGGGTCCTGCGAGATGTCGATCACGTAGTCGAAGTGCTCGAGGCCCTTCACGGCATGGAACGGCGCGGGCTCCTCGCCGGCGCCGTTGATGCGCTGCGCCGCGAGCCGGTAGATCGTGTCGTTCACGAGCGTGCTCTTGCCGCTGCCGGACACGCCGGTCACGCAGGTCATGAGGCCCACCGGAATCTCGACGTCGACGCCTTTGAGGTTGTTGCCGCGCGCGCCCGTGATCTTCAGCGTGAGCTGCGGGTCGAACTTGCGGCGCTCCTTCGGCAGCGGGATCTCGCGCCGCCCGGACAGGTACTGCCCCGTGAGCGATGCGGCGTCCGCGCAGATTTCCTTCGGCGTGCCTTGCGCCACGACCTGGCCGCCGTGCACGCCGGCGCCGGGGCCCAAATCGACCACGTAGTCGGCCGCCATGATGGCTTCCTGGTCGTGCTCCACGACGAGCACGGTGTTGCCGAGATCGCGCAGGTTCAGCAGCGTGTCGAGCAGGCGCTGGTTGTCGCGCTGGTGCAATCCGATCGACGGCTCGTCGAGAATGTACATGACGCCCACGAGGCCCGAGCCGATCTGGCTCGCGAGCCGGATGCGCTGCGCCTCCCCACCCGAGAGCGAGTCGGCGCTGCGGTCGAGCGAGAGATAGCCGAGCCCCACGTCCGCGAGGAAGCGCAGGCGGTTGCCGATCTCCTTGACGATCTTCTCGGCGATCTCGCCACGCCAGCCCTTCATGTTCAGCGCGGCGAAGAAGTCGAGCGCCGCCGTGACGCTGAGTCCCGTGATCTCGTGCAGCGGCTTGTCCTGCACGAACACGTTGCGCGCCGCGGCGTTCAGGCGCGTGCCGCCGCAGGTCTTGCAGGTCTGCGTGCTCTGGTACTTCGCGAGCGTCTCGCGCACGGCCTGGCTTTCCGTCTCCGTGTAGCGGCGCTGCATGTTCGGGATGATGCCCTCGAACACGTGCTTCCACTCCCAGTGGTTGCCCTTCTTCTCGTTGTCGTACTTGAACTGGATCTTCTCGTCGCCGCTGCCGTACAGCACGATGTTGCGGTGCTTCTCGGCGAGATCCTGGAACGGCACCGTGACGTCGAATTTGTAGTGCTTCGCGAGCGCCTTGATCATTCCCCAGTAGAAATGACTGCGGCTGTCCCAGCCCTGGATGGCGCCGCCGGCGAGCGACAGATGCGGGTGCGCCACGATGCGCGCGGGATCGAAGAACATGCGAAGCCCAAGGCCGTCGCAATCGGGGCAGGCGCCCGACGGGTTGTTGAACGAGAAGAGCCGGGGTTCCAGCTCCGGAATGCTGTAACCGCAGATCGGGCACGCGAACTTGTTCGAGAACGCGAGCGGCGCCTTCTTCGGCTGGTCCATGAATGCGATCAGCGCCACGCCGTCGGCCATGTTCAGCGCCGTCTCGAAGGATTCGGCGAGCCGCAGCTGAATGTCGGGCTTCACGGCGAGCCGGTCGACGACGACCTCGATGTCGTGCTTCTTGCGCTTGTCGAGCGCCGGCGGATCGTCGAGCTCCACGACCTTGCCGTCGATGCGCGCGCGCAGGAAGCCCTGCGACTTCAGCTCGTCGAGCTGGGCCTTGTACTCGCCCTTGCGGGCCTGCACGACGGGGGCGAGCAGCATGATCTTCGTGCCTTCGGGCAGCCCCATGACGGTATCGACCATCTGCGACACGTTCTGCGCTTCGAGCGGCTCGCCGTGGTCCGGGCAGCGCGGGATGCCGGCGCGCGCGTACAGCAGGCGCAGGTAGTCGTAGATCTCCGTCACCGTGCCGACGGTGGAGCGCGGGTTGTGCGACGTGCTCTTCTGCTCGATCGAGATCGCGGGCGAGAGGCCCTCGATATGGTCGACGTCGGGCTTCTCCATCATCGACAGGAACTGCCGTGCGTACGCGCTCAGCGACTCGACGTAGCGGCGCTGGCCCTCGGCGTACAGCGTGTCGAACGCGAGGCTCGACTTGCCCGAGCCCGAGAGCCCTGTGAGCACGACGAGCTTGTCGCGCGGCAGGTCGAGGTCGATGTTGCGCAGGTTGTGCGTGCGTGCGCCGCGGATCTGGATGGTTTTCATGCGTGGCTGTCGAGCGAAGCGGGGCGTGTCAGGTTCTCGAGTGCGGAGTCGGCCGGGCCAATCACTATAGGCCTCTCCGAAACCGCGGCGCAAAGCGCGGTCCGGCCCAGCCGAGCGGGCCCGGAGTATGCCGGGTGAACCTGTCACGGGGTGTCAGGAAACGGGCAGTACCGGACATGCCGGCGCTGTGCGCACCGTGTGCGTTCACTCGTACCGGAGCGCCTCGGTAGGCGCGATGCGCGAGGCCCGGCGCGCCGGCAACCAGCTTCCCGCGAGCACCACGGCGATCAGTATCGTCGCCGCTGTGGCGATCACCCACGGATCGCGTCCGGAAACGTGCCACCGCGGGGCGCGTGGCCGGGCCGTCTTCTATCGTGGCGGCGCAGTTCGGCTTCCGGCGCCGTTCCGAAATCGAACGCGCGCGTCCCGATTTCGCGACCTCACCGGCGTGTGGCGCATCCTGGGTAGTAGGCGCCGTTCGGAGCGGCGTCTAAGATCGCGAGACCTGCCGGCGGCCGCCGGCCGGCCGAACGCATCGTGGGAAGGGGGCGGAGACCATGGGCACCATCGGCAAGGACGTCAGGCACGCCTGGCGGTCGTTTCGCGACAACCCCGTGTTCACGGCCACGGCCGTGCTGGCGCTGACGCTCGGCATCGGCGTCAACGTCGCGATCTTCTCCGTCGTGAATGCCGTGCTGCTGAAGCCGATCCCGTACGACTCGCCCGACACGCTCGTGATGCCGATGAACACGAACGACGGCGCCATCGCCGGGCCGGCCGCGTCGCCCGCGAAGTTCGTGCACTGGCGCGCGCAGAGCGACGTGCTCGAGAACGTGGCGGCGTTCCGGACGATCTCGATGAACTTCGCGCGCGGCGACGTGCTCGAGAGCGTGCCGGTGCACCAGGTGTCGGCGGAGTTCTTCGCCGCGTTTCGTCCGCCGCTGCTCGCGGGACGCGCGTTCACGCCGGCCGAGGACCTGCCGAACGCCGGCCGCACCGTGGTCGTCGGCGAGAACTTCTGGCGGCAGCGGCTCGGTGCGGATCCTAACCTGGTCGGCCAGAGCATCACGCTGTCCGGCAACCCGTACACCGTGGTCGGCGTCATGGCGCGCGGCTTCGAGTTCCGCGATTTCGGCCAGGCCGATCTGTGGGTGCCGTTTCAGCTCGATCCGAACACCACGGATCAGGGGCACTACTTCGCGACGGTCGGGCGCCTGAAGGCGGGTGTCACGCTCGAGCAGGCACAGGCGCGCCTCGCCGCGTCGGCCGCGCCGTACCGCGAGCGTTTTCCGCCGGCCATGGGCCCGAAGAGCGGCTTCAGCGTGCTGAGCTATCAGGAGGCCATCGTCGGCCAGGCGCGCAACACGCTGTTCGTGGCGCTCGGCGCCGTGGGCTTCGTGCTGCTGATCGCGTGCGCCAACGTCGCGAACCTGCTGCTGATCCGTGCCACGGGCCGCCGGCGCGAGATGGCCGTGCGCGTGGCGCTCGGCGCGGGCCGCTGGCGCATCGTGCGGCAGCTTCTGACCGAGAGCGTGCTGCTCGCGCTGATCGGCGGCGTGCTCGGCGTCGTCGTCGGCTACGTCGGCATGCGCCTGCTGCTGACGGTGAACACGGCCGGGCTGCCGCGGCTCGGAGATTCGGGGTCGCTGCTCGGCATCGACTGGCGCGTGGCGCTGTTCGGGCTCGGCGTCTCGCTCTTCACGGGTCTGCTGTTCGGCCTGATTCCGGCGCTGGTCGCGTCGCAGGCCGATCTCAACAGCGTCATCAAGGACTCGAGCGGCCGCTCCGGTAGCGGGCTGCGCCAGAACAAGACGCGCTCGGCGCTCGTTCTGGTCGAGGTCAGCCTCGCCGTCGTGCTGCTCGTGGGCGCGGCGCTGCTGATCCGCACGTCGTACGCGCTCGGCAACGTGGATCCGGGATTCCAGGCGCGCAACGTGCTCACGATGCGCACGTCGCTGTCGGCGGCGCAGTTTCGCACTTCGGAGGCCGTCGATCAGACCGCGCGCGCGGTGCTCGAGCGCATCCGTGAGATTCCTGGCGTGGCCGCGGCCGCGATGACGTGCTGCGTGCCGCTGCAGGGCGGCTATGGGCTGCCGTTCAACGTCGTCGGCCGCGTGAACGAGGGGCCGTTCACGGGCGGGGGCGGCATCGTTTACGGCACGCCGGGCTACTTCGATGCCTTCAACATTCCCGTAGTGCGCGGCCGCGCGTTCGACGACCGCGATACGGCCAGCGCGCCGCCGGTCGTGGTCGTGAACCAGGCGTTCGTGAAGCAGTATTTCAAGCAGGGCGATCCGCTCGGCGAGCGCATCCTGATCGGCGGCGGTGCCGCGAACATGAAGGAGCTCGCGACCGAGCCGATCCGCGAGATCGTGGGCGTGGTCGGCGACGTGCGCGCGGGCGGCATCGGCAACGATCCGGGGCCCATGATGTACATGCCGCAGGCGCAGGAGCCCGACGGCCTGAACGCGCTGATGCAGGCCGCGGGCGCCATGGCGTGGATCGTGCGCACGAACGTGCCGCCCGAGACCGTGTCGGCCACCGTACAGAACCTCGTGCGGCAGGCCACGGGCGTGCCGGTGACCGGCGTGCAGAACATGTCCGACATCGTGTCGGTCTCGATCTCGCGCCAGCGGCTGAACATGCTGCTGATGACGACGTTCGGCGCGGCGGCGCTGGCGCTCGCGGCGATCGGCATCTACGGCCTCATGGCGTACTCGGTGCAGCAGCGCACGCAGGAGATCGGCATACGACTCGCGCTCGGCGCGCTGCCGAATCGCGTGCGCGCCAGCGTGGTCGCGCAGGGCATGATCCTGGTCGGCATCGGTGTCGCGGCGGGCGTGGTGGCGGCGTTCTTCCTGGCGCGCTTGCTCGCGTCCGTGCTGTTCGGCGTGGCCGCGCACGATACGCTGGTGTTCGTCGGCGTGCCGCTCGTGCTCGGCGCAACGGCGTTCGCGGCCGTTGCGATTGCGGCGCAGCGCGCGAGCCGCGTCGATCCGCTCGACGCGCTGCGCTACGAGTGAGTGCTCAGCGCGAGTGCCGGGATCCGAATTCGATCGCGAGCTCTACGCGGCGATTCGCGGCGCGGCCGTTCACACTGGCGTTGTCGGCCACGGGCCGCGTGTCGGCGTAGCTCACGGAGTGCAGGCGTTGCGGCGCGAAGCCCTGCGCCAGGAAGAATTCGGTCACGGCGTTCGCGCGCGCGGCGGCCAGGTCCCAGTTCGAGCGGAACTCGCCGCCGAGCACGGGCCGGTCGTCGGTGTGGCCTTCGACGGAGATCTGCGCCTCGCCCACCTCGCGCAGCGTGGCCGCGAGCTCGTTCAGCAGCGGTAGCGCGGAAGGGTGCAGCTGCGCGCGTGCCGAATCGAACAGCGCCACCTCGGGAATCGTGAGCACCACGCCTTCGTTGCGCTGCTCGGCGCCGATGCGGCCGGCGAAGCGCGCCTGCACGAGCGCCGCGAGGCGGCTCTCGGGTGTGGCGGTGTCGGTCGCGGGCATGATGCGCGCGGGCGGCGGCGCGGGTGCCGCGATGGGCGGCGGCGCGAGCGTGAGCGGCGGCGCGTCGTGTGCTTGCGGCGTCAGCGCCGTGCGGCCGAACAGCAGCACGACCATCGCGAGCGTCGTGCTGATGATGTCCGCGTACGACACGAGCCAGGTGTCGTCGCGGTCCTCGGCGTCCCAGCCGAGATCGAGCAGGTCGGGCACGAACTCCTGATCGGTGTGGGTTCCGCGGTGTGCGTGCATCAGTGCGCCAGACCCGGTGTGGCGAAGGAGGAGTACGCGGGCGCGGGCGACACGCGCACGTTGTTCAGCACGTCGCGGATGTATTCGGGGTGCTGACGCTCCAACAGCAGCATGACGGCCTGCATGGCCACGATGCTGTGCGTGAGGTAGCGACGGTTGCGCTGCTCGACCTTCGTCGCCAGCGGTTTCAGGAACAGGTTCGCGAGCACGAGCCCGTACACCGTGGTCATCATGGCGAAGCCCATGGCCGCGCCCATGTGGCTCACGTCGCCGCTGCCCGTGCCGAACAGCATCTGCAGCAGGCCGAGCAGCGTCCCGAACATGCCGAGCGAAGGCGCATAGCCCGCCATGGCGCGCAGCAGCTCGACCGGGCGCACGAGCCGCTCGCGCTCCTCGGCGATCTGCCGCTGCAGCGCAATTGCGAGCTGCGGACGCTGGAAGCCGTCGAGCACGAGCTGCGTGCCGCGGCGGAGAACGGGGTCCGGGATCTGCCGCGCGGCATCTTCTGCCGGCCGAATGTTGCCGTAGCGGAAGAAGTTTGCCGCCGACAGGAACGCGTTCAGCTGCAGCTCGCCGTCGTGCGCGGAGCGGCGCGCGGTGCGCAATTCCCGCAGTGTGCCGCGTAGCGCGCGCATGGCCGCGGGCGAGTGGCTCAGGCGCGCCACGAGCAAGGTGCCGCAGGCCACGAGCGCGAAGCCGGCCGCGCCAGCCACGGCGGGCGAGCCGGGAGCGACGAGTTGCACCACGATCGAGGCGAGCACGGCCAGCAGCAACGTCCCTGTCCAAACCTTGGTCAGCACGGCGGTCCTCCCGTAGTTTCTCAACGAGGCCCGGAAGGTTCAGCAAGTTCCGCGCCAGCCGTGCGCGTTTCTCGGCGAACCGGCCGGAAACCCGGGTGTGTTCGGGCGGGCCGCGGCGTACAATGACCCGCCCCGGCAACCTGCCGCTTACACTCAGACGAACGGCCCGAAGAGGCCAGAAAAAACAGGAGCTTGCATGGCACGTGGCGTGAACAAGGTCATTCTCGTCGGCAATCTCGGCAAAGACCCCGAGACGCGCTACATGCCGAGCGGCAGTGCGGTTACAAACCTGACCCTCGCAACCTCGGAATCGTGGAAGGACAAGCAATCCGGCGAGCAGCAGGAGCGCACGGAGTGGCACAAGATCGCCATGTTCGGCCGCCTGGCCGAGATCGCGGCCGAGTACCTGCGCAAGGGCTCGCAGGTGTACATCGAGGGCAAGCTGCGCACGCGCAAGTGGCAGGACAAAGAGGGCAAGGACCGCTACACCACGGAGATCGTGGCCGACGAGATGCAGATGCTGGGCGGCAAGGGCGGCGGCGCGGGCGCCGGCGCCGGCGCGTCGGCTTCCGGAGGCGGCATGCAGCGCCCCGCCGCCGTCAACGACAGTGGCGTGGACAGCGGGCCGCCCGGCGACTTCGACGACGACATTCCATTCTGACGTGTCGGACCGCTACTTCATCCAGACCTACGGCTGCCAGATGAACGAGTACGACTCCGCCAAGATGGCGGACGTGCTCGGTGGCTCTTTGTCCGCCCGCAAGGCGGGCGAAGCGGCGCAGGCCAACATCCTGCTGGTCAATACGTGTTCCGTGCGCGAGAAGGCGGAGGACAAGGTGTTCTCGCTGCTCGGCCGCTGGCGCGAGCTCAAAGAGCAGAACCCGGAGCTCATCATCGGCGTCGGCGGCTGCGTCGCGAGCCAGGAAGGCGCTGCGATCATGCAGCGCGCGCCGTGGGTGGACATCGTGTTCGGCCCGCAGACGCTGCACCGGCTGCCCGAGCTGATCGGCAAGGTGCGCACCGGCACGCCGCGCGTCGTCGACGTGTCGTTCCCCGAGATCGAGAAGTTCGACCACATCCCGCAGCCGCAAAGCTCGCAGTGCACCGCGTTCCTGTCCGTCATGGAAGGCTGCAGCAAGGCGTGCTCGTACTGCATCGTGCCGACTACGCGCGGCAAGGAAATCAGCCGGCCGCTGGCCGACGTGCTCGTGGAGGCACAGCGCCTGGCCGAGCTCGGCGCGCGCGAGATCACGCTGCTCGGCCAGAACGTGAACGCGTACCGTGGCACGGTGACGGGCGGCGGCAGGAAGGCGGATCTCGCGACGCTGATTCGCGAGGTCGCGAAGATCGACGGGGTCGAGCGCATTCGCTTCACCACGTCGCATCCCGCGCAGTTCAACGACGCTCTCGTGGGCGCGTATGCCACCGTGGAGAAGCTTGCGAGCTTCCTGCACCTGCCGGTGCAGAGCGGCTCGGACCGCGTGCTGAAGCTCATGAAGCGCGGCTACACGGCCGGGAAGTACGTCGCGAAGATCGAGAAGCTGAAAGCCGCGCGGCCCGGCATTTCGATTGCGACCGATTTCATCGTCGGTTACCCGGGCGAGACGGAAGAGGATTTCGAGCAAACGCTGGCGCTGATCCGCACCGTGGGCTTCGACCAGTCGTTCAGCTTCATCTACAGCCCCCGGCCGGGCACGCCGGCCGCGGATCTCGAAGACCTGCCGCACGAGGTCAAGCAGAAGCGCCTCGAGCGGCTGCAGGCGCTCGTGAACGAGCAAGCGGCCGCGATCAGTCGCGGCATGGTCGGCACCGTGCAGCGCATCCTCGTCGAGAAGACCTCGGTCAAGAGCGACCGCGAGCTCGCGGGCCGCACCGAGAACCAGCGCTGGGTCAATTTCGTCGGGCCGCCGGAGCTCGTCGGCCAGTTCGCCGACGTGATCATCACCGAGCCCATGCGCAACAGCCTGAGGGGTCGCCTCGTGACCGGTGCGACGCAGAAGTCCGTTGCCTGACCAGCCGAAGCCCGAGCCGTCGCTGACCGTCGTCCTGACGCCCGCCGATCCGCGCCGACTCGCGCGCGTCGGCGGTCAGTTCGACGAGCACCTGCGCCAGATCGAGCGCCAGCTCGGCATCCGCATCAACAATCGCGGCAACCGTTTCGAGCTCGCGGGCCCTGATTCCGCGGCCGAGCGCGGCCGCCGCGTGCTCGAGGACCTGTTCGACATCGCGGAGACCGAAGAAGTGGACCCCGAACGCGTGCATATGACGCTGGCCGAGCACGCGCGTGCCGATGCCGGTGACGAGGGCGGCGCCGACGCGTCGCTCGTGATCAACACGCGCCGGCGCGCCGTGCGCGCGCGCGGCCCGCACCAGATCGCCTACACGAAGGCCATGCGCGAGTGCGATCTCACGTTCGGCATCGGCCCGGCCGGCACCGGCAAGACGTATCTCGCCGTGGCCGCGGCCGTCGAGGCGCTCGCGAGCGACGCCGTGCGCCGCATCGTGCTCGTGCGTCCGGCGGTGGAGGCCGGCGAGCGGCTCGGGTTCCTGCCGGGCGACCTCACGCAGAAGGTCGATCCGTATCTGCGTCCCATGTACGACGCGCTGTACGAGATGATGGGCTTCGACAAGGTGGGGCGCCTGATCGAGCGGCACGTGATCGAGATCGCGCCGCTCGCGTTCATGCGCGGCCGCACACTCAACGAGTCGTTCGTGATCCTCGACGAGGCGCAGAACACCACGCCCGAGCAGATGAAGATGTTCCTGACGCGCATCGGCTTCGGCTCGCGCGCCGTGGTCACGGGCGACATCACGCAGACCGATCTGCCGCGCGGCAAGGAATCGGGACTCAAGCAGGTCGGGCGCATCCTCGCCGGCGTGGAAGGCATCGCGTT
>DASZSB010000220.1:0-59152 GCA_035548835.1 Gammaproteobacteria bacterium | reverse complement strand
AAATCAGCATATTGAAGATGATGCGCATGCGCTCCCGGTGTTCCTGCGTGAGCTCGGGCGTCTGCTCCGCGGAGAACAGGCGCAGGTCGGAGTTATCGAGCGCGATCTTCAGGAAATCCTGATAGTTGTCGGACAGGAGCTGGTAGACCTCCTCGTCCTCGTTGTCGCGTTCCTTCTTCTGCTCGTACAGGAACACGAAGATCGCGACCGGAAGACCGATCGTGGTCACGATGTAGCTCAGGAGCTCCCAGGTGTCCTTGTCCATGGCGGCGCGTCTCCCGGGGCATGATCGCACAAGCCACTCCGGCGGGGCCGCCCGCCGAGGGAGGGGGCGGCCGGGCGGAAGCGGGCGCCGGATACGCCTCGAAACCGGGCCGGCCGGCCGGCGTCGTGCCCGGGCCGGCCTGGCCATGCCCGGCCGGGCCGCTATAGTGGCGCGTAGATATTGAGCGCTAGCCGCTTTTCCCCTAGCATCGAGACGATTTCCTACGTCTTCGGCGCTCCAAGGGGGAGACCTCATGGCGGACAACACCCACGATCGCGGCCCTCCGGAGCCGCAGTTCGACCAGTTCGTTTCGAAGTCCACTTCGCGACGTCAGTTCATTAAAGGTGTCATCGCCTCCGGCGCGGCCGTGTCGGCCTCCGGTTACCTGTTCACCCTGGCCGGCTGCTCGCGAGAGCAGAAGTCGGCCGGCGGCGTCGAGCGCCTGCTGACGCTGAACGTGAACGGCCAGATGCGCCCCGTGGACGTGCTGCCGAACGAGACGCTGGCCATGACGCTGCGCTACAAGCTCGGTCTCACGGGCACGAAGCTCGGCTGCGACCGCGGCGAGTGCGGTGCCTGCACGGTCGTCATCGACGGCGTCGCGAGCTACTCGTGCTCGACGCTGACGCACAGCGTGCGCGGCCGCAAGATCACCACGATCGAAGGTCTCGAAGGCCCGAACGGCGAGCTGCACAAGGTGCAGCAGGCCATGATCGACGAGCTCGGTCCGCAGTGCGGCTTCTGCACGCCCGGCCAGATCATGTCGGCCGTCGCGCTGCTCGATGCGAATCCGAAGCCGACCCGCGAGGAGGCCCGTCACGCGCTGTCGGGCAACCTGTGCCGCTGCGGTGCGTACGACCATTACCTGAACGCAGTCATGCGCGCCGCCGGCGGCGAGCGCGTGAGCCAGGCCTGAACGGCACTACATATAAGGAGCTGCGGCAATGTCCAGAGACATGATGAGCGCCTTCGAGCTCTATCAGCCGGATAGCGTGGAGGGGGCCGTCCAACTGCTGACGAAGTTCGGCAAGGACGGGTGGGCGCTGGCGGGTGGCAACGACAGCTTCGACTGGTTCAAGGACCGCATCAAGCGGCCGAAGTACGTCGTCGATCTCGGCGGCATCGCGGCGCTCAAGGGCATCCGCGAGACGCAGGACGGCGGGGTCGAGATCGGCGCGCTGACCACGCTGACGGAAGTCGAGCGCAGCCCGGTCATCCAGGGCAAGTACAAGGTGCTCGCGGACGCGGCGCGCCGCGTGGCGAGCCCGCAGATCAGGAACGCCGGCACGATCGGCGGCAACGTCTGCCAGGACGCGCGTTGCTGGTACTACCGTTACGGCGTGAACTGCTATCGCGCGGGCGGCAACACCTGTTACGCCGACACGCCGCAGGGCCAGAACCGCGAGCACTGCCTGTTCGGCGCGGCGCGGTGCGTGGCCGTGAGCCCGTCGGACACCGCCCCGGCGCTCGTGGCGCTGAACGCCACCATGGTCGTCGTCGGGTCCAAGGGTCAGAAAGAGATCAAGGCGGACGAGTTCTTCATTGGCCCGAACATCGACATCCAGCGCATGACGGTGCTCGAGAAGGGCGAAGTGCTGACGGCCATCCGGCTGCCGGCCGAGTGGGCGGGTGCGCGGTTCTACTTCGAGAAGGTCGCCGACCGCAACACGTGGGACTTCGCGCTCGTGAACGTCGCGGCCGCGATGAAGGTCAGCGGTGCCGCGGGTGCCGAGAAGATCGACGACATCCGGATCGCGGCGGGCGCGGTGCAGTGCATGCCGCGGCGGCTCACGGTCGTAGAGGAAGTCGTCAAGGGTCAGCCGAAGACGGCGGATACGGCGGCGCTGGCGGGGCAGAGTGCGGTTCGCGGCGCCACGCCGCTGAACTTCAACCACTTCAAGATTCCGCTGCTGCAGAATCTCGTCACGCGCGCGATTCGCGACGCCTAGGCCGCGTCGTCGTTCCGCAGTCAAGAGCGTTCGCGCGTGGAGCTATTCCGGGTCAGCCGCGACATCTACGGCCGCGAAGTGCTGCAGGGCATGTCGTGGGACCTGATCTGGGTGTTCTTCGCCGTGGGCTGCGCGCTGATCCTGGGGCACGCCCTGTATCGATGGCTGCTCGCGCCGAAACGCAGATAACTCCGTCGTGACCGATTCCAAAGCAGCAAGCGGCGGCGCCGATTCTGCCGCGAGCAGAGTCCTCCGCCACGCCGCCGTGGACCGTGCGTTCCACTGGATCACGGCCGCCTCCGTGCTGACGCTGATGGGTACCGCGTTCCTGCCGATCCTGGGTGTCGAGTTCACCTGGGTCGGCATCCACTGGGCCACCGGTCTCGTGCTGATGGTGGCGGTGCTGTTCCACATCCTGCGCGTGCTGTTCCGCCAGGGTTTTCGGGCGATGCGGATCGGGGCTCGGGACCTCGCCGATGCGGCGGCCATCGTGGGCGCCACGCTGCGGCGTGACGCCCGGGGCTATCCCAAGCCCGGCAAGTACTCGTTCGCCCAGAAGCTGATCCATCACGCCTTCGCGCTCGTGGTGCTGACTGCGCTCGGCACGGGCGGCGCCATGCTCGCGCGCATCGACACGCCATGGTGGAAACGCAATCCCTATCTCCTGCCCGACGCCACCTGGGGTATCGTGTATGTGCTGCACGGGCTCGCGGCGTTGTCGTTGATCACGATGGTCATGATGCACGTCTATTTCGCGGTGCGGCCCGAGAAACGGCTCTTCACACGCGCGATGGTGCGCGGCTGGATCACGCGCGCGGAGTACACCGAGCATCACGACCCGCAACGCTGGCAGGTATGACATGAGTAGCGACGAGCTCAAGCAACGCATCGAAACAATCGAGACCGGCTACGAGTTCATGCTCGCGTACGCGGCGCAGGGCCGGCAGACCGACAAGGGCGGCGGTGCGGGTCAGAAGGTGCGCGAGTACCTGAGCGGCATGGTCGCGGCGCTGGATGGGCTCGGCGCCGTCGCCACTGCGGCCGCCGCGGCCGTCGACCGTGAGCTGCCGACGACCGGCCAGGCATTCTTCGCCGCCGTCGACGCCGATGCGAAAGTGGCGCTCGCGGCACTGCGCCTCGTGCTCGCGCGCGCCGACATCAGCTCGCAGCTGATCGACAACCTGAATGCCTCGATCCACCTGCGGGCGCTGCTGACGGATCTCTTCGTGGTCGACGAAGCGTTGCGGCCCGCGCAGGCCTGACGACGGAATCGGGCGCATGGATCCGGTCACGCACATGCTGGTCGGGGCCGTGGTCGGGCAGGCCGTCGCCGGGCGCAAGCTCGGGTTCGCGCAGGCGGCGTGCTGGGGCGCCATCGCCGCCGAGTTGCCCGACATCGACGTGCTGTTGCCCTACATGGCGGCCGAAGATCCCCTCGACATGCTGGTGCAGCACCGCGGCGTCACCCACTCGCTGTGGTTTCCCCCGGTGGTCGGACTCCTGGCCGGCCTGCTGGTGTCGCGCTTCACGCTGCAGCCGCGCGCGAATCCCTGGGCATGGGTGACGCTCTTCACGGCCGCACTTCTGTCGCATCCGCTTCTCGACGTCTGCACGCACTACGGCACGCAGCTGCTGGCGCCGTTCTCCGACCGGCGCTTCGCGCTGCCGGCGCTGCCGATCATCGAGCCGGTCTACACGGGCATCTTCGCCATCGGTCTCGCGGTCTCGATCCTGCTCGTGCGGCACGAGCGTGCGCGCCGCGCCGTGCTCGTGTGCGCCCTCACGCTGGTGGTGTCGACGGCGTACCTGCTCTACGGGCTCAAGCTGAATTCCGATGCCGTCGCCTGGGCGCGCAAGGATCTCACGCGCCGCAGCTCCGATGTCGCCGTCGTCTATGCGTTTCCGACGCTCCTGCAGCTGCCGTATCGGCGTGTAGTGGCGCGCACGGCCGGTGAGGACTGGGTGGGCTTCGTCTCGATGGCGCATCCGTGCCCCATCGTCTGGAGCCATCACCGGCGCGACGACACCGCGGCGATCGAGCAGCTGCGAGCGAGCTACGGTGGCCGCATCTTCGAGTGGTTTGCCGAAGGGCTCACCGCGGCGTATGCGGACGACCGCCACGTGTTCCTCGCGGATCTGCGCTACGGCTTCCTTCCCGACGTGCTCCGCAGCGCCTGGCGGCTCGAGGCCGAGATCGGCAGCCAACCACATCCGCTCGGGATCGCGCGGTTCGTGCAGGATCGCGGGCCGGCTGCGTCCGCCGCGAACGTCATGCAGCTGCTGCGTGCCGCGTATCCACAGAGCTGCGACGAGCCTGCCCGAGCATTCGACGACTGAGTGCGACTTGCGAGCGCGGGAGCGTATTGGCTATGCTGGCCGTCGCGTTTCGCGCCAATCACAAAAAGGTTTTGAGCCATGAAGAAGCTTGCCATCACGTTGCTTGGGGTCGTTCTCGTCCCGCTGCTCGTCGTTTCGTGCGGTCAGGGTGGGCCAGGCTCGCAGACGGCTGCCAAGGCTCCGGAGCCGGACACGCCGGAAACGGCGGCGTTCCACTACCGCGACGGCCTCATGAAGGCCATCGCGTGGAAGGTCGGCAAGCTGCGCGGCATGGCGCAGGGTGAAGTCCCGGTCGACGAAGAGGCGTTCAAGAAGAACTCGCACGATGTCGTCGCGCTGGCCGGCATGATCACGGAAGGTTTCATTCCGAACAGCGCGGTGCCGGGAAGTGCGGCCCTGCCGGAAATCTGGATGAACTTCGCGGACTTCCAGCAGAAGGCCAACGATCTGCAGAACGCAGCCAAGGCGCTGGCCGATTCCGCCGACCAGGGTGGCTTCGAAGCCGCCAAGGGCATGGTGCAGGCCGTGGGTCAGACCTGCGGCGGTTGCCACCGCCCCTATCGTCGCCGTCAGGAATAGTCCCACCGCTCATGCGGAAACGGCGGCCCCTGTGGCCGCCGTTTTCGTTTTGCGGGAACGGTGGAACGCGGCGCGCGGCCGCGATTACTGCAACGTGCCTTTGCGCTGGAAGCCCGCGCGGTCGCCCGAGCGCACCTTGAGCTGCATGCGCTCGGCGTTGCGCAGCACGTTCAGCGGCACATCGACGCCGGCGCTCCCCAGGCTCCAGACGCGCCGGAACATGTTCGCGAGCCCGCTCACGGGCTCGTCGTCGATACCCACGATCACGTCGCCGGGCCGCAGCCCCGCCTTGTCGGCCGGGCAGTTGCGGTACACGCCGACCACAGTCAGATCATGCTGGTCGTCATGCACCAGCATGCCGAGCCACGGCCGCGGCGGCGAGAGCCGGCGCCCGTGCGCGCAGATCTCGTCGATGATCGGCGTGAGCAGCTCGATCGGCACGAACATGTTGACGGTGGTCGTGGAACCGCGGACCTCGAAGCCCTGAATCACGAGTGAGCCCAGCCCGCAGAGCCGGCCGCTGCTGTCGACGAGCGCCGCGCCGGACCAGCTCTCGTGCGGCGGCGACGTGAACACCGCCTGGTCCAGCACGTACTCCCAGCGCCCTGCGAACTCCTGTTTTGCGACGACGCGCGCCTCGATGACCTGCGCCCGGCCGCCGCTGCTCATGACCGTCACGTTGTCGCCGACGTTCAGCGCATCCGCGCGGCCGAGCTCCATGCTCGGACCCCGCAGGGGCAGCGACGGCTTGACGAGTGCCAGCCCGCTGTCGAAGTCGTAGCCCACCACGAAGCCCGGAACCACGGCGTTGCCCATGCCGATCCAGAGGCTTTCGGCCTCGTGCACCACGTAGCCGACCGTCACGATGAGCCCGTCGTCGCGGATCCGCACGCCATGTCCCGAGCGCTCCGTTCCCAGCAGGCCGGCGCTCATGGCATCGTCCGGAACGTGGGCGGTGATCGACACCATGGCCTCGGTACCGACGCCTGCGACGATGACGGGTGTGCTCATGAGCTTATGTTAGCGTTCGGGACGCCCCTCCGCGAGGGTCGGCCGCCCCCGCTCATGCGTGCGTAACCCCGCGGACCTTGAGAAAAAATGAGACATTGCGGAAACCCACACTTCGAGGCGGGTGGGGGCTGCGTGGCATACTTTTGCCGCAAGTCTGCGCCACGCGCACCTCACTCGACGCTCCGCAACGGACGCGGAGCTCAACCCGCCGAAGATTCGAGGACCGAACGCCAATGAAGAACGCGTTGCTCGTTGTGATCGCTTTCGCGCTTGGCGCAGGGGCCGTCTGGTACCTGACCAGCCATCGCGGCGACGGCGGTGCTGCGCAGCGCGGGGCTCCGGTCGCCGCCGGTGCGCCGGGAGGCCGTCCGGCGGGGGGCTTTGGCGGCCGCGGCGCGGCGCAGCCGCCGCTCGTCGTGGCGGAACCGGTGCGCCGGGACCAGGTGTCGGACGTCGTCGAGGCGCTCGGAACGACCCAGGCCAACGAGTCCGTCACGCTGACGGCGAAGCTCACGGATACCGTCCGGCGCGTGAATTTCGAGGACGGCGACTACGTGGAGAAGGGTGCCGTCCTGATCGAGCTCACGAACCAGGAAGAAGAGGCCGCGCTCGCCGAAGCGCGTGCGAATCTGAACGACGCGCAGAGCCAGCTGCGCCGCCTCGAGGAGCTCGCGGCCCGCGGCCTGTCGGCGGAGCAGCAGCTCGACATCGCGAGATCGCGGGCCGACGCCGTGCAGGCGCAGCTGAATCGCGTCGTCGCCCGATTGCGCGATCGCGTGGTGCAGGCGCCGTTCAGCGGTCTCCTGGGCTTCCGCAACGTGAGTCCCGGCACGCTCGTGACGCCGACGACTCCGATCACGTCGATCGACGACATCTCGGTCATCAAACTCGATTTCACCGTGCCGGAGACCGTGCTGGGTGACATGAGCCTCGGCGCGAAGGTAGTCGCGAAGAGCGTGAGCTTTCCGGGGCGCGAGTTCGAAGGCGTCGTGCGTACGGTGGGCTCGCGCGTCGATCCGATCACGCGCGCGATCACGGTGCGCGCGCACATCCCCAACAACGACCGCGCGCTGCGCCCCGGCATGCTGCTGACGGTCGACGTCGTGACCTCGCAGCACGAGGCCCTGGTCGTTCCCGAAGGCGCCGTGTTCCAGGTGCAGAACCGTGCCTACGTCTATCGGCTCGACGGGCTGACGGCACGGCAGCAACAGATCGAGATCGGCGCGCGCCGCTACGGCGTCGTGGAAGTCAAGAGCGGTCTCGAGGAAGGAGACACGGTCGTCACCGAGGGCATCGTGAAGCTGCGCGACGGGGTCCAGGTGCGCCTCGATGAGTCGGCCAACGCAGTCAGCCAGCGGCGGAAGGAGCCGCAGGTGCCGCCGCGCTCGGACGTGCGCGGCTAGCTCCGAGGGCGCCGGGCCATGTGGCTTTCCGACACTTCCGTCAAACGCCCGGTCTTCGCGACCGTCCTGAGCCTCATGCTGGTCGCGCTCGGCGCGCTGGCGTTTCGCGACCTGACCGTGCGCGAATACCCGGACACGGTCGCGCCGACCGTCCAGGTGCAGGTCAACTATCCCGGCGCGTCGTCCGAGATCGTTGAGACGCGCGTGACCCAGGTGCTCGAAGGCGAGCTCTCGGGCATCGAGGGCGTCAAGACCATTCGCTCGTCCTCGCGTGACGGCCAGTCGTCGATCACCGTCGAGTTCGATCTCAAACGCCGGCTCGACGAGGCGGCGAACGACGTTCGCGATCGCGTGTCGCGCGTCACGCGCCGCCTGCCCGACGACATCGACAACATCAGTGTGCAGAAGGCCGACGCGGATCAGCAGCCCGTCATGTGGCTCACCCTCGCGGGTGAGGACATGAGCATGATGGAGCTGACCGACTACATGCAGCGTTACCTGATCGACCGCTTCGCGACGATCCCCGGCGTTTCGCAGATCAACATCTTCGGCTCGGGCGGTCCGTCCATGCGCGTCTGGATCGATCGCATCGCGCTCGCGGCCCGCAACCTGACGGTGACGGACATCGAGGCGGCGCTGGGCCGCGAGAACCTCGAGTTGCCGGCGGGCAAGATCCAGTCGAAGGACCGCGACTTCCAGGTGCGAATCGGCCGCAACTATCAGACCGCGGAGCAGTTTCGCGACCTCGTGCTGGCCCAGGGCAAGGACGGTCACCTGATCCGCCTCGGCGAAGTGGCGCGCGTCGAGGTGGGCTCGCGAGAAACGCAGCGCTACTTCCATACGAACGGCAAGACGACTACGGGCTTCGGCATCATCAAGCAATCGACCGCGAACGTCGTCGAAGTGCTCGACGCGGTCAAAGCCGAGGTCGCGCGCGTGAACCGGGATCTGCCGAAAGGGATGAACCTGATCACGAGCGGTGACGACTCGCTCTATATCCGCGCCGCCATCCGCGAGATCTACTACACCATCGCGATCACGACGGCGCTCGTCGGTTTCGTGATCTTCGTGTTCCTGGGCTCCGTCCGCGCCACCTTGATCCCGCTCGTCACGATCCCGGTGTGCCTGATCGCCACGTTCAGCGTTCTGTCGCTGTTCGGCTATTCGATCAACCTGATCACGCTGCTCGCGCTCGCGCTGTCGATCGGTCTCGTCGTGGACGACGCCATCGTCGTGCTGGAGAACGCGCACCGGCGCATCGAGGCCGGCGAGGCGCCGCTGCTCGCGGCGTACAACGGCACGCGGCAGGTGGCGTTCGCCGTGATCGCGACGACCGTCGTGCTCGTGTCGGTGTTCGCGCCGGTCGCCTTCCTGAAGGACAGCATCGGCCGCGTGTTCGCCGAATTGGCGGTCACGATCGCGGCGGCCGTCACGTTCTCCGCCGTGCTCTCGCTGTCACTTTCGCCGATGATGTGCTCGAAGCTGCTGCGCGCGCATACGGGCGAGAATCGCCTGACGCACAAGCTGGACCGCGGCTTCGAGTGGCTGTCGAACCGGTACCAGGCGGCGCTGCGCGCGAGCCTCCGGGCGCCGTGGGTCGCGCTGCTCGTCTGCGTCGCGATCGGTTTCGGCGCGTATGCGCTGCTGCAGCGCGTGCCGCGGGAGTACGCGCCGCAGGAGGATCGCGGCCAGTTCAACGCGTCGCTGCAGGCGCCGGAAGGTACGAGCTATGACCGCCTCGTCGAGTCTGCGCAGAAGGTCGAGTCGTATCTGCAGCCGTACTTCGACGACGGCACGATCCAGCGCGGCGTCGTGAGCGTGCCGGGCTTCCAGCCCGGCACCTCCGGCAACGTCAACGTCACGCTGAAACCGTGGGGCGAGCGCAAGGTCGCGACCGCCGATCTGCTCGCCGTCCTGAACAAGGACTGGGAAGAGATCCCGGATATGCGCATCACGGCGTTCATCAGCGGCGGCAATCGCGGTGGCGGCGGAGGCGGCGGTCAGCCCGTGCAGATCGTGCTCGGCGGTCCGAACTACATCGAGCTCGCGCGCTGGCGCGACATCGTGATTGCGAGTGCGGCCGCGAATCCTGGACTCAGTCGCGTCGACTCCGACCTGCGCGAAACGCAGCCTCAGGTGCTGGTTCGCGTCGACACCGATCGCGCGGCGAGCCTGGGCGTCAGCGCGCGCAGCATCGGCTCCACGCTGCAGACGCTGATGAGCGAGCGGCAGGTCACTACGTACGTCGTCGACGGCGAGGAGTACGATGTCGTCCTGACCGCGGAGCCGACGCAGCGCGCCACGTATGCCGATCTGTCGAACATCTTCGTGCGCTCGGATCGTGGCGGCGACCTGATTCCGCTCTCGAACCTGACGAAGCTCGAGGACATGGCCGGTCCGAGCCAGTTGAACCGCCACAACCGCATGCGTGCCGTGACGATCACGGCCAATCTCGTGAACGGGTACACGCTCGGTGAGGCGCTGACCTGGCTGGAAGACGTCATCCACAAGGAGCTGCCCGCGACCGTGCAGGTGGGCTACCGCGGCGAGTCGCTCGACTACAAGGAGGCCTCGGGCGCGTTGTACTTCACGTTCGGCGTTGCGCTGTTCGTGGTGTTCCTCGTGCTGGCCGCGCAGTTCGAGAGCTTCATACATCCGCTCGTGATCATGGTGACGGTACCGCTCGCCGTCGCCGGTGGCCTGCTCGGACTCTGGGCGTCGGGTAAGACGCTGAACATCTACAGCCAGATCGGCATCATCATGCTGGTCGGCATCGCGGCCAAGAACGGCGTGCTGATCGTGGAGTTCATCAATCAGTTGCGCGATCGCGGCATGGAATTCAAGGACGCGATCGTCGAGGCGTCGCGCATCCGGCTGCGCCCGGTCATCATGACGGCGTTCGCTGCGGTCATGGGCTCGGTGCCGCTGATCCTGGCGCACGGCCCGGGCTCGGCGAGCCGGCAGGCGCTCGGCGTGGTCATCTTCTCCGGCGTGAGCCTCGCGACGTTGTTCACGCTGTTCATCGTGCCGGCGGTCTACAACCTGCTCGCGCGCCGGACGGGCTCGCCGAATGCGATCGCCCGCCGCCTCGCCACGATGCGCACCGAGGTTTCGCCGGGCTGACGCGCCCCGCCTGATGCGCCGTGCGCTGGACGCGGGCGATCGGCGTTCAGCGCGGCTCGTCGACGATGCGGTTCACGAGCGTGCCGAGCTGCGGCACGTGGACCTCGACGACGTCGCCGTCGCGAAGGTACTTGGGCGGATCGAAGCGCGCGCCCGCGCCCGTCGGCGTGCCCGACGCGATGATGTCGCCGGGCAGCAGGCGCATGAAGCGCGAGAGGTACGCGATCAGCCGCGCGAACGGGAAGATCAGGTTCGCCGTCGTGTCGTCCTGGCGCAGCTCGCCGTTCACGCGCGTCGTCAGGTGCAGCTCCGTGCCGGCCGCAATTTCGTCCGCCGTCACGAGCCACGGGCCGAAGCTGCCCGAGCGCTCGAAGTTCTTGCCCTGCGTCACGTTGAACTTGGAATGCCGCAGCCAGTCGCGCACGGAGCCCTCGTTCATGAGCGAGAGCCCCGCGAGATGCTCCCACGCGCGTTCCTCGGGAATGCGCCGGCCCTCCCGGCCGATCACGAGCACGATCTCGCCTTCGTAATCGAGCTGGTCGGACTCGGGCGGATTCCAGATCGGCTCGAGGTGGCCCACGAGACTGCCCGGCGTGCGCATGAACACGCTCGGGTATTTCGGCGCTTCGGCGCCGTCCTTGTATTCCTCGTTGCGGTTGCCGTAGTTCACGCCGATGCAGATGATCTTCTCGGGATCGGGCACGGGCGGCAGGTAACGAATCGATTCGAGCGGGACACTCGGTTCGCGTGCGGCCGCGAGTTCCATGGCGCGCGGCAGCTCTCCGGCGCGCAGCAGCGCGCCGAGCGTGGGGCAACGGGTGCCGAGCGACGTGCCGAGATCGACCACGGCATCGCCTTTGACGACGCCGAAGCTTTGGTAGCTGCCGACGGCGAAGCTGACGAACTTCATGGGGGCTAGAGGCCCGCGCGCGCGAGCACGCCGTCGAGCTTCGCGGCGAGCTCGGCCGTGGCCGGCACCATCGGCAGGCGATGCTCGTTGTCGGCGAGGAGCCCGAGCTTCTTCATCATGTACTTCATCGGGATCGGATTCGTGTCGAAGAACACGGCCTTGTTGATCTCGAGCAGCTGGTCGTGCAGCCGCCGGGCCTTGGCGAAGTCGTTGGCGAACACGGCTTCGCACATCTCGGCGAGCACGCCGGGCCGCAGGTTGCCCACGGCGTTCATGAGGCCGCACGCGCCGACGGCCATCATCGGGAAGCTGAGCTCCTCGAGGCCCACGAACACTTTGAAGTCCTTGCCGAACTCGTGCAGGCACTCGGACACGAAGCCGAGGTCGTTCACGGCCTGCTTGATGCCGCAGAAATTCGGCGACTTGTCCTTCAGCGCCTTCAGCGTGTCGAGCGTGACGCTGACCGCCGCGCGGCCGGGGATGTGATAGACCATCCATGGCACGTCGTGCTCGGCCGCGAGTTCGAGGTAGTACGCGACCATGCCGCGCTGCGGCGGCCTTATGTAGTACGGCGTCACGATCAGCAGCGCGTCGGCGCCCTCCGACAGCGCGTGCTCCGTGAGCAGCCGGCTCTCGGCCAGCGACTGCGAGCCCGTGGCCGCCACGATCGGCACGCGGTCCTTAGCCGTCTCGATCGCCAGCGTGACGAGCCGGTTGCGCTCGGCCGTCGTGAGCGTGGAAGGCTCCGACGTGGTGCCGTTCACGAGGATGCCGTGCGAGCCCTGCTCGATCTGATAGTTCACGAGCTCCGCGTACTTGTCGTAGTCCACTTCCCCGCGCTTGAACGGCGTGACCAGGGGCGGAATCGAACCGCGCAGTGCGGCCAGATCGGCGTTACGGTTTGGCATGGTGACCCTGTGAGAGAGCTTTTCGGTGGCGAAATTGACAGCCGTCGCGGCGGTCATTTACGGTGGTCGGAAGATTTTCGAGTTTACGTGAAGCCGCGACGGGGCGCATCTTGCCGCATCTGGTCATCGAGTACTCAGCCAATGTCGAGGATCGGATCGCGCTCGACGCCATGCTCGACAAGCTGCACGCCTGCGCTCTGACGACGGGCGTGTTTCCGCTGGGCGGGTTGCGCGTGCGCGCGTATCGCGCCGATGCCTATCGCATCGCCGACAAGGCACCCGACAATGGATTCGTCCACGTGACCGCGCTGATCGGTCACGGCCGGCCGCTCGACGTGCAGCAACGGGCGGGCGAGCAGCTGTTCGCGGTGCTCACGGAGCACCTGCAGTCGGCTTACGAGCAGGGGCCGCTCGCGATCTCGCTGAACATCCAGGAATTCCATCCGTTGCTCAATTTCAAGAAGAACAACCTCCACGAATACGCGAAGCGCCGCGCCGGGAAGTCATGAGTCAGAGCCAGTCGTTCGAAACCAACCTCGCCAGAGCCGAGGATTATCTCGCGCGTTTTGCCAAGAGCGGCGTGCAGCATTTCATCGACGGTGCGCCGCGCGCGTCCGTTTCCGGCAAGACGTTCGAGACGCGCTCGCCGGTGGACGACCGCGTGCTCGCGCAGGTGGCCGCCGGCGACGCTGGCGACGTCGACGCCGCCGCGCGCGCGGCCGAGCGCGCGTTTCCCGCGTGGCGCGACATGCCGGGCGCAGACCGCCGCGCGCTGCTGCACGGGATCGCGGACGCGATCGAGGCGCGTGCGGAAGAGATCGCGCTGCTCGAGTCGCTCGACACGGGCCAGGCCATCCGCTTCATGTCGGCCGCCGCGAAGCGCGGCGCCGAGAACTTCCGTTTCTTCGCCGACAAGGCGCCCGAAGCGGATGCCGGTCGTTCGTTGCCGGCGCGCGAGCATCTGAACTACACGCTGCGCCAGCCGATCGGACCCGTCACGGCCATCACGCCGTGGAACACGCCGTTCATGCTGTCGACGTGGAAGATCGCGCCGGCGCTCGCGGCGGGTTGCACGGTGCTGCACAAGCCGGCCGAGTGGAGCCCGATCACGGCCACTCTGCTCGCCGAGATCTGCACGCAGGCCGGGCTGCCACCCGGCGTGCTGAACACGGTGCACGGATTCGGCGAGACGGCCGGCAAGTCCTCCACGCAGCATCCCGCGATCAAGGCCGTGGCGTTCGTCGGCGAATCGGCCACCGGCAGCGCGATCATGGCGCAGGCGGCACCCACGCTGAAGCGCCTGCACTTCGAGCTCGGCGGCAAGAACCCGGTCGTCGTGTTCGACGACGCGGATCTCGACCGTGCGCTCGATGCCGTCGTGTTCATGATCTACAGCTTGAACGGCGAGCGCTGCACGTCGTCGAGCCGGCTGCTCGTGCACAAATCCATCGAGCGCGAGTTCTCAGAGAAGCTCGTCGCGCGCGTGCGCAGGATCAAGGTGGGCCATCCGCTCGATCCCGCGACCGAGGTCGGGCCGTTGATCCACCCGACGCACGTGAAGAAGGTGCTGAGCTATTTCGACCTGGCGAAGACCGAACACGTCGCGATCCCGGTCGGCGGCGCGCTGGCCGCGGCCGGTGGCAACTACGTTCAGCCGACGGTGTTCGCGGGCGCGCAGAACTCGCTGCGGGTGGCGCAGGAGGAGATCTTCGGGCCCGTGCTGACGGTCATTCCGTTCGCGGACGAGGCCGAGGCGCTGAAGCTCGCGAACGACGTGCGCTACGGCCTCGCGGGCTACCTCTGGACCAACGACGTGGGTCGCGCGCACCGCTTTGCGCGCGCGCTCGAGGCCGGCATGGTGTGGGTCAACTCCGAGAACAACCGGCACCTGCCGACGCCGTTCGGCGGCATGAAGGCGAGCGGCATCGGCCGCGACGGCGGCGACTACAGCTTCGACTTCTACATGGAGACGAAGAACATCTGCGTGGCCTATGGCACGCATCGCGTTCCGTCGCTGGGGCGCTGAGTCATGAGCCTCTATTACGTGCAGAAGCTGCTGTATCAGCTGAATCGCGATCCGGCCGTCCGCAAGCGCTTCGAGGCGAGCCGCGAGGACGTGCTCGCCGACTACGAGCTCACCGGCGAGGAGCGCGCCGCGATCCTCGAAGGCGACGTGGGGCTGCTCTACGTCATGGGCGTGAACGGCCAGATCCTCATGCACTACGCCGCGCTGCTCGGCCAGCCGTGGGACGTGTACATCAATGCCATGCGCGAAGGTGTGCGCAAGCATGGGCCCGTACGTGCGGGGCTCTACAGCATGTTGAAGGACCGACGGCGATGAGTCTCGTGTTTGCGGGCGTCTGCAGCCACGCCCCCGGAATCACCGGCCGCGCCGCGCGCGCCGACGCGAAAGTGCGCGACCAGTTCTACGCAAAGCTAGACGAGCTGCGCCGGCGCATGGAAGCCGCGAAGCCCGACGCGCTGATCGTCGTGGCCGCGGAGCACTTCGCGAATTTCTTCATGAACAACATGCCGGCGTACTGCATCGGCATGGGCGATCACTACGAAGGTCCGATCGAGGACGAGCAGTGGCTCGCGATCGAGCGCCGGCGCGTGCCGGGCAACGCGGGACTGTCGCGCCGCATCATCGAAGGCGTGCTGCCGACCATCGACGTGGCGTACGCCGAGGAGTGGAAGTTCGATCACGGCATCATGGTGCCGCTGCATTTCATGACGCCGCGTTACGACCTGCCCGTGATCCCCGTCAACGTGAACTGCCAGGGTCCGCCGCTGACGCCGCTGCCGCGCGCGTACGAGTTCGGCCGCGCGCTGCGGCGCGCCTGCGACGCGCAGCCCGAGCGCATCGCGCTGATCGGCACGGGCGGCATCTCGCATTGGCCGGCCACGCCGGATTCCGGCACGATCAACGAGCCGTGGGACCGGCAGTTCCTCGAACGCTTCCTCGCGAACCGGCGTGACGAGCTGATCTCGTACACGGACGAGGAGACGCTGCGCGACGCGGGGCAGGGCGGCTTCGAGATCCGCACGTTTCTCACGGTCGCCGGCGCCACCGAGGGCGCCACGGGCGAGCTGCTGTTCTACGCGCCGATTCCGATCTTCGCCGTCGGCTGCACCGTGGCGCAGATGGCGGTGCGCTAGCGTCGGCGTATCGGTGTGCGCTGCGACGTGACTGCGGTGCCAAACGTGCCCGCGGAGCCGTGAGTGTGGCTCCCGGGAGGTTCCGCGATGCAGGCCGCGAGCACGCCATGATCGATCGCTCGGCACGGACGCCGATCGTCGGGGCGTGGGTAGTGGTTGCGGCGCTGCTCGCTGGCGCGCCCGCGCGTGCGACCGTCGAGATCACCGGCGTCGAGGGCGACGTCGCCGCCAACGTGCTCGCGTACCTCACGCTCGACGAGGAGCCATGCGACGCGCCCGCCGAGCGCGTCGAGCAGCAGCGCGCCACCGCGCCCGCGCGCATCCGCCAGGCACTCGAGGCGTACGGCTACTACGAGCCGCGCATCGAGTCGCGCGTCGACACCGTGCGCGACTGCTGGCGAGTGACGTTCGTCATCGCGCCGGGGGAGCCCGTGCGGATCCGCGGCCTGGACGTGCTGCTCACGGGCGACGCCACCGCCGATGCCGGGTTCGCCGCGGCACGGACCGCGGCGGATCTGAAGAACGGCGGCATCCTGCGTCACGGCGCGTACGAAGAGCTGAAGCGCCGCTGGTCCGATCTCTCACGCGAGCGCGGCTACCCGGACGCGAAATTCGTCGTGAGCCGTATCGACGTGTATCCCGCGCAGCACGCCGCCGACATCGTGCTGCGCTTCGACTCCGGGCGCCGCTACGCCTTCGGTGCGGTCACCGTGCGTCAGGACGTGCTCGCGGAGCCGCTCGTGCGGTCGTACGTGCCGTTCCACGCGGGTGAGCCCTATGACGCGCGCAAGCTCACGGAGTTGTACGTCGCGCTCGCCGACAGCGGATACTTTCGTACGATCGACGTGCGCCCGCTCGAGCCCGACCGCGACAGCGGCACGATCCCGGTCGAGATCGCGCTGACGCCGGGAAAACGGCTGCAGATCGGCTACGGCCTCGGCTATTCGACCGATACCGGACCGCGGCTGAAGTTCAGCCGCAACAACCGCCGTTTCAACGAGGACGGCCATCAGTTCGGCGTGACGGCGCAGCTGTCGCCGGTGATCTCGGAGGTCACGGCGAACTATCGCCTGCCGATCGCCGCCTCGCGCACGGAGTGGCTGAACTTCGACACCGGCATCAAGCGCGAGGACACCGACACCTCGCTCAGCAAGAGCCTCGAGGTCGGCGCACGCCGCGTGCGGGAGCGCCCCGGCGACTGGACCCGCACGCTGATGCTGATGCTACAGGTGGAGGACTTCGTCGTCGCCGACGAGCGCGGGCGCTCGAATCTGCTGATGCCCGGCATCGACTGGGCGCGCGTGCACGCCGACAACCCGCTGCGGCCGCGCACGGGCTCGCGGCTGCAGCTCGATCTGCGCGGCGCGACGGACGCCGTGTTCTCGGACACGACGTTCGTCCAGCTCAGCGCGCAGGGCAAGTGGATCTGGTCGCTGGCGGGCGGCTCGCGCTTCCTCGTGCGCGGCCACGTCGGCGTCACCGCGAAGAACAATCTGGCCGAGTTGCCGCCGTCCGTGCGCTTCTTCGCGGGCGGTGACGACAGCGTCCGCGGCTACGACTTCAAGTCGCTGGGTCCCGCCGATGCCAGCGGCAAGGTCATCGGCGGCTCGTCGCTGGCCGAGGGCAGCTTCGAGTTCGAGAAGCCGCTGCGCGGGCGCTGGTCGATGGCGTGGTTTGTCGATGCCGGTAACGCGTTCGAGGGCTCGCACATCGAGGCGAAGTCCTCGGCCGGCATCGGTGGCCGCTGGCAGTCGCCGCTCGGGCCGATCCGCATCGATCTCGCGCATCCGTTCGACGACCCGGCCACGCGCTGGCGCGTGCACATCAACCTCGGGCCCGACTTATGAGCTCGATGCGCGTCGCAGGCTGGGCCCTGATCGGTGCGGGCGCGTTGCTCGCGGCGACGCTCGTCGCGGGCGCATGGTTGCTCGGCACGGAGCCGGGCGCCGCCTGGGTGGTGCAGCGGGCGCTCGCGCGTGCCGCGCCCACCGTGGCCGTCGGGCGGGTGCGCGGCTCGTTGCTGCGCGGCCTGGTGCTCGAGGATCTGCGCGTGCGATCCGCTCGCGACGAACTCGACGTGGCGCGCCTTGCGCTCGACTGGGGCCCGTCGGCGTTGCTCGCCCGCACGCTCGCGTTCGAGCGCGTTGCGGCCGGCGCGGTCGCGTACCGCTCGGTGGGCGGTGCGTCGGGGACGGCGGTGCTGCCGGCGCTGCCGTTCGTGCTGCGGCTCGACAGCGTCACGATCGATGCGCTCACGATCGAGTCGGGCGGCGCGGTGCTCGAGCTCGGCAGGACCAGGCTCGCGGCGACGCTCGACGGGACGCGACTCACGATCCGGAGCGCGGCCACCGCGACGCAGGGGTTCGCGCTGGCGGGCGACGCCGATCTCGATTTCGCCGCCGGGCTGCGTGTGCACACGACGGTGCAGTGGTCCGGGCCGGTCGCGGCAACGCCTGCGGCGGGCAGTCTCGTGCTCGAGGGTTCGTGGCCGACGTTCGCAGTGCGTCACGAGCTCACCGCGCCGTTCGCCGCGAGCGCGTCCGGCACGCTGAACCTCGCGCAGCCCCTCGGTGCGGACCTCGTGCTCGAGTGGCGGGACCTCGCCTGGCCCGGCGTCGAGGGCATCGGGAGCCCGAACGGTCGCATGACGCTCGCCGGCACGCTGGCCGATTACCGGTACGAAGCCGCGGGCGCGCTGGCGGTGGCCGGGCGCGACGCGACGTTCACCGTGCGCGGAGGCGGCAGCGGCGCCCGGCTCGCGCTGGCCGCGCTGCAGATCGAGGCGCGCACGGCGGCCGGGGCGGGCCGGATCGCGGCCACGGGCGACGTGGACCTCGGCGCGCGTACGGCGAGGCTTGCCGTGACGGCGAGCGATGTCGACCCGTCCTGGTGGGCCGCCGACTGGCCCGGTCGGCTGCGCGGCACGTTCGGGCTGCGCGCCGGTGCCGCGCCCGCGACCATGGCGTTCGACGGCGTCGACGTGGCCGGCACGCTGCGCGGCTACCGCCTCTCGTTGCGCGGTGACGCGGAGTACGCGGCGCCGGATCGGTGGCGGCTCACCGGCGTGCGGCTCGCGTCCGGTGCGAACCGCGTCGCGCTCGATGGTGCGTTGACCGACGGCGGCATCGAGCTCGCGGCCGATGTGGACGTCGCGAACCTCGATCTCGTGTGGCCGGGTCTGCGCGGTTCCGCGGCCGGCAAGGTCGATCTCGGCGGCAGCCTCGACCGGCCGCGGGCCCGCGGCCGCCTCGTGAGCCGCGGGCTCGCGTTTCGGGACTTCACGCTCGAGCGGCTCGAGGTGGAAGGCGGGATCGGAGGCGACCCATCGGCGCCGCTCGCGCTGCGCTTCGACGCGACGGGCCTCGCGCGCGGTCCGGTGCGGGTGGAGCACGCAGCCGCCGTGGCGAACGGCACCACGGCGGCGCACCGCCTGAACCTCGATTTGACGGCCGCCGAATGGCACGCGCACGCCGAGGCGGACGGCGGCTTCGCGGCGCGCGTGTGGCGCGGCACGCTGACACGCGCCGAGTTCGACGAGGACCTGCTCGGCCAGTGGCTGCTCGTGGAGCCCGCGGCGATCGCGTTGGGTGCGCACGAGGCGTCGCTCGCGACCACGTGTCTCAACCACGCGCACGGCGGCCGATGGTGCGCGCAGCTCGATCTGCGCGGCCGGCCGGCCGACCGGCTCGCGCTGGCGGCGCAGAACTTCGAGCTCGAGACGCTGCGGCCGCTGCTGCCGCCGGCCCTCGCGCTCGAGGGTGTCTACCAGCTCTCGGCGTCGCTGTTCGATCTGACCGGCAACCCGCGCGGGGCGCTCGTGCTGACCGGAGAAAAGACGCGCGTGCGCGCCACGACGGGCGAGCGGCAGAGCTACGCCACCGACATCGACGAGCTGCGCGCGGCGGCCACGCTCGGCAACGGCCGTCTCGAGCTGCAGGCGGCCCTGCGCAGCGGCGATGCCGGCAAGCTCGATCTCACGGCCGCGATCCGCGACGTGCGCCTGCCCGATTCGCGCATCGAGGGCACGCTGAGCCTCGCGTGGCCCGACGTCGCCTTCCTCGCGTTGCTCGGCCCCGAGCTCGGCCAGGTCGGTGGCAGCGTGACCGGAGCCCTGACCGTGGCAGGCACCGTTCAGGAACCGGAGCTCGACGGGCGCGCCGTGTGGCAGGGTGGCCGCGTCGCGGTGCCGCAGTGGGGGCTCGTGGTCGAGGGCATCGAGGCCACGGCGACGAGTCACGGCGGCCGGGCCGTGGCGTTCGATGCCTCGGGCCGGGTCGGCGACGGCACGCTCACGCTGTCGGGGCAGACCGAGCTCGATCCGCAGGCCGGCTGGCCCACGCGGCTCAATCTGCGTGGCGACTCGGTGCGTGCCGTGCATCTGGCGGAGGCCGAGATCTTCGTGACGCCCGATCTCACGGCGGCCGTCACGTGGCCGGACGTGCGCGTGACGGGCACCGTCAAGGTGCCGCGCGCGTCGCTCGGGCTGAGCGCCCTGCCGGCACAGGCGGTCGCGCCCTCGCCGGACGCCGTCGTGCACGGCCGCGAGGGGCCGCGCAGCGTGCGCCGCTCGCAACTGCATGCGGCCGTGGACCTCGAGCTCGGCGACGACGTGCGCTATTCGGGGCTCGACCTCGACGCGAAGGTGACGGGCTCCCTGCACGTCGATGCCGAGCCCGGCCGCTCCGCGATCGCCACCGGCACGCTGACGCTCACCGGTACGTACGACGCCTACGGCCAGCAGCTCACGCTCGAGCGCGGCCAGCTGCTGTTCTCGGGGCCTCTCGACGATCCCGGCGTCGACGTGCGCGCCGTGCGCGCGATCGACACCACGCGCGTCGGCGTCGAGCTCGCGGGCACGGTGAAGTCGCCGCGCACGCGCGTGTTCTCGACGCCGACGATGAGCGAGGCGGATGCCCTGTCGTATCTGCTGCTCGGCCGCCCGGTCACGGGCAATGGCACGCAGGAAACCGCCACGCTGCAGACGGCCGCGATCGCCATGGGGCTGAATCAGGCCCTGCCGGTCGTGCAGCGCCTGGGCGCCACGCTGGGCCTGGACGAGCTGTCCGTGCAGACCACGGCGACGGACGCCGGAGCGCTCATGGCCGGCAAATACCTGAGCCCGAAACTCTATATTCGCTACAGCTACGGGCTGTTCAATAGAATAGGCGGCCTGTTGCTGCGGTTTAAGTTCAACGAGCGCATGAGCATCGAGACGCGCTCCGGGGACCAGAAGTCGATGGATCTCTTGTACACGGTCGAAAAGGACTAGCCGATGTCGGATACGCTGTTCGAGCTGCAGGTGAGTCCGCGCCTGCCGGAGGCGCTGCGGCGCCTCGAGGATCTGGCCGGCAATTTCTGGTTCAGCTGGTACCCCGGCACGGGGCAGCTGTTCCGCAAGCTCGACGCGCCGCTCTGGCGGGCAGTGGGCAGCAGTCCGCGGCTGTTCCTGCGCAGCGTGGATCAGAGCATCCTCGAGAGCGCGGCCGACAGCCCGGAGTTCATGCGCGACTACGACGCGGTGGTGTCCGCGTTCGACCGCTATCTCGCGGCACGGCCGCCGTTGCCCGACGGTCTCGTGCCCGGCGACCTGATCGCGTACTTCTGTGCCGAGTACGGCTGGCACGAGAGCTTCCCGATCTACTCCGGCGGCCTCGGCGTCCTGGCCGGCGATCACTGCAAGACGGCCAGCGATCTCGGCCTGCCGTTCGTGGCCGTGGGCCTGCTGTACCGGCAGGGCTACTTCAATCAGCGCATCGACCGCACCGGTCAGCAGCTGTCGGACTACACGAACATCGATCCGCGCAACACGCCGCTCGTGCTCGCGACGCGGGCCGACGGCACCGAGGTTCGTGTCACGTGTCCGGGACCCGAGCGCACGATCAGCGTGCGCGTGTGGAAGGCGCCGGTCGGCCGCGTGACGGTGCTGCTGCTCGACACCGACGTGCCCGAGAACAGCGCGGAGGATCGCAAGATCACCTACCGGCTGTATGGCGGCGACGAGGACCTGCGCGTGCAGCAGGAAGCCGTGCTGGGTGTGGCCGGTGTGCGCGCACTGCGTGCGCTCGGCCTCGAGCCCACCGTGTGGCACATCAACGAAGGCCATGCGGCGTTCTCCGTGATCGAGCGGCTGCGCGAGCACACGACGCGCGGCCTGTCGTTCGACGCCGCGCTCGAGGCCGTGGCGGCGGCCACGGTGTTCACGACGCACACGCCGGTCAGCGCGGGCCACGACCGTTTCCCGCTCGAGCGCGTGGCGCGCCAGTTCCAGAGCCTGCTGCAGGAGCTCGGCGTCCCGGCCGACCGGCTGCTCGATCTCGGGCGTTCGGCGGAGCAGGGTGACCGCTTCAACATGACGCGTCTCGCGATCAGCGGCTCCGGCGCCGTGAACGGCGTCAGCAAGATCCACGGCCGCGTGTCGTCGCGGCTGTGCCAGAGCGTGTGGCCCGACGTGCCGGCGGCCGAGAACCCGGTGGGCTACGTGACGAACGGCGTGCACGTGGCGACGTTCCTGCGCAACACGTGGGCGAGCCTGTTCGACCGGCATCTCGGCCCCGAGTGGCGCGAGCGGCTCATGGATCGCCCGCTCATGAGCCGCATCATGGAGATCCCCGACGAGCTGTACTGGCGGACCAATCAGAGCGTCAAGAGCCAGCTGCTGCGCGTGCTGCGCGAGCGTCTGTCGCAGCAGTATCAGCGCAACGGGCTCAGCGAAGCGCACGTGCACCGGATGCTGAAGCTCGTGGATCCCGACGATCCGAACGTGCTGACGATCGGCTTCGGACGCCGCTTCGCGACGTACAAGCGTGCCACGCTGCTGCTGGCCGACCTGCGCTGGCTCGAGCAGATCCTGGGCCTCGAGGACAGGCCGGTGCTGTTCGTGTTCTCCGGCAAGGCGCATCCGGCCGACGAGCCCGCCCAATGGATGATGCGCGAGATCCAGCGCATCTCGAATCTGCCGCCGTTCGTCGGCAGGATCCTGCTGATCGAAGGCTACGACATGGGCCTGAGCCGCGTGCTGACCTCGGGCGTCGACGTGTGGCTCAACACGCCCGTGCACCCGTACGAAGCGAGCGGCACGTCGGGCATGAAGGCCGCCATCAACGGCACCGTGAACCTGAGCGTGCTCGACGGCTGGTGGGCGGAGGCCTACGACGGTCGCAAGGGGTTCAAGAACGGCTGGGGCATTCCCCCGTCGCTGGACGAGCAGGGGGCCGCGGATCGCGACCGCAACGACGCGACGACGCTGTACGAGATCCTGCAGGACGAGGTCGTGCCGCTGTACTACGCACGCGACGAGAAGCTCGGCTACTCGCCCGAGTGGGTGCGGCTGTGCAAGCGCTCCATGGCGAGCGTCCTGCCGGCGTTCAACAGCGAGCGTGTGCTGCGCGACTATCTGCAGGGTTTCTACGCGCCTGCCGCGCATCAGGGCAGGATCGCGGCGGCCGACGACTTCAAGGTTGCGCGCGATCTCGGCGCGTGGAAGACCCGCGCGCGTGCGGCGTGGCCCGGCGTCGCGCTGAAGATGGTCAGCAGGGCGCCCGCCGAGATCGGTTTCGGTCAGCGGGCCGTGCTCGAGGTCGACGTCGCGCTGAACGGCCTGTCGCCGGACGATGTCCGCGTGGAATGCGTGGTGCGGCGCATGGTCGGCTCGGAGGTCGTCGTGCCCGTGAACGGCTACACCGAGAACCGGCGGCCGGGGCACGGCGTGTTCCATCGCGATGGGCGCGCCAATCTGGTCGAGACGTTCGTGCCGGGCGCCGTCGACGCCGCCGGCGTGTGCCGCTATCGGCTCGAGATGCAGCCGCCGTGGGCCGGAACGCTGCAGTACGAGATCCGTGCGGTGCCGCAGCATCCGAATCTCTCCCATCCCTACGAGCTTGGATTGCTGCGCGGGCTTTGAGCGGCGGCAAGTCGAAACCCGTGATCACGAAGCTCGTGCTGCGCACGGGCTCGCGGCTGCCGCTTGGCGCCACGGCCCGCGAAGACGGCGTGAACTTCTCGGTGTACAGCCGGCACGCGACGCGCCTGTGGTTGCGGCTCTATCGCGGCGCGACGGAAACCGAGCCCGTCGTCGAGTTCGAGCTCGACGCGCGCCGGCATCGCGTCTACAACTTCTGGCACGCGTTCGTCGCGGGCGCGAAGCCCGGCTGGTACTACACGTGGCGCGCGGAGGGCCCGAACGAGCCCGCGGCCGGCCTGCGTTTCGACGCGCGCCGCGAGCTGCTCGACCCCTGGGCGCGGCTCGTCAGCGATGCCACGTGGCGGCGCGAGGACGCGATCGCCGGCAGCCTCGAGCCGCACGTACGGGCGCGTATCGCGCCCATCGACGACTACGACTGGGAAGGCGACGCGCCGCTGCGCCGTCCGCTCGCGGAATCCGTGATCTACGAGCTGCACGTCGGCGGATTCACGCGCCATCCGTCCTCGGGCGTCGGGCATCCCGGCACGTTCCGCGGGCTCATCGAGAAGATTCCGTACCTGAAGGCGCTCGGCGTGACGGACGTCGAGCTGCTGCCGGTGTTCGCGTTCGACCGCCAGGACGTGCCGCCGGCCGGCGCCGCGCTCGGCCTCACGAACTACTGGGGCTACAGTCCGATCGCGTTCTTCGCGCCGCATCCGCACTACGGCAGCGACGACGATCCACGCCGGGAGTTTCGCGATCTCGTGAAGGCGCTGCATGCCGAGGGCATCGGCGTGATCCTGGACGTGGTGCTGAACCACACGGCGGAAGGCGACGCGGACGGCCCGGTCATCGGCTTCAAGGGCCTCGCGAACGAGATGTTCTACATCCTCGATCCGGCGAACAAGGCGCGCTACTTCGATTTCAGCGGGTGCGGCAACACCGTGAACTGCAATCACCCGCTGGTGGCGCAGTACCTGCTCGAGTGTCTGACGCACTGGGCTCGCGACATGCACGTCGACGGGTTCAGGTTCGATCTCGCGAGCGTGCTGTCCCGCGGCGAGGACGGCCGGCCGCTCGCGCATTCGCCGGTGCTCGCGAGCATCGAGTTCGCCGAGGCGCTCGGCAGCGCGCACCTGATCGCGGAGGCGTGGGACGCGGCCGGACTGTATCAGGTGGGCTCGTTTCCGGGCTTTCGCTGGGCCGAGTGGAACGGCCCGTACCGCGATGCGGTTCGCCGGTATCTTCGCGGCGAGCCCGGGCATCTCGGCGAAATCGCGACGCGGCTCGCCGGCAGCAGCGATCTCTACGGGCCGGCCAACAAGACGCCGCAGAACAGCATCAACTTCGTGACCTGCCACGACGGCTTCACGCTGTACGACCTCGTGAGCTACGACCGCAAGCACAACGAGGCGAACGCCGAGCAGAATCGCGACGGCCGCGACGACAACTACAGCTGGAACTCCGGCGCGGAGGGTGACACCGACGACCCCGACGTGCACCAGATCCGCGCGCAGCGCGCGCGCAACTTCATGGCCATCCTGCTGCTGAGCCAGGGCGTGCCGATGTTCGCGGCCGGCGACGAAGCGCTGCGCACGCAGGGCGGCAACAACAATGCGTACTGTCAGGACAACGACACGAGCTGGTTCGACTGGTCGTTCACGCCGGCCGCGCGCGCGATGCAGCGCTTCACGCGCGAGCTGATCGCGCTGCGCCGCCGCCATCCGAGCCTGAAACGCACGCGCTTCCTCGATGGCCCGGAGGACGGACAGCGGCCGGAGATCCAGTGGTACGGCGAGTCGCTCGCGACGCCGAACTGGCAGGATCCCGAGGCGCGCGTGCTGTGCTTCACGCTCGCGGGAGTCGCGCCCGACGAGCCCGCGCTGCACGTGATGATCAACATGGCCTCGACCGGGCGCTCGTTGCCGCTGCCGCAGATCGCCACGCGCGGATGGCGGCGTATCTTCGACACCACGCTCGTGGCGCCCGACGACGTCGTGCCGGCGGGCGTACCGGTGCTGACCCCGCTGTATCGCCTGGGTCCCCACGGCATCGCCGTGTTCGAGGCGTGAGCACGAATCGCGGCTTCGTCTACCGCGCGTGCGTGGCCGCCGCCGACGCGGGGCGGACGGTGCTCGAGTTCCACGTGCGCCGGTTCCGTCATTCCGACGAAGCGCAGTGGCGGGCAGCGATCGCGGCAGGGCGCGTGCTCGTGAACGGGCGGCGTGCGGGCGCCGACGAGGCGCTCGCCGCCGGCGACGAGCTCGAGTTCCACCGGCCGCCGTGGCAGGAGCCGGACGCGCCGGAGAGTTTCGGCGTGGCCTTCGAGGACGAGCACGTGCTCGTGGTCGTGAAGCCCGCCGGCCTGCAGGTGCTGCCGGCCGGGCCGTTCTCGGCGCGGACGCTGCTCGCGCTCGTGCGGGCGAGCGACGCCGCGCGCGCCACCGCGGCGCCGGCGCACCGGCTCGGGCGGGGGACGTCGGGGCTCATGGCGTTCGGCAAGACGGAGCTCGCGCGCGCGGATCTCGCGCGGCAGTTCCGCGAGCTCGTGCCGGTCAAGACGTACCTCGCGTGGGTCGCGCCCGGCCCGCTGCCCGATTCGTTCGTGGCCACTCAGCCCATCGCGCGCGTGGCGCACGGGCCGCTGTCGATCCACGTGGCGGCGCAGAGCGGCCGCGCGTCGCTCACTCGCGTGCGCGTGCTGCGGCGCGAGTCGGAGCGAACGCTGGTCGCGGCGCAGCCGATCACGGGACGGCCGGACCAGATCCGCATCCATCTGGCCGCGGCCGGAACGCCGATCGTGGGCGATCCGCTGTTCGGTCCGGGCGGCACGCCGAAGAGCGATGCGCCGCCGGGCGCCGGCGGCTACCTGCTGCTCGCGGCCGCGCTCGCGTTTCCGCACCCAGCCACCGGCGCGCGCGTGAAGTGCCGCTCACTTCCCCCCTGGCTCTAAGACGGTGTCAGGTTTTGCACATTGGCACGGATCCGGCGGCGGATCTGGCTGAACAGACGTCTGCAGGGAGCATGCAGTAGCGCCCGCCGAGCGCGTGTCGAAGCTGCGCCGCGTCGATCTTTGCCGGGCGCGGGACGCCCTCGCCGCGAGGGTGGCGCGGGAAGGCGTCGCGTCACAGCAGGAGGTTCCGGCGTTCCTCGGACGCAGCGTCGCCGCCGTATCGAGAGCGGCAGCTCGTGGTCAACGGGCCGCTCAGCGGCGCAAGCCGGATGCGACGAACGACGACGAATCCGTGCAACTATGCAAAACCTGACACCGTTTTCGACACCGTCTTCGGGGGGAGGCGGTCGAAGCGCGCTGCGCGGTCGTGCGACGTCGCTGGCAGGGAGGCGGGGACCTGCGACCAGGAGAAGCGCCAGCGCCAGTTCGCGGTGACCGTGCCGGGGGAGTTCATGCGCGCCGAGGAGTCGAGCGCGAGCAGGTCCTGCATCGGCACGATCGCGAGCGCGGCGTTCGACGCGTAGGCCGCGTCGATCAGGAAGTCCGGCACCGCCGGCTGCCCGCCCACGCCCAGCATGCGCGACACCGTCGCGCGTGCGTTGCCGTCGAGGCTCGCGTACCAGCCCACCGTCGTGTCGTTGTCGTGCGTGCCCGTGTAGACCACCGCGTTGCGCCTGTGGTGCTGCGGCAGGTGCGGGTTGTCCGGCGAGCCGTCGAAGCCGAACTGCAGCACCACCATGCCGGGCAGGCCGAAGCGGTCGCGCAGCGCGCGCACGTCGTCCGTGATGATGCCGAGATCCTCCGCCACGAGCGGCAGGTCGCCATACGCGGCGCGCAACGCCGCCAGCAGCTCGGCGCCGCGGCCGTGGCGCCAGACGCCGTCGCGTGCCGTCGTCGCGCCGGCCGGTACCTCCCAGTACGACTCGAGCGCGCGGAAGTGATCGATGCGCACGAGATCGAACCGCGTGAGCTGCGCGCGCAGCCGGTCTAGCCACCAGCGAAAGCCCGTGCGTTGCATGGCGTCCCAGTCGTAGAGCGGATTGCCCCAGAGCTGACCGTCCGCGTTGAAGTAGTCGGGCGGCACGCCCGCCACGCCGAGCGGCTCCCCGCCGGGGCCGAGCGCGAACAGGTCGCGGCGCCACCAGACCTCGACGCTGTTGCGGTCCACGTAGAACGGCAGGTCCCCGAACAGCAGCACGCCGCGATCGTTGGCGTAGCGCTTCAGCGCCGACCACTGCAGATCGAACAGATACTGCTCGAAAAGCAGGCCGCGATATTCCTCGCGGTGCCGCGTCAGCAGGCGGCGCAACGCCGGCAGGTCGCGGTTGCGAAACGCCTGCGGCCAGGTCCACCAGGGCGCGCCGCCGAGCTCGCGGCTGCAGAGCTCGAACAGGCCGTAGGGCATGAGCCAGCGCCGGGAGCGCACGAAGTGCGCGAAGGCGCTGCGCTGCGCGGCCGTGGCCGACGCGGCGAACGAGCGGTAGATCTCGGCGTGCTGCTCGCCGAGCGCGTCGAGCGCGAGCCCGCGCGGCAGTGCGCGCAGCGTGGCGAGGTGCGCGCGGTCGAGCAGGCGGCGATTGCCGGCGTAGGCGGATCGCAGGCAATACGGCGATCCGTGCTCGTCCGGCGGGCCGAGCGGCAGCGTCTGCCACACGCTGAATCCGCCCGCGACGAGCCAGTCGACGAATGCCCAGGCCTCGCTCCCCAACGTGCCTTGCGTGCCCGCACCCGGCAGCGAAGTAGGGTGGAGCAGGACGCCCGCGCGGCGCGCGGCCAGGACGCCTTTCATGGAGCCCTCAGCGTCCGTGCGTGCGGCGCAGCGCCGCGAGCATGGCGTGCGTCACGAGCACGATGCCGTTGTCCGTCACGTGGAAATGCGCGCTGTCGGCCTGCCGCTGGCGACCGATGACCATGCCGTGCGGGATGACGCAGCCCTCGTCGATGATCGCGTTCTGGATCTGGCAGCTGCGCCCGATTTCGACGCGCGGCAGTACGACCGTGCGGAACACGTCCGAGCCTTCATCGACCATGACGCTCGAGAACAGCAGCGACTCGCGCACCACGGCACCGGAGATGATGCAGCCGCCTGAGATCATGGAGTTGATCGCGAGGCCGCGGCGGCGATCTTCGTCGAGGATGAACTTCGCGCCCGGCACCTGCTCCTGGTACGTCCAGATCGGCCAAGCCTCGTCGTAGAGGTTGAGCTCGGGGCTCACGTGGATCAGCTCCATGTTGGCGTTGTAGTACGCGTCCACGGTGCCCACGTCGCGCCAATAGCGCTGCGCCTTCGTCTCGACGTCCTCGAACGGATAGGCGAACACGCGCCGCCGGGCCACGGCCGTCGGGATGATGTTGCGCCCGAAGTCGTGCTTCGACTCGGGATCGGCCGCGTCGCGCTGCAGGGTTTCGCGCAGGAACTCGGGGTTCACGACGTAGATGCCCATCGATGCGAGCGCCACGCCCTCGCGACCGGGCATCGGGCGCGGCTCCTTCGGCTTCTCGTCGAAGGCGATGACGCGGTGATCGGGGCCGAGCGACATGACGCCGAACTCGTGCGCCTGGCTCGTGGGCACCTGCACGCCGCCGATCGTGATGTCGGCGCCGCTCTCCTTGTGGAAGGCGATCAGCGGGCCGTAGTCCATTTTGTAAACGTGGTCGCCGGCCAGGATCAGCACCGTCTCGGGGCGCTGCTGGTCGATGATGTCGAGGTTCTGGAACACGGCGTCGGCCGTGCCGCGGTACCACAGCTCGCCGAGCTGCTGCTGCGCGGGCACGAGGTCGATGAACTCGCCGAGCTCGCCGTGCAGGTAGCCCCAGCCGCGTTGCACATGCTGAATCAGGGACTGCGCCTTATACTGTGTCAGGATGAAGATCTGGCGGATCCCGGAGTTCACGCAGTTCGACAGCGAGAAGTCGATGATCCGGTATTTGCCGCCGAACGGTGTGGCCGGCTTGGCGCGGTTGTCGGTCAGTTGCATGAGCCGCTGGCCGCGCCCGCCCGCCATCACGACCGCCACGGTCGAGCGTGTAAGCTGACTGACCAATCGACGCCGAGGAATCTGCCTCATAACCAACGAAGTTACTCCGACCGCATACCTCGTGTCTAACCACAAAGTCACAGGCGGCGAGCTTTCCACCGCCACCGCTGTCGCGCCCGTCGCGCCGCTCGATCACGACGTCGAGCGTCTGCTGCAGGGGCGCCTGCACGACCCGCGCCGCGTGCTCGGTCCGCACCCACAGGGAGCGAAGAACGTGCGTGTGCGCGTGCTGCTGCCGAGCGCGCGCCGCGTGCGCATCGTGGAGCCCGCGGTCGAGCTCGACCGCGTGCCCGGGACCGCTCTGTTCGAGTGGACCGGGCCGAAGCGGCTGCTCGCCTCGCCCTACCGCCTGCGCTGGGAGACGCACGACGGCGTGTGGCACGAGGGTTACGATCCGTACTCGTTCCCGCTGCACATCGAAGCCGACGACCTCGCGCGGTTCGCGGCCGGCGGTCACGTGCACGCGCACCGATTCCTCGGCGCGCACGCGCTGACGGTCGCGGGCGTGCCCGGCATCCGGTTCGCGGTCTGGGCGCCGAATGCGGAGCGCGTGAGCGTGGTCGGCACGTTCAACCACTGGGACGGCCGCTATCATCCGATGACCGTGCGCGGCGAGTCGGGCGTGTGGGAGCTGTTCCTGCCGGAGCTGCAGGCGGGAGAGCTCTACAAGTACGAGATCTTCACGCGCGACAGCCGCGAGCTGAAGCTCAAGGCCGACCCCTACGGCAAGGCGTTCGAGAACCGGCCCGCGACCGCCACGCTGACGACCGGTGAGTCTTCTTTCCGCTGGGACGATGCGGAGTGGATGGCGAACCGGCAGACGCGCGACTGGCTGCGCGAGCCGATCTCGATCTACGAGGTGCATCTCGGCTCGTGGCGGCGCACGGCGAGCGGCCAGTTCCTGTCCTACGGGGAGCTCGCACGCCAGCTCGGTGCCTACGTCGCGGATCTCGGTTTCACGCACGTGGAGCTGCTGCCGATCACGGAGCATCCGTTCGACGATTCGTGGGGCTATCAGTGCACGGGCTACTTCGCCCCCACGCGCCGTCACGGCACGCCCGACGAGCTGCGCGAGTTCGTGGCCGAGCTGCACAAGCAGGGGGTCGGCGTGTTGCTCGACTGGGTGCCCGCACACTTCCCGAAGGACGAGCACGCGCTCGCGCGCTTCGACGGCACGGCATTGTACGAGTATGCCGACCGTCGCAAGGGCGAGCATCCGGACTGGGACACGCTCGTGTTCGACTACTCGCGCAACGAGGTGCAGAGCTTCCTGCTCTCGAGCGCGGTGTGCTGGCTCGAGGACTTCCACTTCGACGGGCTGCGCGTCGACGCCGTGGCTTCGATGCTGTATCTCGATTACTCGCGCAGGCACGGCGAGTGGGCGCCGAACGCGCATGGCGGCAACGAGAACCTCGAGGCCGTCGCGTTCCTGAAGCGGCTGAACGAGACGACGCACGCCATGTGCCCCGGCACTCTGATGATCGCCGAGGAATCGACGGCGTGGCCGCAGGTGTCGCGGCCGACGTACAGCGGCGGGCTCGGGTTCACGTTCAAGTGGAACATGGGCTGGATGCACGACACGCTGCGCTACGTGAGCCTGGACCCGGTGCACCGGCAGTACCACCACAATCTGCTGACCTTCGGTCCGATCTACGCGTTCAGCGAGAACTTCGTGCTGCCGCTGTCCCACGACGAGGTCGTGCACGGCAAACGCTCGCTGCAGGGCAAGATGCCGGGCGACGAGTGGCAGCGGCTCGCGACGTTGCGGCTGCTGCTGACGTACCAGTGGACGTATCCCGGCAAGAAGCTGCTGTTCATGGGCGGGGAATTCGGGCAGCCGCGCGAGTGGAATCACCACGAGTCGCTGCCGTGGCATCTGGCCGAGGAGCCGCGGCACGCCGGCGTGCGCACGCTGGTGCGCGACCTGAATCGCCTGTACCGCAGTATGCCGGCGCTGCACCGGCGCGACCACGACAGCGCGGGGTTCGCCTGGCTGAACTGGCAGGACGACGCGAACTCGGTGCTGTCGTACCTGCGCCGCGACGGTGACGAGCACGCCGTGGTGCTGCTGAACTTCACACCGGTGCCGCGGTACGGCTATCGCGTCGGCGTGCCGGCGCGGGGGCGCTATCGCGAGGTGCTGAATTCCGACTCGCAGTACTACGGCGGGTCCAATGTCGGCAACGGCGTCGTCGAAACCGAGCCCGTGCCCTGCATGGGCCACGCGCACTCGATCGTCGTGTCGCTGCCGCCGCTCGGCGGCCTGGTCCTCGTGCCCGCCTAGCGTCGCCTAGAGCACGCTGCGGTAGAGCTCCTCGTAGTGCGGCACCTGATGCCGCCACGAGAAGTCGGCGGCCATCGCGTTGGCGACGAGGCGCGACCACGCCCCCCGGTCGTCGAACCAGCCGAGCGCCGTGCGCGTGCCCCAGAGCAGGCCGCCGGCGTCCGCGTCGCGGAACACGCTGCCGTTGCCCGTGCCGCTCGCCGGATCGAAGTGGGTGATCGTGTCCGCGAGTCCGCCGGTCGCCCGGACGACGGGGATCGTGCCGTAGCGCAGCGCGTACATCTGCGTGAGGCCGCAGGGCTCGTAGCGCGAAGGCACGAGCGTGAGGTCGCCGCCGGCGAAAATCAGATGCGCGAGCGCCTCGTCGTAGCCGTCCGTGAACGCGACGCGCTCCGGCTGCTCGCCGGCGAACCGCCGCAGCTCGTCCGCGAGATCCGCATCGCCGCTGCCGAGCACGGCGAATGCCGCGCGCGTCTCGGCGAGCAGCGTCGGCAGGATCGCGGTCAGGAGGTCCAGGCCCTTCTGGTACGCGAGCCTCGTCACGATGCCGACCAGCGGTACGGTCTCGTCCACGGCGAGACCCATGCGGGCGGCCAGCGCGGATTTCAGGCGCCGCTTCGGCGCGAGGTCCGTGGCGTCGTAGTGGGTATCGAGGAAGGGGTCGCCGTGCGGATCCCACACGTCGTAGTCGACGCCGTTCAGGATGCCGACGAGTGACGTACCCCGCGCGCTGAGCACGTCCTCCAGTCCCATGCCGAAGGCGGGCGTGCGGATCTCGCGCGCATACGTGGGGCTCACGGTGGTCACGATGTCGGCGGCGTGCACGCCGGCCCGCAGGAAGTTCACGGTGTCGCCGACGAGTGCGTCGGCCGCGATGACGTCGCGCAGCGGCGCGAATCCGTACGGTTCGAGCGCGGCGGACTCGAACACGCCCTGGTAGCCGACGTTGTGCAGGGTCAGCACGGAGCGCGGCGTGTGCGAGCCGGCGGCCGCGCGCAGCAGCACGGGGGTCAGCGCGGCGTGCCAGTCGTGACAGTGTGCGATGTCGGGTTGCCAGCCGAGCGCTTTCGGCAGCTCGAGGGCGGCGGAGGCGAGGCGCAGGAACCGGCCGGCATCGAGCACGTCGCCGGTGTAGATCCGCTCCGCGGTCAGCTCGTCGAGCTCGAGCAGGTACACGCGCGGCGCGCGGCCCGCGGTCTCGATCTCGGCGAAACGGTAACGGCCGCGGGCCGGCAGGGGGCGCGCCGCGGGCATGTGCGAGTACCGCGGCAGCAGCACGCGCACGTCGTGTCCGCGGCCGGCCAGTGCGTTCGAGAGCCCGGTGACGGCGTCTGCCAGCCCGCCGGTCTTCGCCCACGGGGCGAATTCCGAGCAGACCATCAGGACGTTCATCGCGCTATTTGCGCTGGTCGAGCGGCACGTAGGCCCGCTTCGTGGCTCCCGTGTAGACCTGACGCGGCCGGTCGATGCGCTGGCCGCTGTTGATACGGACCTCGCGCCAGTGCGCGATCCAGCCCGGCAGTCGGCCGATCGCGAACATGACCGTGAACATGTTCGTCGGGATGCCGAGCGCGCGCATGATGATGCCGCTGTAGTAGTCGACGTTCGGGTACAGCTTGCGCTTGATGAAATACTCGTCGCGCAGCGCCACCTCTTCGAGCCGCATCGCGATCTCGAGCAGCGGGTCGTTGATGCCGAGCCTGTTCAGCAACGCGTGGCAGGCGTCCTTGATGATCTTGGCGCGCGGGTCGAAGTTCTTGTACACGCGGTGGCCGAAGCCCATGAGCCGCTCGTGGCCGTCCTTGTCCTTGACGCGGGCGATGAACGAGTCGAGCTTCTCGCCGCTGTCCTTCAGCTGCGACAGCATGTCCATGACGGCGACGTTAGCGCCGCCGTGCAGCGGGCCCCAGAGCGCACAGACGCCCGCGGCCACCGAGGCGTACAGGTTGGCCTGCGACGAGCCGACCATGCGAACCGTCGACGTCGAGCAGTTCTGCTCGTGGTCCGCGTGCAGCAGCAGCAGCTGGTCGAGCGCCCGGACCGTGACGTCGTCCGGCTCGTACAGCTTGTGCGGCCGGGAGAACATCATGTGCAGCAGGTTGGCCGTGTAGCGCAGCTCGTTGCGAGGATAGTTGACCGGGCGACCGATCGACTTGCGGTAGCTCGCGGCGGCGATGGTTCGCACCTTGCTCATGAGCCGGGCCGCCGGCTCCATGAAATGGTCGCTGTCCTCCGGCTGCATGAACTGCGGCTGGAAGCAGCCGAGCGCGTTGATCATGGCGGAGAGGATGGCCATTGGCGGCGCGTTGTTCGGGAATCCGTCGAAGGCATGCAGCATGTCCTCGTGGATGTACTCGTGGTGGCCGAGCAGCCGGCGGAATTCCGCGAGCTGCGCGGCGGCGGGCAGCTCGCCGAAGATCAGCAGGTATGCGGTCTCGACGAAGCTCGAGCGCTCGGCCAGCTCCTCGACCGGGTAGCCGCGGTAGCGGAGGATCCCCTTCTCGCCGTCGATGAACGTGATCTTGCTCTGACAGGCGCCGGTGTTGGCGTAGCCGCTGTCGAGCGTGATGAGCCCGGACTTGGCGCGCAGCTGCGAGATATCCACGGCCGTCTCGGCTTCGGTGCCGATCACGACCGGCAGTTCGTAGTTCTTGCCGTCGTAACTGAGAGTAGCGTTCTTGGTCATGGGGAGCCTCCGACTCGTGGCGGTATTCTACGCTGGGCTCGGTTCTCAAGTGTGATCGACGGAGCCACATTTCGGTGCGCCGACGTTTCCGAGCTCTGGTTCGTCGCGGCCGAAGAAAACACTTGCAATCCACTCAGGCCGTTTTATATTTACGGCCGATTTCGCTCTACGGGCAGAAGGTCTGCCCAGCCTGGTAACGACGGAATTACCGGGCAACGAGAAGGCAAAGGGCCCCGAGCCCGTTGGATGCTGACCTAAGGTGAGCAAGCCCCTGTCTCTGGAGGAAGAACCTCCGAGTTTGGCGCAAGCCGAATCTCCCATCCGAAAGCCCGCTCCCACCCTTCGCGAACTCACTGCCACCGCCCTGACGCCGCCGGTCCAACTCGCCGGTGCGGCCCGGGCGCGCTTCGTCGTCAGTCCGACGAGCAACGAGTTCCGCAAGCGGCACTTCCCGGGCGTGAAAACGGCCGAGTGGAACGATTGGCGCTGGCAGAACCGCAACCGCATTCGCAGTCTCGAGCAGCTCGAGCGCATCATTCGGGTCACGGACGAGGAGCGTGCGGCGATCACCCGTCACGAGGGTCCGCTGCCGATCGGCGTGACCCCGTACTACATGAGCCTCATCGATCCGGCGAACCCGGACCAGGGGCTGCGCCGGACCACGATCCCGACGCTCTCCGAGTTCGACCGCAGCCCGGGCGAGGAGGAGGATCCGCTCGGCGAGGACGGCCACAGCCCGGTGCCGGGCCTGGTCCACCGCTACCCGGACCGCGTCCTGCTGCTGGTCACGAACTTCTGCTCCGTCTACTGCCGCTACTGCACGCGGGCGCGTCTGGTCGGTGCCAGCGGCGAGCGCGCGCTGCGCAAGGCGGACATCGACCGCGCGATCGAGTACATCGCCGCGACGCCGGCCGTTCGGGACTGCCTGATCTCCGGCGGTGACCCGCTGTCGCTCGATGAGGACCGGCTCGAGTACGTTCTGTCGCGGCTGCGGGCGATCCCGCATCTCGAGTTCATTCGCATCGGCAGCAAGCAGCCGGTCGTCCAGCCCATGCGCGTGACGCCGACGCTGACGAAGATGCTGCGCCGCTACCATCCGCTGTGGATGAGCCTGCACTTCACGCATCCGGACGAGATCACGCCGGAAGTCGCCGAAGCCTGCGGCCGGCTGGCCGACGCCGGCATTCCCCTCGGCAGCCAGACGGTGCTGCTCAAGGGCGTGAACGACGACGTCACCACGCTGAGGAAGCTGTTCCACGCGCTCCTGAAGATCCGCGTGCGGCCCTATTACCTGTATCAGTGCGATCCGATCAGCGGCTCCAGCCACTTCCGGACCACGGTCGACAAGGGGCTCGAGCTGATCTCGCAGATGCGCGGCTACACCACGGGTTACGCGGTGCCGAACTACGTTGTCGACGCTCCGGGCGGCGGCGGCAAGATCGCGATGCTGCCCGACGCCGTGCTCGGCCGCGACGGCGACGACCTGCTGCTGCGCAACTTCCGCGGCGCGGAGTGCCGGTACCCGGATCCCGACGGTACACTCGGCAAATAACGACCAGCAGCCGCGCGGGTACGCGCTTTCAACAGGGGTTTGAGGGTGCGGATCGGGTTCACCTACGACCTGAAGGACGACTATTTGGCGCTCGGCATGAGCGAGCACGCGGTCGCCGAGTTCGATTCGCAGGTCACGATCGGCGCGATCGCGGGTGCGCTCGAGTCCCTGGGGCACGCAGTCGACCGGATCGGCCACGTTCGGGCGCTGGCGGCGCGCCTCGTGGCCGGCGAGCGCTGGGATCTCGTGTTCAACATCGCCGAGGGCGTCGCCGGCTTCGGGCGCGAGTCGCAGGTGCCGGCGCTGCTCGAGGCCTATGGCGTGCCGTATACGTTCTCCGATCCGCTGGTCTGCGCGCTCACGCTGCACAAGGGCATGGCCAAGCACGTGGCGCGCGGCTGCGGCGTGCCGACGCCGGATTTCGCCCTCGTGACGAAGCCGGAGGACGCCGCCGCGATCGACCTGCCGCTGCCGCTGTTCGTGAAGCCCGTGGCCGAAGGCACCAGCAAGGGCGTGACCGAGAAGTCGCTGGTACGCACCCGCGCCGAGCTACTCGCCGCCTGCACCGACCTGCTGGCGGAATACCGTCAGCCCGTGCTCGTGGAGGAGTACCTGAGCGGCCGGGAGTTCACGGTCGGTGTCCTGGGCACGGGCGCGGACGCACGTGCGCTGGCCACACTCGAGGTCGCGCTGCGCGAAGGCGCGGACGCGGGCGTGTACTCGTACCGCAACAAGGCGCATTGGCGCCAGCTCGTCGAGTACCGGCTGCTCGCGCCGGGGCCGCTGCGCCGTGAAGTGGAGGACGTCGCGCTCGCGACGTGGCGCTGCCTCGGCTGTCGTGACGCCGGGCGCGTCGACGTGAGGCTCGACGGCGCGGGCCGGCCGCAGATGCTCGAGGTCAATCCTCTGGCCGGGCTCACGCCGGATCACTCGGACCTGCCGATCATGGCGCAGCTGTCCGGCATGGACTACCGGACACTGATCGGCGAGATCCTGCGTTGCACGGCCACGCGGCTGGCCGCCGAGGCCCCGGCCTAGCGGCCGCGCCGGGCCACCGCTCGCTGCCCCGATGCAACCGCGAATTCTGCTGCTGCACGACGCCTTCGCGGCCGCCGACCGTCTGGACGCCAGCGATACTCTGGTCGAGGCGCAGGCGATCGCGCGCACGCTCGAGCCGCTCGGCTATGCCACGGCGATCGAGCCCGTGGGTCTCGACCTCACGCGCCTCGATCGGCTGCTCGCGGCGGCGCGCCCTGCGTTCGTCGTGAACCTCGTGGAGTCGCTCGACGGCCGCGGCGAGCTGATTCACGTGGTGCCGGCGCTGCTCGAGTCCCGCGGCGTGCCGTTCACGGGCTGTTCCGCGACGGCACTCGGCCTGACCTCGCACAAGCTGCTGGCCAAGCGCCATCTGCTGCGGGCAGACCTGCCGACGCCGGCCGTGTTCGACGCGGGCGCCGACGCCGGGCCTTGGATCGTGAAATCCGTGTGGGAACACGCGTCGCTCGGCATCGACGACTCCTCGGTCGTGCGCGGTGCCGGTGCGGTGCCGGCCGTGCTCGCAGCGCGGCGCGCGGCGTACGGCGGCGACTGGTTCGCCGAGCGCTACGTCCCCGGGCGCGAGCTGAACGTGGCGCTGATCGCGGCGGAGGGTGGCGTGCGCGCGCTGCCGGTGGCCGAGATCCGTTTCGAGGGCTTTCCGGCCGACAAGCCGGCGATCGTGGGGTACGCGGCGAAGTGGCACGCCGACAGCTTCGAGTACCGCAGCACGGTGCGCAGCTTCGCCGTCGAGCCGGAGCTCGCCGCCCGCGCCGCGAGCCTTGCGCGCGACTGCTGGGCGCTGTTCGATCTATGCGGCTATGCGCGCGTGGACTTTCGCGTGGACGCGGCGGGCCAGCCGTGGGTGCTCGAGGTCAACGCGAATCCGTGCCTGTCGCCCGACGCCGGTTTTGCGGCCGCGCTCGCGGTGGCGGGCATCGACTACGCGACGGCGGTCGGCTGGCTCGTCGACGACGCGTTGCGACGGACGGCGGGCTCGCCGTGGAGGAGTGCGTGAGCAAGGCGGGCACAGAATTGCGCTATCGCAGCCGACCGCAGCCCGCCGACGTGCCGGCACTGCGCCGGCTCGTGGCTTCGACGGGGGTGTTCCATCCCGAGGAGCGCGCAATAGCGCTCGAGTTGCTCGAGGAGCGGCTGGCACGCGGCGCACGCAGTGGCTACGAGTTCTTCTTCGCGGAGCGTGCGGGCCGGCTCGTTGGCTACGCGGCCTGGGGCAACGTGCCGTTGACGCGACGCAGCTACGACCTGTACTGGATCGCCGTGGCGCCGGCCACCCAGGGCCAGGGCGTCGGCCAGGCGCTGATCCGGCTGACCGAGCGAGCCGTGGCCGGGCGCGGCGGCGGGGGGCTGTACATCGAAACCTCGTCGCGCGCGGTCTACGCGAGGACCCGCCGTTTCTACCGGGATGCGGGCTACCGGGAGGTGGCGAGGCTCCGGAACTTCTACGCTCCGGGCGATCATAAGGTGGTGTTCTGTAAGACGATCCGTCCGCTGCGGCCACCGTCGCGAGCGGCTGCCCGCCAAGCCTGACTCAGGCCCAAAGAAGTCCACTAACCACCGGATTTGTCTAGGCATTTCTTGTCTTGACAGGGGTCGCGAACACTCTATAGTGCGCAGCTCATCGCCGTCCGGCGCCGTGCCGGCGGCGGTCGAATGGTCCGCCGGAAAGGCGGCAAACCGGGCGCAAGACCCGGAGACGGTGATTGCAGGCAAGGAGGGTTACGATGCGTAAGCCCAAAGAGCAGGTCGAAGAGGAAGGCAATGAAGCCCACTTCTTCGACGATTTCGAGTCCAGCGACGATCTCGACGATTCCGACGACCATTCCGCGCGCGACGCGCGCCGCCAGAAGAAGCCCGCCCGCCAGCGAGTCGAGCTCCGCAACGAGCAACAGAACCTGCGGAAACAGCTCTCGGACTGGGACGACTACGAGCAGGACGATTTCGACGTCAAGCTGTAGCCGATTGCCGCGCCACCCCTCGCGCTGATCGCGGCCAGCGAAGAGATTCAGGAGTGACGGCGGCGATCCGACGAGAGTGCGGATCGCCGCCGCCGGCTTTCGCCCCGCCTGAACTAGAATGGGGCGAAGTCCTGGACCCGCACCGCCGATCCGACGTGAACGTCAAACGCAAGCGCAGAGGTTCTCCCGCGCGTCCGGCCAAGCCCGGTCTCGGCTTCGTCGTCGAGCCGCAACCCGACGACGTCACCTGCGGCCCTGCGTGCCTGCACGGGATCTACCGCTTCTACGGCGACGAAGTATCGCTCGCGAGCGTGATCGCCGACATCCGCATGCTCGATCGCGGCGGCACGCTCGACGTGTTCCTCGCCAATCATGCGCTCGCGCGCGGCTACGACGTCACGATGCTGACGTACAACCTCGATCTGTTCGATCCGACCTGGTTCGACCTGCCGAACGAGGAGATCCGCGTGCGGCTGCAGGCACAGGCCGCGCAGAAGCACTGGAAGCGTCTGCAGACCGCGACGCGCGGCTACGACGAGTTCCTGCGGCTCGGCGGCAGGTTGAAGCTGCGCGACCTCGAGCCGGCCTTGCTGCGCAAGTACCTGAAGCGCGGCACGCCGGTCATCACGGGTTTGAGTGCCACGTATCTGTATCGCGCCATGCGCGAGGTGCCCGAGACGAACGACGACGACGAGATTCGCGGCGAGCCCGTGGGGCACTTCGTCGTGCTGACGGGGTATCGGCGCGTGACGCGCGAGATCCTGATCGCCGATCCGCACGAGGGCAATCCGCTCGTGGGTTCGCGCTATTATGCGGTCAACGTGCAGCGGCTGATCGGCGCGATTCTGCTCGGCATCATGACGTACGACGCGAACCTGCTCATCATCGAACCGAAGTCCCGCAGGCGATGACGGCCTTCATCGTCGTTGATCACCCCGAGCAGTGGCCGCTGCAGTTCCAAGGCGCGGAAGTCATCAGCGCCGACGCGTATCTGCGCGAGGAACGATTCAGCGGGTTGCGGCAGGCGCGCGTCTACAACCTGTGTGACTCGTACGGCTACCAGACGGCCGGCTACTACGTGTCGCTGCTCGCGACGGCGCGCGGCCACCGCACGATGCCGAGCGTCGCCACGATCCAGGACACGAAGTCCCGCTCGCTGCTGCGCGCCGACGACGAGCTCGAGGAGCTGATCCAGCGCTCGCTGCACACCATCGTGTCGAAACGCTTCGAGCTCAGCATCTACTTCGGCTGCAACCTGGCCGAGCGCCACGCGGATTTGAGCCGTGCGCTGTTCAACCTGTTCCCCGTGCCGCTGATGCGGGCGTCGTTCTCGAAGTCCTCGACCACGGGCAAGTGGCGACCGTCGAGCATCGCGCCGATCCCCGTGGGCGATCTGCCCGCGGGCCACCGCGACTTCCTGCAGCGCGTCATCGAGAACCACTTCGCCCGGCGCGGTCCGGCCGGACGTCTCGGCCGCAGCGCGCAGTACGAGCACGATCTCGCCATCCTGACCAACGACGACGAGCGCTCGCCGCCGTCGAACCGCGAGGCCCTGCGGCGTTTCGAGCGCGCGGCGCGCGCGAACGGCTTCGACGTCGAGTTCCTGAACCGGGACGACTATGGCCGCATCGCGGAGTTCGACGCGCTGTTCATCCGCGAGACCACGAACGTGAACCACCACACGTACCGGTTCGCGAGCCGGGCGAGGACGGAGGGGCTCGTGGTCGTGGACGATCCCGAGTCGATCATCCGCTGCGGCAACAAGGTGTATCTCTTCGAGCTCGCGCGTCGTTTCAATCTCGCGATTCCACCGACGATGGTCGTCAGCAGCGCGCGGACGGACGACATCGTGCGCGAGCTGAAGCTGCCATGCGTGCTGAAGCAGCCCGACAGCGCGTTCTCGGAAGGCGTGTTCCGTGCCGATACGACGGAGGACCTGTCCACGGGGCTGCAGCGGCTGCTCTCGCGCAGCGACCTCGTGGTGGTGCAGTCGTTCATGCCGACCGAGTTCGACTGGCGCGTGTGCGTGTTCGACCGCCAGCCGCTCTTCGTGTGCCGGTACTACATGGCGGACGGGCACTGGCAGATCTACCAGCACGGTGAGCAGCGCACCAAGGAAGGCGAGTCGGAGACGATCGCCGTGCAGCACGCGCCGCGCGACGTGCTGCAGCTCGCGCTGAAGGCCGCGAACGCGATCGGCGACGGCCTGTACGGCGTCGACATCAAAACGGTCAATGGCCGCCAGGTGCTGATGGAGGTCAACGACAACCCGAACATCGATCGCGGCGTGGAAGACGCCGTGCTCGGCGACGAGCTGTACGATCGCATCATGAAAGTCTTCAAGGCCCGCGTCGATGCCGGAAAGCAGTTCAAGCCCGCCGGTTGAGCAACCGCTGCGGCTGTTCGACGCCTACGGTGTCGAAGTCGAGTACATGCTCGTCGATGGCGAGCGGCTGGACGTGGCGCCGGCCGCCGATCAGCTGCTGGAAGCCGTGGCCGGCGAGCACACGGACGAGTTCGAGAACGGCGCCGTCGCGTGGAACAACGAACTCGCCCTGCACGTGATCGAGCTCAAGTGCAACGGCCCGCGGCGCGCGCTCGCGGGCTTGAGCGCCGACTTCGCGGCCAACGTGCGGCTCGCGAACGAGGCGCTCGGGCGGGAAGGCATGCGCCTGATGCCGACGGCCATGCATCCCTGGATGGATCCGAACGGCGTGCGCCTGTGGCCGCACGGCACGCGCGAGATCTACGACACGTTCGACCGCGTCTTCTCCTGCAAGGGGCACGGCTGGGCCAACCTGCAGAGCATGCAGATCAACCTGCCATTCGCGGGCGACGAGGAGTTCGCGCGCCTGCATGCGGCCATCCGCTTCCTGCTGCCGATCCTGCCGGGCCTCGCCGCGAGCTCGCCGATCGTCGACGGCGAGCGCAACGGCATCCTCGACAACCGGCTCGTTGTCTACCGCAGCAACTGCGCGAAGATCCCGTCCGTGACCGGCGACGTGGTGCCGGAGCCCGTCGGCTCGATCGGCGAGTACCACGAGCGGGTGCTGGAACGGATCTACGCCGATCTCGCGCCGCACGATCCCGAGGGCGTGCTGCGCAACGAGTGGGTCAACGCCCGCGGCGCGATCGCGCGCTTCGACCGCATGGCGATCGAGATTCGCGTGCTCGACGTGCAGGAGACGCCGCTGATGGACGTGGCCTACGCCACGCTGATTGCGGAGGTGCTGAAGCTGCTCTGCGCCGAGCAGTGGCTCGACGTCGCGGGCATGAACCGCTGGTCCACTGCCGATCTCGGCGCGTTGCTGAAGCTCACGGAGCGGCAGGCCGAGGCGACGGGCATCGGCGACCGGCGTTATCTCCATGCGTTCGGGTATCGGGGCAGCAGTGCCGAGCTGAAGCAGCTCTGGGAACAACTGATCGAGAACGTGTCCGCGCGCGGCGTCCTCGACGTCGCGACGGGCCGGCTGCTCGAGCACTATCTGCGCCACGGCACGCTCGCCACGCGGATCGGCAAGGCCGTGGGGCCGCTGCCGACGCGCGCGAAGCTCACGAGGGTCTATGAGCAACTCTGCGAAGCGCTGGCCGACAGCCGGCCGTTCGCGCCCCCGCCGCCAGCTGCTCGTTAGCTGCGAGCATGGCGGCAACCGCGTGCCAGCGGCGTATGCGCACCTGTTCGCGGGCGCAGGGCCCGTGCTCGATTCGCACCGCGGGCTCGACTACGGGGCGCTCGAGGTCGCGCGTGCCTTCGGACGGCGGCTCAAGGTGAGCCCGTACACGGCCACGACGACGCGGCTCGTCGTCGACCTGAACCGCTCGCCGCACCACAGGAACGTGTTCTCGGAGTACACGCGGCCGCTCACGCGCGAGCAGCGCGCGGCCGTGATGGCCGCGCACTACTGGCCGTACCGCAACGCGGTCGAGGGCGCCGTCGACGCGGCCGTCGCGAGGGGTCGGGCCGTGCTGCACGTGGCGTCGCACAGCTTCACGCCCGTGCTGCGCGGCGAGGTCCGCAACTGCGATATCGGCTTCCTGTACGACCCGCGCCGGCGCGCCGAAGTGCGCTTCATCGATGCGTGGCATGCGGCCGTGCGCGCCGCGGCCCCGGAGCTCGAACTGCGCCACAACTATCCGTATCGCGGCACGTCGGACGCCCTCGTGACGCACCTGCGGCGCAAGCACGGCGATACGCGTTATGCGGGCGTGGAGCTCGAAGTGAACCAGAAGCACGTCGGCAGCCGGGGCTGGCGCGCGCTGGTCGGGCTGCTGACCGAGACGCTGGCAGAGGCCGCCGAGGCCTAGACGCCGCGCTTGCCAGACCCGGCGGCGGCGCTAAGATGCCGTGATTCCCGCGCGGCGCCGATCGCGGTCCGCTTTTTCCCTACCACAGCACAGGAAGCACGATGTCCGTAGAACCTTCGTTACGCAGCGAGCTCACGACCGCCGTATTCGTGGATTTCGAGAATCTGGCACTCGGTGTGGAGCAGGACAAGAAGGGCCGGTTCGAGATCGAGCTCGTGCTGAAGCGGCTGCTCGAGCGCGGGCGCATCGTGTTCAAGCGCGCGTACTGCGACTGGACGCGATTCCAGAACTTCATGCGCGAGTTCCACATGCACGGTTTCGAGATGGTCGACATCCCGAGCTCCAAGGCGTCCGGCAAGAACAGCGCGGACATCCGCATGGTCGTCGACGCAATCGACCTCTGCTACTCGAAGAGCCACATCGACACGTTCGTGCTGTTGACCGGCGACAGCGACTTCTCCCCGCTCGTCTCGAAGCTCAAGGAGAACAACAAGCGCGTGATCGGCTGCGGCGTGCGCAGCTCCACGTCCGACCTGCTCGCGAACAACTGCGACGAGTTCATCTTCTACGACGACCTGATCCGCGTGTCGAAGCGCGAGCGCCCGCGTGCCAAGAAGACCGAGGACAAGAAGCAGCAGGAGGCGTTCGACCGGCTGGTCGAGACCGTCCACTCGCTCGAGGCCGATTACGCCACGGTGTGGGGCTCGCTCGTGAAGCAGACCGTGAAGCGCGTGTACCCCGGCTTCGACGAGACCTACTACGGCTACCGCAACTTCTCCGACCTGCTCGAGCAGGCCGCGAAAGAAGGCTTGATCTCGCTCGAGCTCGACGAACAGCGCGGCAACTACCGGGTCCGCTCGGTCCACTGAGCCCGGCGTCCGGTCTGCGCGGCCGCGATGACGCGATCGCGGGCCCGCGCCCGGTACTCGGACGAGCGCCGTCGTCGTGAGAGCGCCCTTTCGGCAGCGTCGGCGACAGGATGTCGCCGCCGCAGCCTACAGGGATGTATTCACGGCGGTGCCGAAAGGGCGCTCTCATGGCGGCGGCACGATTGGCACCGTCACCAAACGCGGGCCCGCAGAACCGCAAGCCCGCCACGCCGCGCAAACCCCGACTCCGAGACGCCGGTCACAGTCGAACCCGGGCGCCCGCGGTGACACTAAACGCCAGGCCAGGGACGGTCGACGGGCGGGCTCCGACGATGGCGCAGAAGGGAGCGACAGCGGTCAAGGACGGCGTGCAGGTCATCCAGGGCACGCCGACCGAGCCCATTACGCGGCCTACGCTGTTTCTGCGCCTGCTGCGCGTCGGCGAAGGCAAGAGCGCGCGCACGCGAGCCTCGCTGTTCATGGTGCGGCCCGGCGCGGCCGGCTACGTCGTCAAAGAGCTGATTCCCGACCTCGACCTCGAGCCGCAGGCCGCGCTCGAGAAGACCATCGCGATCGCCCAGCGCGGCGAGGTGGGCGTCGTCTATCTGAATGCCGATCTCGAGCGGATTCCGAAACGGCGGTCGGCCGCGAACGGCTGAGGGCCGCCTGGCGCGTCAGTGCGCGCCGGCGTCGGCGACCGTCTCGCCGGTATGCGTCGTGAGGTCTTCCCAGAGCGCCGTCGGGTCGGCGCTGAACACGAGCTCGGCCGTTGCGGGCACCGTCATCCAGCCGCCGGCCGCGATCTCGCGGTCGAGCTGGCCCGGCATCCACTCCGCGTGCCCGGCGTACATGCGCAGGTCGTTCGTGCCGTCGGCGAGTCGCACTATGTCGGGCAGCGCGTCGGGGTCGCCGCTCAGGAAGACCTTCTCCACGACCTCGGGGCCCTGCACCGTGGCTGCCGCCAGGCCGCGCACGAGGAACAGCAGCCGTCCCGCGGCGATCGGACCGCCCCGGTACAGCTTGCCCGCGTAGGCGCCGACGTTCTTGGCGAGCTCCGGGAACACGACGGCCGGGACCAGCGTCGTAGGCCGATTGATGATCACCCCGAGCGTGCCGCTCTGGTCGCTGCGCAGCACGAGCACCACGGTGTGGGCGAAGTTCGGGTCCTCGAGATCGGGCGATGCCACGAGCAGCGTGCCGTCGGCCACTCCGGCCGCCGTGGCCGGCCCGGCGCCGACGAGCCAGCCGCACGCCAGCACCATTGGCCATGCTCGCGCGAGCCCGCGCATGCGTCCGTTTACGGCTGACTGAAGCATCGTCGCATCATACCGGTTTCGTCCCGCCGCAGGTGTATCGGTCGCGGGGCGCAGCAGTTATGATGCGCGCCCGTTTCGGTCCGCCCCGCCGGCGCGATCGTTACCGTGGCCGCTTCGAGGGTGGAACGACGTTGACCGCCGAGCAGAACAACTGGCCGACTGCCCGAGGCTACCGCCTGCCGGCGGAGTGGGCCCCGCACGAGGCGACCTGGCTGTCCTGGCCGCACAACCGCGACAGCTGGCCCGGCGTGTTTGCCGGTGTCGAGCCCGCGATGGTCGAGTTCGTGCGCGCGCTGGCCGAGAGCGAGCCCGTGCACATCAATGTGCTGCATGCCGACCACGAGCGGCACGTGCGCCGGCTGCTGGCCGCCGCCGCCCCGTCGGAGCGGCTCAACTACCACCAGTTCCCGACCAACGACGCGTGGTGCCGCGATCACGGCGCCATCATCGTCATGCGGCCGACGGCCGACGAGCCGCGGCTCGCCGTCGACTTCGACTACAACGCCTGGGGCGGCAAGTACCCGCCGTTCGATCTCGACCGGGAGATCGGCCGGCAGATGGCCGAGGTGCTCGGCGTGCCTCGCTTCGCGCAGCCCGGCATCGTGCTCGAGGGCGGGTCGATCGAGGTCAACGGCGAGGGCGCGCTGCTGACGACCGAGCAGTGCCTGCTGAATCCGAACCGCAACCCGACGCTGACGCGGGCCGACATCGAGCGCCTGCTGCGCGACTCCTTCGGCGTGAACGAGATCCTGTGGCTCGGCGAGGGCATCGAAGGCGACGATACCGACGGGCACATCGACGACCTCACGCGCTTCTATGCGCCCCGGGCCGTCGTGACCGTGGTCGAGCCCAACCGCGCCGATCCGAATCACGCGCCCCTGGCGGCCAACCGGCGCCTGCTCGACACGCTGCGCGTGGGCGGCAAGCCGCTCGAGGTGCGCGAGCTGCCGATGCCGGAGCCGCAGTACCTTGCGGACCAGCGCCTGCCGGCCAGCTACGCGAACTTCTACATCGCGAACGACGCGGTGCTCGTGCCGACGTTCGCCTGCCCGGCGGACGACGCGGCGTGCGGCATTCTGCGCGAGTGCTTCCCGCGCCGCCGCGTGGTGCCCGTCGATTGCCGGGTCCTCATTGCGGGGCTCGGCGCCCTGCACTGTCTGACCCAACAGGTGCCGGCCGTGCCGGCGCCGCGATCGTGAACGCCGGCGCTATTGTGGCGCGGGGCGCGATTTCCTAATCTTCAACGCTTTGACGGGCGCGTAGACGCCTGAGGTACAAGAGCCGTGGGCGCAATCTCCAGTTTCATCCGCCATCACTACCGCCACTTCAACGCCGCGGCGCTGGTCGACGCGGCCCAGGCCTACGTCAAGCACCTGGACGACGGCGGGCAGATGCTGGTCACGCTGGCCGGCGCCATGAGCACGGCCGAGCTCGGCCTGTCGCTGGCCGAGATGATCCGCAAGGGCAAGGTCCACGCGATCTGCTGCACGGGCGCGAACCTCGAGGAAGACGTGTTCAACCTGGTCGCCCACGACCACTACGTGCGCATTCCGCACTACCGCCACCTGACGGCGGAGCAGGAAGAGCACCTCCTCTCGCGGCACCTGAATCGCGTGACGGACACCTGCATTCCGGAGTTCGAGGCCATCCGCCGCATCGAGGGCGCGGTGCTCGAGGAGTGGCAGCGGGCCGACAAGGCCGGGCAGCAGTTTTTCCCGCACGAGTTCATGTACAAGATCCTGCTGTCCGGGGTTCTGAAGCAGCACTACCAGATCGATCCCAAGGACAGCTGGCTGCTGGCCGCGGCCGAGCGCAATCTGCCGATGATCGTGCCGGGCTGGGAGGATTCGACGCTCGGCAACATCTTCGCGGGGCACTGCATCTCGGGCGACGTGAAGAACGTGCACACCGTGCGCAGCGGCATCGAGTACATGATGTATCTCGCGGACTGGTACCAGAAGACCTGCCGCAAGTCCTCGATCGGCTTCTTCCAGATCGGCGGCGGCATTGCCGGCGACTTCCCGATCTGCGTGGTGCCGATGCTCGAGCAGGACCTGCAGATCAAGGACATCCCGCGCTGGGGCTATTTCTGCCAGATCAGCGACTCGACCACGAGCTACGGCTCGTACTCGGGCGCCGTGCCGAACGAGAAGATCACCTGGGGCAAGCTGTCGGCGTCGACGCCGAAGTTCATCATCGAGTCCGACGCGACGATCGTTGCGCCGCTGATCTTCGCTCACGTGCTGGGAGAGTAACGCCATGTCGTCGCAACCTAAAAAACAGGCGGCGCCCGCCGAGTGGACCGTTGCCGATGCGATCGAGCTGTATCGCGTCCAGAGCTGGGGCGAGCCGTTCTTCTTCATCAACGAGCATGGGCACGTCGGCATTCGCGCGCTCGACGAGCACGGCACGACGATGGACATGGTCAAGATCGTCGCGGAGCTGCGCCGCCGCGGCGTGCAGTTCCCGTTCCTGATCCGGTTCCAGGACATCCTGCGGGCGCAGGTGCGGCGCATCAACGAGGCGTTCCGCAGTGCGATCGCGGAATCGAACTACGGCAACGAGTACCGCGGCATCTATCCGATCAAGGTCAATCAGCTGCACGAGGTCGTCGACGAGCTGCTCGACGCCGGCCGGCCGTACGGCATGGGACTCGAGTGCGGCTCGAAGGCGGAGCTGATCGCCTGCCTGCCGCAGATCGACGGCGACACGCTGCTCGTGTGCAACGGCGTCAAGGACCGCACGATGCTGTCGCTGATGATCGCCGGGCAGAAGCTCGGGCAGAACATCGTGCCGGTCATGGAGAAGTACTCCGAGTTCACGGAGTTGAAGGGCCTCGCGTTCTCCACGGGGTTCCAGTCGCAGCTCGGTGTGCGCGTGCGCCTGCTGACGCGCGGTGCAGGTCGATGGGCCGAGTCCTCCGGCACGAACTCGAAGTTCGGGCTCAACGTCAGCGAGCTCATGACCATGGTCAACGAGCTCGAGGCGGCCGGCAATCAGCACAAGCTCGTGCTGCTGCACTGCCACATCGGCAGCCAGATCGCGGACATCCAGGTGCTGAAGCAGGCCACGAAGGAAGTCGCGCAGATCTACTGCGCGCTCGTGAAGCGCGGCATCGGCCTGAAATACCTCGATGTCGGCGGCGGCCTCGGCGTCAACTACGACAAGGGCCACATGGAGGAGGACGCCGGCATCAACTACAGCCTCGAAGAGTACGCGAATGCCGTGATCTTCACGATCAAGGAAGTCTGCGACGCCAACGAGGTCAAGACGCCGGTGCTCGTGACCGAGAGCGGCCGTGCGCTGACGGCGCATCACTCGGTGCTGATCGTGCCCGTGCTCGGCGCGCATCAGAAGGACGATCCGAACGTGCCCGTGCAGACGGTCGACGAAAATGCGGCCGAGCCTGTGCATGCGCTGAACGGCATCCTGACCGCGCTGCCGAAGACGCGCAAACAGTCCGAGCTGCTCGAGGCGTATCACGACGCCAACGAGCGGCTCGAGGAAGTGCGGCAGCTCTTCACGCTCGGGTATCTGCCGATCGAGCAGCGTGCGCTCGCCGAGAACATCTACTGGGACATCTGCACGCACCTGCTGCGGGTGCTGAAGCGCAATCCCGAGTCCTCGCGGCCCGAGATCGTCGAGCTCGAGGACAAGCTCACGGATCAGTACCTGTGCGACTTCTCGGTGTTCCAGTCGATGCTGGACCACTGGGCCATCGGCCAGCCGTTCCCGATCCTGCCGATCGACCGGCTCGACGAGCAGCCCGAGCGGCGCGCCGTGCTCGTGGACCTCACGTGCGACTCCGACGGCAAGGTGGTGCACTACGTGTCGGCGCGCGACAACCGGTCCCTGCCGGTGCACACGCCGCAGAATGGTGACCCGTACCTGCTGGGATTCTTCCTGATGGGTGCGTACGAGGACATCATCGGCGACGCCCACAATCTGTTCGGCCGCGTATCGGAAGCGCACGTGTACGCCGACCACGAGGAGCCCGACCACTTCTGGATCGAGAAGATCATCCCGGGCACCGCCGTGCAGGACATGCTGGCGCAGGTGCAGTACTTCCCGAACGACCTGCACCGGCGCATGAGCGAGCTCGTGCGCACGAAGATCCAGCAGAACGTCGTGCGCCCCACGCAGGCCATGGAGATCCTCGATCAGTACATGGCGGTCTTCCCGCAGACCACGTACTGCGACACGCGGATCGAGCGGGAACCCTCGCGATGACGGGCGCGCGCCCGCTGAAGGTCGGGCTCGTCCAGATGGCGATGAGCGCCGATCCGGGCGACAACCTCGCGCGCGCGATCGCCGGCGTGCGCGAGGCGGCACGCAAAGGGGCCGCCGTCGTGGTGCTGCCGGAGCTGTTCCGCTCGCGCTACTTCTGCCAGAGCGAGGACGCGACGCAGTTCGCGCTCGGCGAGGCCGTGCCCGGTCCCACGACCGAGGCGCTGGCGCCGCTCGCGAAGGAGCTCGGCATCGCGCTCGTCGCGAGCCTGTTCGAGAAGCGTGCGGCCGGCCTCTATCACAACACGGCGGCCGTGCTCGACGGCGATCGGGGCTATCTCGGCAAGTACCGCAAGATGCACATCCCGGACGACCCGCGGTACTACGAGAAGTACTATTTCACGCCCGGCGATCTCGGCTTCAAGGTGTTCCCCGCGCAGGCGGCCAGGCTCGGCGTGCTCGTGTGCTGGGACCAGTGGTATCCCGAGGCCGCGCGCCTGACCGCCATGCAGGGCGCGGAGCTCCTGATCTATCCGACCGCGATCGGCTGGCATCCGGAGGAGAAGGCGCAGTACGGCGAGCGCCAGCACGGCGCCTGGGAAACCGTGCAGCGCGGCCACGCGGTCGCGAACGGCTGCTTCGTCGTGGCCGTCAACCGCACGGGCTTCGAGCCCGATCCGCGCGGCTCGGGCGGCATCGAGTTCTGGGGGCAGAGCTTCATCGCGGCGCCCGACGGCCGCGTGCTGGTGCGCGCGCCGCACGACCGCGAGGTGGTGCTCGTCGAGGAGATCGACCTCGCCGAGATCGACGCGGTGCGCGCCGGCTGGCCGTTCTTCCGCGATCGCCGCATCGACGCCTACGGCGAGATCACGCGCCGGTTCGGCAACGACTGAGCGCGCTGCGGCTCCGCGCCGCGCGGCGACAGGCACCGGACCGACGAAGCAGCAACCGCACCGATCGGTCGCGGGTCGTGAAACGAGGCCGCACGGCGCCGGCGATCGGCCGCATGAGTGGCATCACCGCCACCCTGAAACATCCCGACGCAAGCGCATACCCGTCGATATCGAATCTCGATTGCAGCCATTGCGGCGCGCAATGCGACTGGTGAGTCAGTTTTCTGGTACGTTACCGCCATCGGGAACTGGAGGGCCTACTGTGAAGGCTAGGTACTTGGGGCTGTTGCTGGGTTCGTTCGTGCTGGCCGCGCCGCTGTACGCGCACCATTCGTTCACGGCCACCTACGACGAAGGCAAAGAGATCAAGATCGAAGGCACGCTCGTGCAGTTCATGTTCCGCAATCCGCACGCGTTCGTGCACGTGATGGCGCCGGACGACAAGGGCGAGATGCAGCGCTGGGGCGTCGAATGGGGCGGTGCGGGTGCGCTGGCCGGTCAGGGCGTCACGCGCGATTCGCTGAAGCCCGGCGACAAGGTCATCATCACGGGCAACCCGGGCCGCAATCCGGCCGATCATCGCCTGCGCATGCGCAGCCTGCTGCGTCCTTCGGACGGGTTCGGCTGGGGCCAGAAGGGCGAGACGTTCGAGTAACGGGCGCCTGCGCGCCCTCTCGAGGCGGAGTCCGTCCCGAGCGTGAGCCCCCCGACGTCGGCGCTGCGTTAAGATCGCAGCACTCCGGCGAATCGAGGGGGGGCTGCATGCGTCGTTCCATCGCTCGCGCGCTCGTCGCGTTCTCGTTGCTCGTCCTGGCCGCCTGCTCGGGACGGGATTCAGGCGCTCCGCAAGCGCCGGGTGCGGCCGCACCCGGCCGCGGTGTCACGGCCTTCACCGGCGCGCGCCTGATCGTCGGCGACGGCACGGTCATCGACGACGCCACCTTCACCGTGGGGCCGGACAAGCACTTCGGCCTCGTCGGCGCCACGGCGGCCGTGACGCTGCCGGCCGGTGTCACGCGGGTCGATCTCAAGGGCCTCACCGTGATGCCCGCGATCGTCGACGCGCACACGCACCTGTCGCGTGAGCGCGCGGCGCTCGTGGCCGACCTCAAGCATCGCGCCTACTTCGGCGTCAGCGCTGCGCTCTCGCTCGGGCAGGACAACGGCGACGACGTGTTCGCGGTGCGCCACGAGGTCATTCCCGGAGCCGCGCTGTACCGGCTCGCGGGCCGCGGCATCACGGCGCCGGAGCCGGGTCGCAGCGACATCCCCTACTGGGTCACGACGGAAGACGAGGCGCGCGCGGCGGTGCGCGAGCAGGCCGCGCTCGGCGTCGACATCATCAAGGTGTGGGTCGACGACCGGCTCGGCCAGTACAAGAAGCTCGCGCCGGAGCTCTATGGCGCCGCGATCGACGAGGCGCACAAGGCCGGCCTGCGCGCGATCGCGCACGAGTACTACCTGGACGACGCCAAGGAGCTGCTGCGCCGCGGCATCGACGCCTTCGCGCACGGCGTGCGCGACAAGGACGTCGACGACGAGTTCATCGCGCTGATCAAGGCGCATCCGGGCTTCGTGCTGATACCGAACCTGCCGGATCGCGGCGTGGCCACGGATCTCGGCTGGCTGGCATCGGCGCTGCCGCCGGCCCAGCTCGAGCCCTTGCAGGCTGCGGCCGTGGACAAGCCCGACGCGCAGGCGTTCTTCGCCATTCAGGCGCGCAATCTTGCGCGCGTGAGCCGCGAAGGCATCACGATTGCGCTCGGCACCGACGGCAACACGCCGTGGGGCCCGCACCTCGAGATGGAAGACATGGTGGCGACCGGCATGGCGCCGGCCGACGTGCTCGTGGCCGCGACCAAGAACGCCGCGGCCTTCCTGAAGCTCGACGACGCGGGCACCGTGGCGCCCGGCAAGGCCGCGAGCTTCATCGTGCTCGAGGCCAATCCGCTCGACGACATCAGGAACACGCGCAGGATCCGCGACGTGTACCTGCGCGGCGACAAGGTCGACCGCACGAGCTACTGAGCGCGGCTCAGATCACGAGCTGGTCTTCGCCGACGATGACCTCGCCGGCGAACTTCTCGCGCACGCCGTCGATGAACGCCGAGATGGCGTAAGCCGTGCCGCCGGGCTGTGCCGGGCCCCGCAGTTGGTGATTCAGCACGACCGTCTTGACCTTCGCCTCGCTCGCCATGCGCCCCACGTCGGCCGGCGGGGAGTGCGTTTCGGCGATGTGGCGCCACAGGTTCTCGGTGTTGCCGGCCTCCGTCGCGGCCTTTCCGCGCGCCACGTTATCGAGATATACGGCGTGGTCCATGATCTCGCACACGAACACGTCCGCGCCCCGTGCGAGCTTCACCACGTTGGCCGAGTAGGCGGTGTCACCCGCGAAGGCGATCGTGCGGCCGGCCGTCTCGAACCGGTAGCCGAGCGAGCGGTGCGGCATGCGCGCCACGGCGCGCTCGGGGTAGTGCGTGTTGGTCACGGCGGTCACGACCACGCGGTCGTCCGCGAACACGCGCACCGGATCCGCGCCCACCGTGAGGTCATGGCCGAAGAACACGGTTTCCGGCATCACCGAGCGGCCCTCGTCGATCACGCGGATCTCGACGTCCGCACGCATGAACTGCAGCGCGCCCGCGACCGTGGAGGCGGTCGCGTACGGCCCATAGACGTGCGTCGGCCTGGCCTTGTTGCTGGTCCACTGCAGCGACAGCAGCGCCGCGAGGTCCGCCATGTGGTCGTTGTGCAGGTGCGAGAGGAACAGCGTATCGACGTTCGTGAAGCCGATGCCCGATTCGACGAGCGCGCGCACCGTGCCGTAGCCGCAGTCGAGCAGGTAGGGCGCGCCGCCCACGATCACCGCGCTCGCGGTCTCGCTGCGCTTGAGATCGACGCCCGGGCCGCCACGCGTGCCGAGCATGACGAGCTTGGTGCCCTTCGGGGCTGCGGGCTTTGCGGCGGTCTGTGCGCGCAGTAGGTCAGGTAACAGGCCGAGCGTGGCGAAGGCGGCGCCGCCCTTCAAGGCCGCCCGGCGAGTCAGCGCGGCGCGGCGAGGAGCGTTCGTCATGAGAAGTCCCCCGGCTGGAATTCCAGCGTCCGAGCCCGCACTGTAGCGTGTCGCCGGCCGCGCGTCATGCCACCCGAAGGATGACGCCGGGCGGAGGTTTTTGCGGCACAATGCCCGCTCTCCCATGACCGACCCATTCATCCGCATCCGCGGCGCCCGTCAGAACAACCTTCGCGGCGTCGATCTCGATCTCCCGCTGCACGAGCTGATCGTCGTGACCGGCGTCAGCGGCTCGGGCAAGTCGTCGCTCGCCTTCGACACGGTGTACTCCGAGGGCCAGCGTCGCTACGTCGAGACGTTCTCGCCCTACGCGCGGCAGTTCCTCGACCGCATGGACAAGCCGCAGGTCGACCGGATCGAGGGCATCCCGCCGGCGATCGCGATCGACCAGACGAACCCGGTCCGCACCTCGCGCTCGACCGTCGGCACGATGACCGAGCTCAACGATCACGTGAAGCTGCTGTACGCGCGCGCCGCGCGGCTCTTCTGCCGCAGCTGCGGCCGCGAGGTGCGGCGCGACGACGCGGACTCGATCCACGCGGAGCTCGCCGCGGAGCCCGCGGTCGGGCTGGCCGCCGCGCGCGTGCTCGTGACGTTCACCGTCACGGTGCCGGACAACTTCGGCAGCGATGAGATCGAGCAGTTCCTGACGCGGCAGGGCTATACGCGGATCCACGCGCGCACGAAGACCGGCATCGAGGTCGTCCAGGACCGGCTCGCGTTCACCGTCGACAACCGGGCGCGCATCGTCGAGGCGCTCGAGACGGCGCTCAAGCTCGGCGCGGGCCACGTGACCGTGCGGCTGGCCGACGCGCCGGAGCGCGCCTTCAGGTTCTCGGCGCACCGGCATTGCGCGCACTGCGACATCGCGTACGGCGACGTCGTGCCGAACAGTTTCTCGTTCAATTCGCCGGTCGGCGCCTGCGAGCAGTGCCGCGGCTTCGGGCGCACGATCGGCATCGACTACCGGCTCGTGATTCCCGACGAGGGGATGTCGCTGGCCGACGGCGCCATCAAGCCGTGGCAGACGAAGTCGAACAAGGAATGCCAGGACGACCTGCTGCGCTTCGCGAAGCAGCGCGGCGTGCCCGTCGACGTGCCCTGGCGCGACCTCACGGCCGAGCAGCGCGCCTGGGTCATCGACGGCGAGGGCAGCTGGCGGCAGCGCAAGTGGTACGGCGTCGCGCGGTTCTTCGCGTGGCTCGAATCGAAAGCCTACAAGATGCACGTGCGGGTGCTGCTGTCGAAGTACCGCTCGTACGACGCGTGCCCCGCGTGCCACGGCGCGCGTCTTCGGCCGGAGTCGTTGCTGTGGCGGCTGGGCACGCTGGAGGACGCGGCGGCCGTGGTCGCGCCCGCGGCGCGGTTCCGGGGTCACGTGCCGGACCTTGCGGCCGCCGCGTTCGCCGCGCTGCCGGGGCTCGCCATCCATGACCTCATGCTGCTGCCCGTGGAGCGCACGCTCGCGTTCTTCGAGCGCCTCACGTTGCCGGCGCCGTTCGACGAGGCCGCGGAGCTCGTGCTGGCCGAGATCCGCAGCCGCTTGCGCTACCTCGCCGACGTCGGGTTGGCCTACCTCACGCTCGATCGCCAGTCCCGCACGCTCTCTGGGGGCGAGGTGCAGCGCATCAATCTGACCACGGCGCTCGGCACCTCGCTCGTGAACACGCTGTTCGTGCTCGACGAGCCCAGCATCGGTCTGCATCCGCGCGATCTCGGCCGCGTGGTGGGCGTGCTGCAACGTCTGCGCGACGCCGGCAATACGCTGCTCGTCGTGGAGCACGACGCGCAGGTCATGCTCGCGGCCGACCGCATCATCGACATGGGCCCGGGGCCGGGGCGCGCCGGCGGTGCCGTCGTGTTCAACGGCACCGGCAGCGAGCTGCTCGCGAGCGGTGCGACGCTGACGGCGCAATACCTGCGCGGCGAGCTGCGGGTCGGCGCCAGGCGCGCGCGCCGTGCGACCACGAAGAAGGACGCGCGGCTCTCGATCCGCGGCGCGACCGAGCACAACCTGAAGGACGTCGACGTCGAGATCCCGCTGCGACGGCTCGTCGCGATCACGGGCGTCAGCGGCTCGGGCAAGTCCACGCTCGTGCAGGACGTGCTCTACAACGGCCTGCTGAACGTGCTCGGCAGGCCGAAGGACGCGCCGGGCGCGCATCGCGCGATCGAAGGCGCCGGGGAGATCGCGGACGTGGTGCTCGTGGATCAGGCGCCGATCGGCCGCACGACGCGCAGCAACCCGGCGAGCTTCGTCGGCGTGCTCGAGCCGATCCGCAAGCTGTTCGCGGCCGAGCCGCTCGCCCGCGAGCGCAAGTACACGGCCGGCACGTTCAGCTTCAACAGCGGCAACGGTCGCTGCCCGGCGTGCTCGGGCAACGGCTTCGAGCACGTCGAGATGCAGTTCCTGAGCGACGTGTATCTGCGCTGCCCGGACTGCAACGGCCGGCGCTACCGCAGCGAAGTGCTCGACGTGAAGCTCACGCGCAGGCGTGGCGAATCGAAGTCCATCGCGGACGTGCTCGACATGACGGTGGACGATGCGCTCGCGTACTTCGCCGATCACAGGGACGTGCGTGCGCGGCTGCAGCCGCTCCTCGACGTGGGCCTCGAGTACCTGACGCTCGGGCAGGCCGTGCCGACGCTGTCGGGGGGTGAGGCGCAGCGGCTGAAGCTCGCGGGCGAGCTGGCCGAGTCCGGCACGAAGGGGCCGACCCTGTATCTCTTCGACGAGCCGACGACGGGCCTGCACTTCGCGGACGTGGAGAAGCTCGTGAACGCGCTCGAACGGCTCGTGGCTGCCGGCCACAGCGTCGTCGTCATCGAGCACAACCTGGACGTGATCGCGGCCGCTGACTGGGTCGTCGACCTCGGCCCCGAGGGCGGCGACGCCGGCGGCCGCGTGGTCGCGTACGGCACACCCGACGACATCCGCGCGTGCGCGGCGAGCCACACCGGCGCCGCCCTGCTCGACTACGACGCCGCGCGCGTGAGTGCGGTGCCAGAGACGGAGACAGAGGCGTCGAGTGCTCCTCCCGAGACACGCCGGAAATCGGGTCCCTCCGGCTCGGCTGCGCGCATCCCTGTGCGCAGACGGTCCCGCGAGAGCCCCTCAGGACCTGACTCCCTCTCCTTATCATTGCTTGCGGCTCATCAGGGGCACCGTGCGCGGCGCGACGAGATCGAGTGCCTGGCCGCTCGCGACGAGCTGCGCCAGTCGCTGCTTGCCGGTCTCCACCGCGTCGCGAATCTCCTCGGCGTTCTTCGTCGAGAGCTCGCGCATCTCGGCGATGATCTGTCGCGAGCGCTCCTGGTAGTTCACGACGGACGCCACGAGCTTCTTCACGGCCTCGGCACGGATCGTGGGGCCGTAGCCCGCCTTCAGCGCGGCCTCCTGCACCTTGCCGCCGATGTCGGCCAGATCCTCGAGGCTCTTGCTGACGCCCTCCTTCATCTCCTCCAGCGTGCGCGTGCTCTCGTGCAGGCCGTGCAGGCCGGTGAACGACGCGGACAACGCGGTCAGCACCGTCTCGTTCGTGCCGAAGAACGCGATGGCCTGCTTGTACACGCGGTCCTTCGCGCTCGTGGTCTGCACGAGCCGGCTCATCACGACTTCCGACGTGTTGTAGCCGACCGTCAGGTTGTCGGAGATGTCCTTGCAGATCTGGTAGCGGTCTTCCGCGGCCTGCACCGCGCGCAGCTGCTCGTCGCGGGCGAGCTCGAGCTTCGAACGCGCCACGAGATCGTCGGTCGGCGCCTTCTCCACGGCGTCCATCGCGACCTTGAGCTTGTCCTGCTCGACCTTGAGCGCGGCTTCGGCCGTCTTCAGCACCTGCAGCGCCAGCACCTCGGACTCCTTCAGCGCGCCGCGAAAGTCCTGGTAGGCCGAAAGGATCAGGTGTTCGCGCTCGATCTGGTCGTTCGTGTCCTTGGCGACCTCGAGATACGTCTTCTTGATCTTGTCGAAGCGCTGCGGGATGTCGCCGCGCGTGGCCTTCATCCACACGTTCTGGAGACGCTCCCACGTGTTGATCTTGCCGTCCTCGAGCTGCTCGACCATGGACTTCGCGTCGTCACGGATGCTGTTGAACGCATTCGTGACGACGGTGTAGCGGTCGCTGATGACCATCGACGCCACCTGCTCGCGCACCACCTGGTTGAACAGCGACGCCTGCGACAGCGTGCGGGCAATGGCCACGACCTTGTCCTGGTCGAGATCGGACACGCGCCGCAGCAGTGCCACGACCGGCGCCTCCTCGGTCTTGTCGGGCATGAGCCCGAGATCCTTCAGGCGGACCATGGCTTTGTCGAGATACTGCATCGGTGTGGGCATGGCGATTGACCTCATGGGGCCCGAAGGCCCATCGCGGATGGCGGGTTAGAGCGTAAGGGGGGCAGCCACGGCCGTCCATGGCCGCGGCTGGGGGTATGCGTAACCGTGCTCGCGAGCGCAGCGGAGTGCGCGGCGGCGTTCATGACCTGTTCCTCCCCGGAATCGGTAACTGTTCGCGGGCGACTCTTTGCAGTTCCCGTGCCAGCGCCGGCCGCACGCGCACGATTGCAGCGTTACCGCGACTTTTGCGGCCGCTCACGCGCTCGAAGCCCGAGGCCACGAGCTCCGGATGCGTCGCGTTTTCGCCAAAGCTTGCGCGAATTCGCCACGACTTGGCGACGCCCCACACCGGCGCCGCGGACCGCCGGACGACGAGCCCCATTGCCGCGGCGGCCGTGAGGCCCGATCGCACCTTTGGCACGGTGCCTGCAAGAGAGGCGCATGGAGCACCGTGACCGGGAGGACACACGATGACCGCAGGAGCCCTGACCATGACCTCGAGCCGCACCATGGCACTCGTCGCCTACGTACTGCATCTGTTCGGCGCGATGTTCGCGCTGCCGAGCATCGTGGGCCTGGTCCTGAACTACGTGAGCCGCCGCGACTGCGGCGACCTGGCCGCGAGCCACCACGCCTGGATGATCCGCTCGTTCTGGTGGGCGCTGTTGTTCTTCGTGATCGGCTGGTTCACGCGCTTCTTCCTGATCGGCTGGGTCATCATCTTCGCGACCTGGGCCTGGTACGTGTATCGGCACGTGCGCGGACTCGTGGCGCTCGTCAACGACCAGCCGCTGCCGCGCTGACGCCCGGGCGGCGTCCGCGCGCAAGCACGGCGCGCCGCTCGCGTGCTGCCTGCGGTAGCCGCCGTGTCCGCGGCCGCTGCGGTACCATGCGCAGAGGGGGATTCCCATGCGCCACGTTGGTTCCGCAGCGGCCGCCTGCGCCGCTCTCTTCGCTCTGACGCTCGTGGCATGCTCGTCGCGCGACGCCGCCGGCCCGGCGAGCAACACCGCGACCGCGCCACGCCGCGCCGCGGCCGTCGACGACGCGCGGCTCGCCGCC
>DASZSB010000219.1:0-37314 GCA_035548835.1 Gammaproteobacteria bacterium | reverse complement strand
TCGTGGGCGTGCCGGCGGTCGAGGTTGCCGGTCGGTTCGTCGGCCAGCACGAGCTTTGGCTCGTGCACGACGGCGCGCGCAATCGCAACTCGCTGCTGCTCGCCGCCGGACAGCTCTTCCGGGAACCGCGTGGCACAGTCGCCGAGCCCGAGCTCGACCAGCAATGCGCGGCTGCGGCGGCGGGCCTCGCCCGCTGCGACGCCGTTCAGGGCGAGCGGCAACTCCACGTTCTCGGCCACGGTCAGCGTCGGCAGCAGGTTGAAGAACTGGAACACGAACCCGAGGTCACGCCGCCGCCACGCCGCGCGCTCGCGCTCGGTGAGCGCGCCGAGGTCGGCGCCGGCCACGCTCACGCTGCCCGAGTCCGCAGGCTCGAGTCCGCCGATCAGGCGCAGCAACGTCGATTTGCCGGAGCCGCTGCGCCCGATTACCGCGACCAGCGTCCCGCGCTCGACCGCGACGGACGCCCCGTCGAGAACTCTCTGGTCGCCGTAGGCCTTCGAGACCTCGCGAACGTCGATCCATGCTTGCGTGCTCATGTAGGTCCGAGATCGTACGTGGTTCGCGCCGACCGAAGGGGAGGACGAACGGTCTGTGACGGCCATCTGAAATTATGTCAAAGCTGCTCTTAAGATTTCCTGCCCATGGGTCGATTTTGGGTCGTGAGCCAGTGATGCGCCGCAATGAGCGTTGGCGCCGCCGGCAACTCGAACCATTGCGTAGGGGAGTGGGGTCTTGTTAACGCCAGAGCTCAGAAAAAGAATCGAAAGCTGCAACAATCTGCCGAGCCCGCCCGGCGTCGCCACCAAGATCATACGGCTCGCCAACGATCCCGAAGCCGACATGGCGCGGATCGCCGAAGTGCTGGCCCTGGATCCCGCGATCACCGCCAAGATCCTGCGCATCGCGAACTCCCCGATGTACGCGCGCCAGCGCAAGACCGAAAACCTGCGCCAGGCGCTCATGGTGATCGGCCTGAACGCGACGATTTCCCTCGCACTCTCGTTCTCGCTGCTGAAGTCGTGGGGCAAGGAGAACGGAACCGGCGGACTCGACTACCCGCTGTACTGGAGGCGCGCGCTGCTGGCGGCCACGGCGAGCCACGTGGTCGCGCGCGTCATCGGCGTGAAGGACAGCGAGGAGCTGTTCCTGGCCTGCCTGATCCAGGACATCGGCATGATGGCGCTCGACCGCGCCGTCCCGGATCTCTATGCCGGGCTCGGTCCGAGCCAGGTTCGGCAGGCGGTTCTGATCAAGCGCGAGCAGGAGCAGCTCGGGGTCGATCATGCGGCCGTCAGCGGCTGGTTGCTCGACAAGTGGCAGTTCCCGGAGAGGACCCAGCAGGTCGTGGCCGCGAGCCACGAGCCGGAGAAAGTGCCCAAGCAGAGCAGCAACGGCGTCTTCGCCCGCTGCGTGGCGCTCGCGAGCGCCATCGCCGAGGTGTTTCTCGATACCACCGGCGATCGCGGATTCGCCGATCTCGCCGAGCGCGCCGAGCGCTACTTCGACATCGACAAGGAAGGGCTGGGCGAGCTGCTGACCGAGATCCGCAAGATGATTCCGGACGCGGAGAGCATCTTCGAGACGGAGATCCTGTCGACGGCCCACTCAGACGAGATCCTGGACGAAGCGCGCGATGCGTTGATGCTGCGCAACCTGCAGGCGCTGCAGACCGTGGACAGCCTGAAGCACAGCACCGAGTCGCTCGAGCAACGGACGAAGCGCCTCGAGGAATCGAACAAGCGCGATCCTCTGACGAACCTGTTCAACCGTGCCTACCTGGACGAGTTCCTGCGGGATGCGTTCACCGCGAGTGTGCGCAACAACGCGCCGCTCAGCGTGGCGTTTGCGGATCTCGACAAGTTCAAGTCCGTCAACGACACGTACGGTCACGCGATGGGCGACCAGATCCTCGTGACGACCGCGAACATCCTCAAGGCCAACGTGCGTGCGGCCGACATCGTCGCGCGCTACGGCGGCGAGGAGTTCATTCTGGTCTTTCCGCACACGGAGTACCCGCTGCTGAAGACGATCTGCGAGCGTATCGTGCGCGCGTTCCGCGAGGCTCGACACGATGTCGGCACGCGGCGCGACCTGACCGTTACGATCTCGATCGGCATGGCCACGCACAACGACGGGCGCAAGTTCCGCAGCGTCGACGAGTTGCTGAAGGCCGCCGACAAGGCGCTGTACACGGCGAAGCTGCAGGGCCGCAACCGCAGCGTGCCGTTCGACCTCGTCGCGAACAGTCAGCTCGCCTACATGTAACGGCACTTCGCCGGGCTTACCCGCCCGGCGCGTCAGCGGCGACCACGTCCCATGCACGTGCGCGTGCCGTGCGCAGCAGGCGCGGGTCCGGTTGCACGGCGACCGGTGTGCCGACGGCCTCGAGCAAGTCGAGGTCGTGCGCCGAATCGCCATAGGCGCTCGCGTGCGCGAGGTCGGTGCCGAGCCGTGCGGCGAGCTCCCTGGCCAGCTCCACCTTCATCGGGCCGAACGGATGCACCGTGGGCGGCCCCGCAAGGTAGCGGCCCGCATGCTCGGCGCAGACGGTCGCGCACACGTGCGACACGCCGAGGTGCGCCGCGAGCGCGCGCGCGATGGGTTCGAGCGTGCCCGACAGCAGCGCGACGGTGTCGCCGCTGCGCAGATGCTGCTGCAGCCGTTGCACGGCGGGCCCATACAGCCGCGGCACGATCTCGCTCGTCACGAACTCGGCGGCCAGTGCGGCCACCTCGTCCGTCGCGAGCCCGACGAGGTATGCCTTGTTCTTCTTTGCCACGTGGGGCCCGTAGCGCGGCGCGAACCGCAGCAGGAACCATGCGCACGCGAGCAGCTGCCGCGGGCCCTGGCGGCGCTGCGCCAGCAAGTACCTCCAGAACAGCCACTCGGTGCGGCCGCGGACCAAGGTCCCGTCGACATCGAAGATCGCGAGCGTCATTGCTTCCTGCCCGGCCGCCGAAGGATATCGTTCTTCTGCGAGTAGACGAACTCAGCAACCACGGGCACGCCGCGCGCAATGCACAGCACCACGGCGAAATCCACGAAGAAGTACGTGAGGGTGGTCAACGGCCACTCGACGTAGGCCCAGAGCTCCGGGAGGTATCGCGGAAGCGGACGCTGCAGCGCGAGACCGGCGAACGCGGCGGCCTTGACCACGGCGTAGAGCACGCGCACGAACCGGCTCGCTACGATGAACTTGCCGAAACGCGAGCGCATCAGCGCGAATGGCGCCATGCCTTGCGCCACGGCGTTGCTCGAGCGGATCGTGTCGACGATCACGCCGCGCCAGATGAACACGAGCGGCACCCAGGCCCGCACCAGGTCCGTGTCGGCCGCGACGATCCACAGCGTGAGCTCCACGATCCGGTCGCCCGCGATGTCGAACAGCGCGCCGAACAGGCTCGTCTCGTTGCGCTTGCGCGCGACGTAGCCGTCCAGGCCGTCCGTCACGAAGATCAGGATGATCAGGAAGAAATTCGCGAGCTGCCAGGGCGTGGGCGGCACGTAGGAGAGCGCCACGACCACGATCAGCAATAGCAACCGGCTCAGAGTGACCAGGTTCGCCATCGAACGATTATACGAGGGCCCGGGTGGCCCCAACCGGCGGTAGACTTTGGCCGATTCAGCCGCGGGGATCCCCCTCATGAAATTCTACGATTTCCGTACTGCGCCGAGCCCGAAAAAGGTCCGCCTGTTCATCGCCGAGAAGGGGCTCGAGGTGCCGACCGTGCAGGTCGACCTGCGGGCGCTGGCGCAGCAGGAGCCCGCGTTCCTCGCCAGGAACCCGGGCGCCACGGTGCCCGTGCTCGAGCTCGACGACGGCACGTGCCTCACGGAGAGCCTCGCGATCTGCCACTACCTCGAGCGGTTGCAGCCGGAGCCCAACCTCATGGGTGCCGACGCCCGCGAGCAGGCCCTCGTGTTGATGTGGAACGACATCCTGACGTTCGAGGGCTATCTCGCGCTGCAGGAATCGCTGCGCAACGGCCACGAAGCGTTCAAGGGACGCGCGCTGCCCGGTCCCGTGGCATACGAGCAGATCCCGGCGCTGGCGGAGCGCGGGCGGCGGCGCGCCGCGATCTTCTTCGACAGGCTCGAGACGCGCCTTCGTGAGAGCGAGTTCGTCGCCGGCGGCCGGTTCACGTACGCGGATATCGTTGCGTACGTGTACGCCGGATTTGCGCCGCGCGCGACAGGTGCGGATCCGCTCGAAGGCCGGCCGGCGTTGAAGGAATGGGGCGCGGCCGTGGCCGCGCGCCCCGGCATTCGCAGCGCGGGCTAGCGCTCGCCGCGCAGCGAGTGCCACGGCACGATCACGGGCTCGCCGTCGTGATGCGCCATGAACGGCTCCACGTCGTAGTGCCGGCGAACGTTCTCGGCGGTGAGCGTCGTGGACGGAGGACCGTCCTCGATCACGCGGCCGCCGCTCATCAGCAGCACGCGGCCGCAGAAGCGCGCGGCCAGCGTCAGGTCGTGCAGCACGGCCACGACCAGCGCCGGGGCCCCGCCCGCGGCGCCGGCTGCGTAGCGTGCGAGCACGCCCATGATCTCGAGCTGATGGTACGGATCGAGCATGGCGATCGGCTCGTCGACCAGCAGCACGGGCGCGCGTACGGCCAGCGCGCGCGCGAGCAGCACGCGCGCGCGCTCGCCGACCGAGAGCGCGTCGACACTGCGCCGCGCGAACCCCGCGGTTGCCGTCTGTGCGAGCGCCCAGTCCACCGCTTCGCGATCCGCGACCGTGGGCGCCGCGCCGAACGCGCCGTGTGCGAGCCGGCCGAGTGCCACCACGTCGCGTGCGGCGAGCGGCCAGTGGACCGTGGCCGTCTGCGCCAGATACGCGATCGTGCGGGCGCGCTCGCGCGGCGTGAACTCCGCGAGCGCGCGGCCCCCCCACGTGATCGTGCCGTCGTGCTCCGCGAGACCGGCCAGGGCCTTCAGCAGGCTGCTCTTGCCCGCGCCGTTCGGGCCGACGAGCGCCACGAATCCGGCGGCCCCGAGCTCGAGCGACGTGGGTTGCACGGCGTGGCGCGTGCCATAGCGAACCTCGAGCGCGGCGGTGGCGAGCGACATCGTGTGTCCTCAGCCCGCGGTGGCGGCGCGCGACGAGATCACGAGCCGCAGGAAGAACGGCGCGCCGAGCAGTGCCGTGACGACGCCGAGCTTGAGCTCCGGCCCGGGCGGCATCAGCCGGATCGCGCAATCCGCCAGCGCGGTCAGCAGCGCACCGCCGAGGAAGCTCGGCAGCAGCAGCCGGCTCGGATGGTGCCCCACCCAGGGCCGCAGCAGGTGCGGCACGACGAGCCCCACGAAGCCGACGACGCCGGTCACCGCCACGGCGCCGCCGACCGCGAGCGCGGTACCGGTCACGACGAGCCACTGCGTGCGCCGCGGATCGAGGCCTAGGCTCGCGGCCGTTTCCTCACCGAGCGTCAGTGCGTCGAGGCCGCGTGCGGCGGACAGCACGAGCAGCCAGCCCGGGATCATGAGCGGCAGCGCGAGACCCACGTGCACGAGGCTGCGGTCGGCGAGGGAGCCCAGCATCCAGAACAGGATCTCGAGCGCGGCGTACGGGCTCGGCGCGAAGTTCAGCACGAGAGACGTGACCGCCGCCGTGAACGCGTTGATCGCGATGCCGGCGAGCACGACGGTCAAGAGATCGCTGCGCCGGCCGGCCAGCGCGTAGAGCAGCGCGAGCGCCAGCAGCGAGCCGCCGACCGCGCCGAGCGGCAGCAGCAGCGAGTCACCGCCCGCCAGCCCGAAATAGAACACGAGCACCGCGCCGAGCGCGGCACCGCTCGATGCGCCGAGCAGGCCGGGCTCGGCCAGCGGATTGCGCAGCAGCCCCTGCAGAGCCGCGCCGCAGAGGCCGAGCGTGCCGCCGACGAGCAGCGCGAGCAGCGTGCGCGGCAGGCGAATCTCGCGCAGGATCATGTCCGCGAGATCCGGTCCGCCGAAGCCGAAGGTCGGGCCGCCGCTGCTGCGGCCGAGCAGCAGCGAGAGCGCGGCCGCGGCCAGGGTCGCCGCGCCGAGCACCGCGAGCAGTCGCCACGAGCGGCCGGCGTTCGCGGGCGCACTCACCGTGTGGCCGCGCGTTGCAGCAATGCGGCCGAGTCGAGGCTCTGCGGCAATCCGCAGGCCCAGTACGCCGCGGGAATCGTCGTGCTCGGGCGCTCGGCTCGCAGCCGCGTCAGCGCCGGATGTTCCAGCACCATGTTCGCGAGCGATGGCTGCGCGAGCCGGTACCCGGTCAGCACGATCAGCTCCGGCGCGCTGCGCAGCAGCGTCTCCATAGACAGGCTGCCCCAGCGGTCGAGCCCTTGCTCGGCGGCCACGTTGCGCATGCCCGCCAGCGTCATCAGCTCGTCGGCCAGCGAATGCCGGCCGACCGTGTAGCCGCCCGGGCGCACGACGACCGTGGCAGGCGCGCGCGCCGGCCGGTGCGCGTCGAGCGTGCGCGACTCGGTGCGGATCGTCGCGACGAGCCGCTCGGCACGCTCGGGGTGCCCCACGGCGGCGGCGACGCGGCGCAGGTTGCTCTCGATCTCGGCCACCGTGGTCTCGGGATTCAGCTCCACGACGCGGTAGCCGAGACGCAGCAGCAGTGCGCGCGTGAAAGCGTTCGTGTACGCGCCCGCGATCACGACGTCGGGGTGCAAGCGCAGCAGCTCCTCGGCCGTGCCGTAGTTCAGCGGATGGCGCTTGGCCTCCATCGCGAACAGCGACTCCTCCGGGTCGGCCGACAGCCAGCTCACCGTGAGTATTTGCTGCGGATCCGCGAGTGCCAGCACGAGCTGATCCGCGCACAGGTTGATGGAGGCCACGGCGGGGGGCACGGCGCCGGCGTGTGCCGCCGTGCCGAGCAGGCACGCGAGCAGGGCGAGCGCACGCGCGCTCACTCCGGCGGTCGATCGTTGCGTGGACGTTCGCATCGCGGCGGCTCCCAACGCTCGGGCCGCGCTGCCATGCTGCAGGTGCGACGCCGGCGGTCAGTGTTCGAGCGTCGCCACGACGGATTTCCGCTCCGCGCGCTTTCCCGGCACACGGCAGGACGACAACGGCGGCAGGTCTCCTGGCTCGCGGCTCGTGCGGCTTTCGCGCGCCTTCCCGAGGTGGGCGCACCTCAGTGGCATCCGGCGCTAAGCCTCGCCGCTCACAGTTGCGGGAACAGCCGCAGTTTCGACTGCGTTCCCTCTTGGCCCTCGCGGGCACCGCCTGCGGCCACCTTAGCACAGTGCCGCTATGCGACAATGCGCGCGCGTGAATTCGGGCGCGCCGCCGGCGCGCGGAGGACCTGACCCTGATCCGCTATCGCGTGCGTCTGGCCGATCTCGATCGGCATCATTTCGAAGTCGAATGCCGCATCGACGAGCCCGCCGCCCTGCAGCGCTTCACGCTGCCGGCCTGGATCCCCGGCAGCTACCTGCTGCGCGATTTCGCGCGCCACGTGGTGCGTGCCGAAGCCCGCAGCGGCCGGGAGCCGCTGCCCGTCGAGAAGATCGGCGCGGCCACGTGGGCGGTGCGCGGCGCCGGGCGGACGCTGACGCTCACGATCACGGTCTACGCGCTCGATCAGTCCGTGCGCGGCGCCTGGCTCGACCGGCAACGCGGTTACTTCAACGGGCCGTGCCTGTTCCTGCTGCCGGAAGGGCGCGACGCCGAGGCCATCGAGGTCACGATCGAGCCGCCACCGCACTCGCTGTGCGAGGACTGGCGGGTCGCGACGGCGCTCACGCACGGCACGATCGACGAACGTGGCTTCGGCGCGTACACCGCGGCCGATTACGACGAGCTGCTCGATCACCCCGTCGAGATCAGCGACTTCGAGAGCGTGGAGTTCATCGCGTGCGGCGTGCCGCACCATCTCGTGGTGGCCGGAAGGTTCGAGTCGGATCTCGAGCGCGTGGCCGCCGATCTCGCGCAGATTTGCGCCACGCAGATCGAGTTCTTCGGCCGTCCCGCGCCGTTCGAGCGTTACTGGTTCCTCGGGCTCGCGGTCGGCGATGGCTACGGCGGTCTCGAGCATCGCGCCTCGACGAGTCTGATCTTCAATCGCGACGACCTGCCGAAGCCGGGCGAGGCTGGGCAGCCGCGCGACTACCAGCGCTTCCTCGCGCTCGCGAGCCACGAGTACTTCCACACGTGGCACGTGAAGCGCAGCAAGCCGGCGGCGTTCGTGCCGTACCGGCTCGACCGGCGCAATCACACGCGGCTGCTCTGGGTCTTCGAGGGCATCACGAGCTACTACCAGGAGCTCATGCTGCGGCGCAGCGGCGTGCTCGGCGTGCCGGCGCTGCTGCAGCGCCTGGGCGAGCTCATGACGCGCGTGTACCGTACGCCCGGCAGGTTCAATCAGAGTCTCGCCGAGTCGAGCTTCGACGCGTGGGACATCCTGTACCGCCCCGAGCCGAACCATCCGAACACGAGCATCAGCTACTACACGAAGGGTGCACTCGTCGCGCTCGCGCTCGATCTCACGCTGCGCCTTCAGACGAACGGCCGCACGTCGCTCGATGACGTCATGCGCGCGCTGTGGCAGCGCTACGGCGCGCCCGGCGTCGGCGTGCCGGAAGACGGCTTCGAGCAGCTCGCAGCCGAGATCAGCGGCGTGAATCTCGCGCCGTTCTTCGACGCCGCCGTGCGGGGCACGGCGGACCTGGCGCTCGCGGAGCTGCTCGCGAAGTTCGGCGTGACGTTCGAGCTGCGCGCGTCCGCCGGCAACGACGATCCCGGCGGCACGCCGCGCGCAGGCAACGGGGAAGTGCTGGCGCTCGGTGCGGGGTACCGTGCGCGCGATGGCGGGCTCGAGCTCACGAGCGTGCTCGACGGCGGGTCGGCGCAGCGCGCCGGACTGAATCCCGGCGACGTCCTGGTCGCGCTCGATCGGCTGCGCGTGAACGACCGCAACCTGCGCCGCCGGCTCGCGCGGTTCGAGGCCGGCGAGCGGGTCACTGCGACCGTGTTCCGCGGCGACGAGCTGCTCGAGGTGGGGCTCGTGCTGAAGGCGGCGCCTCTCGACACCGCCTATCTCGTGCTGAAGGAGCAGGTCGATGCGGAGACGGCGAAACGGCGCGAAGCGTGGCTTCGGGAAGTCGCCGCGCCGTAACATGACGGTGATGTAAGGCCCGTAAGGTAACGCCGCGCATGCTGGAGCTCGGTATCAAATTCACGCTCGCCTATCTGCTCGGCGCCGTGCTGGGCAGCCTCGTCGTGGGGCGTCTGTATGGCGGCGTGGACATCCGCAAGGTCGGCAGCGGCAACCCTGGCGGTACGAACGCGCTGCGCACGCAGGGGAAGACGTTCGCGCTGCTCGTCATGCTGATCGATGTCGGCAAGGGCATCCTCGCGGCCGCCGTGATTCCGCCGCTCGTGCTGCCGGGTATCGGCCTCGACGCGTCCGTCGAGCGCTCGACCGTGCTGTACGCCAGCGCGTTCGCGGCGATCGTGGGCCATGTGTTTCCGGTCTGGTTCGCGTTTCGCGGCGGCAAGGGCGGCGCGACTGCGGGCGGTCTCGTCTGCTTCCTGGCGCCGGTGGCCGGCACCGTCATGATCGGCAGCTGGCTGCTGATCGTGCTGCTGACGGGGTACGTGGGCATCGCCACGGTCAGCGCCGCCGTCGTCGCGGTCGTCGTCATCGCGTTCACTGCGCTGCCTGAGGATCCGGGCCTGTTCACGTTCGCCTGCGCGACGGCCGCGCTCGTGATCTTCGCGCACCGGGGCAATCTCAAGCGCATGCTGAACGGCACCGAGTCGCGCTTCTCGCGGCCCGTGTTCCGCCGCCTGTCGGGCGGCAAGTGAGGGCGCGGTGAGCCCGGACCGGCTGCTCGCCGCATTGGCCGACGGCCGGGCGCATTCCGGCGAGGAGCTTGCGCGCACCTTCGGCGTCACGCGCGCCGCCGTGTGGAAGCAGATTCCGAAGCTCGCCGAATGGGGGCTCGCGGTGGAGGCCGTACCGGGCGTCGGCTACAGGCTGCCGCGTGCGATCGACCTGCTGGATGCAGACTCCGTGCGCGCCAGCCTGGCGCCGCAGGTTGCCGCGCGCATCGCGACGCTCGAAGTCTTCACGGCCATCGAGTCTACGAACCGGCACCTGCTCGCCGCGCCGCCGCCGGCCGGCCTGCTGCGCGCGTGCCTCGCGGAGTTTCAGACCGCGGGCCGCGGCCGGCGCGGCCGCAAGTGGAGCACGCCGCTCGGTGCGGGGTTGTGCCTGTCGGTCGGCTGGCAGTTCGCCGGTACGCCCGCCGATCTCTCGGCGCTGACGCTCGCGGTCGGTGTCGTCGTGCGGCGTGCGGTCGCGCGCGTGGCGGGCGTCGACGTCGCGTTGAAATGGCCGAACGATCTCGTCTGGGACGAGCGCAAGCTCGGCGGCATCCTGCTCGAGCTCACGGCCGAGGGGCAGGGCGGCTGCCACGTCGTGGCCGGCATCGGTTTGAACGTCGCGCTGCCGCCGGGGTTGCTGCCGACGCTGTCCGACTGGCCGCGTGGCGCCGTGGATCTCGCCAGCGCGACGGATGGCAAGCCGCCGGCACGCGCGGCGCTCGCCGTCGCCTTGATAGAGGAGCTCGCGCAGCTGTTCGCGACCTACGCGGACACGGGCTTCGGCGCCTATCGCGAGGACTGGCGCGCCGCGGATTACCTGCGCGGCCGCGCGGTCCGGCTCGACGAGGCCGGCGAGCCCGTCACGGGCACGGCCGCGGGCATCGAGGCGGATGGCACGCTGCTGATCGAGACGGCGCCCGGCGCGCGCCGGCGCGTCGTCGCCGGCGACGTCAGCGTGCGGAGCGGCTGATGCAGGCGCTCGTCGACATCGGCAACACGCGCATCAAGTGGGCGCTGTACGACGGGGGCGGGTTGCTCGCGCAGGGCGGCGCCGTGCACCGCGGCGGCGTCGACGCCGCGTTGGGGCAGCTCGCGGCCGCGCTGCCCGGCAACCTCACGCGTGTGGTCGTCGCAAACGTCGCGGGCGACGGGTTCGCGCAGCAGTTGCGCGCGGCCGTCGGTGCGCGCGCGCCCGTGCAATTCGTGGCGCCGAGTGCCGAGCGCTTCGGTGTGCGCTGTGCGTATGCCGAGCCGCGGCGCCTCGGCGTGGACCGGTGGGTTGCGCTGCTCGCCGCGCACCGCCGCGCGCGCGGCGCGGCGTGCGTGATCGATGCGGGCACGGCCGCGACATTCGATGCGGTGGCGGCCGATGGTGCGCATCTCGGTGGCCTGATTCTGCCCGGCGCGCGGCTGCTGGCGGCCGCGCTGCACCACAACACCAGCGACATCGGCGCAACGCCGCCGCCGCCCTCCGCGCCGCAGGGGCTCGGGCTGCTCGGCCGCGACACGGCGTCGGCCGTGGGCCACGGCGCCATGCTGGCGCTCGCGGCCGCGCTCGATCGTGCGGTGCGCACGGTAGCGGCCGCGCTCGGTGTCGTGCCGAAGGTGTATCTCACGGGCGGTGATGCAGCGCAGTTGCGCGACTGGCTGGAAACGCAGGTCGAAACGCGCGCAGACTTGGTGCTCGAAGGGCTCGCGCTGTTCGCCGCCGAGCCCGTGTCGCCGCAAGTCGAAGACCGCTGATGCGCAACCTGTTTCTGGCTCTCGTGCTCGCGAATCTTGCGTTCGCCGCGTGGCACACGTGGTATGCGCCGCTGACGCCCGTGCTGCATGCGGCCGACAGCACGCTGCCGGCGCTGACTTTGGTCAGCGAGGTGCCGCCGGATCTGCACAGCTCGGGCTCCGTCAACGAAGCGCAGATCGCGCCGGCGGCTGCCGCGGCGAGCACGCCCGCGCCACAGGCGCCGGAGGCTGCGCTGCCGGCGAGCGAACCTCCGCCCGCCGCGGCTGCTGCACCCGCACCCGCCGTCGCGGCCGCCAGCAGCCCGCCCGCCGGTGGCCAATGCACGACGATCGGTCCGTTCCGCGATCTGTCGCAGGCGGCCACGGCCGCCGCCATGCTGCGCAACGCGGGCTTCGAGCCCGAGCAGCGCGTGGCCGACGGCGACATCTGGATCGGCTATTGGGTGTACATCCAGGCCCTGCCGACGCTCGACGCGGCGAACGAGGTGCTCGCCAAGGTGCGCGCGGCCGGCATCACCGATTCGTATGTGATTCCGAACAGCGACAGCGGCAATCTCGTCTCGCTCGGCGTATTCAGCGAGATCAGCGGTGTGAGCCGGCGACGCGACGAGGTGCGCGCGCTCGGCTTCGAGCCGCAGGTCGTCGATCGCACGCGGCGTGCCACCGTGTACTGGGTCGACGTGACGCCGAAGCCGGGCCAGACCATCGACTTCGAGAGCCTGCAGCCGCCCGGCCGCATCATGCGGCTCGAGCAGAAGCGCTGCCCGTCAGTCGCCGGTTAGCGACACAGATTTCTTGAGGCTGGAACGATTTGGCGCGGTCGAATGCTTTCGGCTATGGTGGGCGCGTTCCCCGGGGGACCATCAGGAGTTAGGACATGAGATTCGCTACGAAGGCTACGTGGACGCTCGCTTTCTGCATGTTGGTCGGTGCGCTCGGCACCGTGGCGCAGGCACAGGACGAGCAGGCCACGCGCATGAAGGCCGCGCTGGCGTCGCCGAACCGGCCGCAGGCGGACAAGGATCGCGATGCGGCACGCAAGCCGATCGAGACGATCCAGTTTCTCGGCATCAAGTCCGGCCAGACCGTCATCGACGTCGTCGCCGCCGGTGGGTGGTTCACCGAGGTCCTGTCGGCGGCTGTCGGCCCGAAGGGCAAGGTCTACGGGCAGAACCCCGAGTTCTTCGTGAACCGCGAAGGTTTCGCGGCAGCGGAGAAGGCGCGCAACGACCGCCTCGGCAACGTGACGCCGGTGCACGGCGAGCTCGCGGCCAACAACATCAAGGGCGCCGACGCCGCCATCACTGCGCTGAACATGCACGACATCTACAACGGCCCGGGCGGCGAAGCCGCGGCCGTGGCGTTCGCCAAGGGCGTGTTCGACGCGCTGAAGCCGGGCGGCGTATTCGGCGTCATCGATCACGCCGGTATTGCGGGTCAGGACAATGCGAAGTTCCATCGCATCCAGGAGCAGCAGGCCAAGGACGTGCTGACCAAGGCCGGCTTCGTGATCGAAGCCGAATCCAACATCCTGCACAACCCGGCCGACGATCACACCAAGGGCGTGCGCGATCCTTCGGTCGCGGGCCATACGGACCAGTTCCTGATCCGGGCGCGCAAGCCGGGCTGATCCCGGTTTTCGAATCGGACCGAACGCGGGGCCGGCATTGCCGGCCCCGCTCGTGTCTGGAGACGGCGCGCAGCCGCACGTGCGGCCGACGTGGCGGCGATATAATGCGCCGGGCTGCTCCAGGCATGCCGGCTTAGCACAGTTGGTAGTGCACCTGATTTGTAATCAGGGGGTCGGGGGTTCGAATCCCTCAGCCGGCACCATCCTTCGACTCACCCCGCGATGATCGCCTGCAGGCGCACGACCTCGGCCACGGCCAGCGAGTGCGCGACGTGCAGCGCGGCGCGCTCCGAATCACGGTGTTCGAATTCCTTGCCGAAGCCGCCGGCGCCGGCGCGCAGCTCGAGCTTGCCCCGACACCACTCCGCGGCGTGTTGGGCGGCAACCAGCAACGGTTTCGCTTGTTCTCGATTCATGAGGGTCTCCGCATGAGGGGGTGGGCGAGGCAATGGGTGAGCCCGGGCAGGATAACAGGTGCGGCCGCGGACGTGCGGGCGGTCGTGGGCTAACAGTTAAGTCACTGTTATTAACGACGCCCGCAGTCTCGCGCGCGCGTAGACTCGGGCATCATTCTCCGAAGGAGCGCCCCGCGATGAGTCAGCACCACCCTCGTTCCCGCCGTCCGCTGCGATCCATTGTCGTTGGCGCGCTCGCGCTGGCCGCCCTCGGCACCGGCGTCGAGCTGTACGCGCAGGGGAATGGCGACTTCATCCCGAAGATCACGATCATCGAGCTCATGGATTCGATGGTCATGCCGAATGCGCAGATCGTGTGGGATGCGGTCTCCTACGACGTCACGGACAAGGGCGAGCAGATCACCGGTCCCAAGACGGACGAGGATTGGCAGAAAGTCCGCTGGGCCGCAGTCACGCTGGCCGAGTCCGCGAACAACCTCATGGTGCCCGGCCGCGTGGTCAACCATCCGGGGGTCAAGCCTGGTGAAGGGGAGCTCGCCCCCGAGCAGATCCAGAAGCTGATCGCCGCGAACCGGCCCGCCTGGGTCGCGCACGCCAAGGTCCTGTACGAGGCCGTGTCCGAAGCCATCAAGGCCATCGACGCCAAGGATACCGAGAAGATCTCGGACGCCGGTGGCACGATCGACTCGGCCTGCGAGAGCTGCCACTTGCAGTTCTGGTATCCGGACCAGAACAAGAAGAAATAGCGATTGGCGGCTGCAAGCCGCACCGGCATTGAGGTCCGCAGGCCCGGTCGGCTGGCTGCGCGAAGCGACGCATCCGGACCCTGACGACGTGGGTTAAACTGATCGCCCTCACCACGTCCCGAGTTGGTTGTGACCCGTCTCGTCGCGCCCTCCCCATTGTCGGTCCACAGTTCGCCGTGCGGCCGCCCCGGCCACGGGGAGTGAGTTCCATGCACTTGAACTTGCGGCTGGCGTCTGGCCTGGCAGCTGCCTTGTGGCTGACGTTCGCGTCGACGCCGGGTGCCGCCCAGGGTCGTGACCAGTTGCCGCTCGTGATCGTGCAGGCGCCGGCCGGCACGGACGGCCCGATGGTGTTGCTGCTGTCCGGCGACGGCGACTGGGCGCCGTTTCCACGGCAGTTCGGCGAGCTCGCGGCGGCGCACGGTGCGCCGGTGCTTGGCCTCAAGATGCGGTCGTACCTGATGCAGAAGCGCACGCCCGAAGAAATGGCCGCGGCACTGGCGCCGGCCGTGCGTGCGCATCTGACGGACTGGAAGCGCTCCGATCTGAAGGTCGTGGGCTATTCGCGCGGCGCCGACGTCGCCGCGTTCGTCGTGAATCGCTGGCCGGAGGATCTGCGCGCGCAGGTCAGCGGCATCGCGTTCGTGGGCTTGAGCGAGCGCGCGAGCTTCGAGTTCCACTACGCCGATCTGGCGCTCGACATCAAACGCGCCACGGATCTGCCGACGCGGCCGGAGGTCGAGAAGCTCGTGGGCGTGCCGATGTGGTGCGTGCGCGGCGCGGACGAGACCGACTCGTTCTGCGACAAGCCCGTCTCCGGCATGCGCGTCGCGACGCATCCGGGCAGCCACCGCGCCGGCGGCGACGACGCCACCGTGCAGCTCGTGCTGCACGAGCTCGGGCTCGATCGGTAGCCACCCGTGAAACAGGCGCTGGCGGACAGAGTCCAGTGGCTCGGGCCGATCGCGGGCCTGCTGGTGTTCGGCGTCGCGGCTGTCGTGCTGCACAAGGAGCTGGCGCAGTTCCACCTCGGCGACGTGCTGGCCTACCTCGCCACCATTCCGCGCCACGCCGTCGTGCTCGCGCTCGGGCTGACCGTCGTCAGCTACTGGCTGCTCGCGTTCTACGACGTGCTGGCGCAACGCTACACGCGCAAGATCGTGGCCTACAGCCGCACCGTGCTGGCCGCGTTCGTGGCCTACGCGTTCGGCCACAACCTGGCGCTGGCCGGATTCACGGCCGCCGCCGTGCGGCTGCGGCTCTATGGCGCGAGCGGCCTCACGGCGATCGAGGTCGCGACGGTCTCCGCGTTCTGCTCGGCCACGTCCATGCTAGGTCTCGCGACGCTCGCGAGTGCCTCTCTGCTGTTCCAGCCGCGGCAGATCGCGAACGCCCTGCACGTCAGCGTGCACCTGCCGGTCGCGCTCGGTGCGCTGCTGTTCGCGATCGTGTTCACTTACTTCGTATGGGCCGCGTTCGCGCGCAAGCCGCTCGAGATCCGCGGCTGGGCGCTGCGCGAGCCCGGGCCGAAGATCGCCGCGGCCCAGCTCGCACTCGGCGTCACGGACTTCGCTCTGGCCGGCATGGTGCTGTGGATCCTGCTGCCGCCGGAAGCGCACATCGGCTACTTCGCGTTCACCGGCCTCTACGCCGGCGCCATCGCGGCCGGACTGCTGAGCCACGTGCCCGGCGGTCTCGGCGTGTTCGAGGCGGCCATCGTGCTCATGTTGCCAGAGGTGCCCACGGATCACCTGCTCGGCGCGCTCGTGGCCTACCGCACGATCTACTACCTCGTGCCGCTGATCGTGGGCGCCGCCACGCTGCTGACCGTCGAGTTGCGGCCGCGGCTCGTGCGCTGGGTCAAAGCCTCCACCTACATTGCGCCGCTGGTGCCGCAGGTTGCCGCCGCGCTGACGTTCATCGCCGGCGCCGTGCTGCTCCTGTCGGGGGCCACGCCGAGCGTCGACGCGCGCATCGAGATGCTCCAGCACCGGCTGCCGCTGGTCATCGTCGAGACCTCGCACATGATCGGCAGCCTGATCGGCCTCGGCCTCGTGGTGCTCGCCGCCGCGTTGCACCGGCGCGTGCGGGCCGCGTACCACATCGCACTCGCATTGCTGCTGGCGGGTATCGTGGCGTCGTTGCTGAAGGGCCTCGACATCGAGGAAGCGATGGTGCTGGCCGTCGTCATGGGCGTGCTGCGGCTCGGCCGCGACTCGTTCTACCGGCCGGCGTCGATCCTGGCCGAGCGGTTCACGCCGGTGTGGGTCGTCAGCATCGTGGGCGTCGTGGCCGTCACTGTGTGGGTGGGCTTGCTCGCGTATCGCAACGTCGCGTACTCGGACAACCTGTGGTGGACGTTCGCGTTCAAGGCGGACGCGCCGCGCATGCTGCGTGCCGCCGTAGTCGTCAGCGTCATAGGCGCCGGCGTGCTGCTCATGAATCTGCTGCGCCCCGCGCGGCCCGAGCCGTCGACCGCGAGCGCCGAGGACCTCGGGCGCGCGCAGGCCGTGATCGAGCGCTCGGACCAGACGCTCGCGAACGCGGCACTCATGGGCGACAAACGCCTCCTGTTCGCCGAGGACGGCGCGGCGTTCCTGATGTACCAGGTCAGCGGCCGCAGCTGGGTCGCGCTCGGCGACCCCGTGGGTCCGACCGAGGGCGTCGACGAGCTGTTGTGGGGCTTCCGCGAGCTGTCGGACCTGCACGGCGGCTGGAGCGTGTTCTACCAGGTCAGCAAGGACCGGCTCGCGCACTACGTCGACCTCGGCCTCGCCGCGTTCAAGATCGGCGAGGAGGCGCGCGTGCTCCTGCCGACGTTCTCGCTCGAGGGCAGCGAGCGCGCGGACCTGCGCCAGGATCACCGCCGCTCGGTGCGTGACGGCGCGACGTTCGAGGTCGTGCGCGCCGCCGACGTGCCGGCGTTGCTGCCGCAGCTGAAGGCGATCTCGGACTCGTGGCTCGGCGACAAGGCCACGGCCGAGAAGCACTTCTCCGTGGGCTCGTTCGAGCCCGCCTATCTCTCGCGCTTCGACGTGGCGCTCGTGCGCCGTGCGGGCGAGATCGTGGCGTTCGCGAACCTGTGGGCCACGGGCACGAAGCGGGAGCTGTCGATCGACCTCATGCGCTTCGGTCCGAGCTCGCCGCGCAGCGCCATGGACTTCCTGTTCGTCGAGCTCATGCTCTGGGGCCGCGCGCAGGGTTACGGTTACTTCAATCTCGGCATGGCGCCGCTCGCGGGCCTCGAGCAGCATCCGCTGGCGCCCGTGTGGCACCGCGCCGGCAACTTCGTGTTCCGCTACGGCGAGCACTTCTACAACTTCGAGGGCCTGCGCCGTTACAAGGCGAAGTTCCGCCCCGAGTGGGAGCCGAAGTATCTCGTCGCTCCCGGCGGCATCGCGCTGCCGCGCATCCTGTTCGACGTGTCGGCGCTGATCGCCGGCGGCGTCAAGGAGCTGTTCGCGAAGTAGCCGGCGTCACGCCCGACGAAGCCGGGCAGACGGTTCGCCGAGTATCGCCACGACGTACCATGCGCCGAGCGAGCGGCGAGGCGGCCAGACCCCCCTCTCGGATCGGGTTCGGCTGGAATCAGTATTCCGGCAGCGTGATCCGGTCTCTGAACTCCCGCCCGACGGCAAACCTGGTGATGGACGGAATCGCCAGCAGCGTCGTGATCTGGTTGCGCAGGAACAGGCCGAACCGGGATCGGGGCGCGAAGAAGGTCGTGAGCTTCACGGCTGCCTGCTGCTTGCCGGCAACGAACGCACCAAGACGCTCGTGATAGCGCGCGAACGCAGCACCGTGATCCCCGTTGGCGCGCTTCAGCTCTCCGGCAAGGATGTAGGCTGCCGTCATCGCGAGCGCGGAACCCTGGCCGCCGAGGAGCGATACGCAAAACGCGGCGTCACCCACCAGCGCGACGCGCCCGCTCGTCCACCGATCCATGCGGATCTGGCTGACCCGATCCATGTAGAGCGTATCGGCCGGGTCCAGCGCGTCCAGCATCTGCGGGCACTCCCAGCCCGCACCCGAAAATCGTTCGCGCAGGCGGGCCTTCTGGGTGGGGAGGTCCTCCGGAACGTCGGGGGACGGATCGGCAAACACGAACAGCAGCATCGTGCGGTCGTCGCGCATCGCGAACCGGCCGACCTGCTCTCCGACGTCGGTGTGGGTGACGTACACGCCCTCGTCGCGGGGGCGATAGCCAGCAACGGTACATGCGGCCACTTTCAACCCGAGGTAGCGCTCGACTCGGGCGTCCTCGCGAAACACGAGTCGCCGGACCACCGAGTGGAGCCCGTCGGCACCGATCACGAGATCGAAGGTGCGCGGCGGCGTACGCTCGAAGCGAACACGAACCTCCGGACCAAGATCGTCGATCTCGACGATGCTGTCGTCGAAGATCGTCTCGACCCCGTCGCCCAGCGCCCCGAAAATCAGCGCCGCCAGCTCGCTTCGCGGCAGGCTGGTGAAGCGGCCGCCGCTGATACCCCGGACGAATCCGCCCACCGCGAAGCCGCCCACGCGCCGGCCGTGGCGGTCGACCTCCCGGACCTCCTTGAACTCGTAGCCCCGGTGCAGAATCTCGGCAACGAGACCCATGCGCTCGGCGACCTCGAATCCGGCGCCCCAGAAATCGATGATGTGGCCACCGGTCCGCAGCCGCGGGGCACGCTCGACGACCGTCGGCTGAAATCCGTGTTTCCGGAGCCAGAACGCAAGGGTCGGACCCGCAATACCCGCACCGCAGACGAGGATTCTCATGACGCGCACCTCCCGCGGCGGCTGCCGCACTGCCATGCAACCTTATTGAGAACGAGCTGCCAGGGCCATGCTCCATCGTCCGGTGTGTGTTGCCTGTCGTCCGCGAATGCGCCAGGCGGGATGTCGCAGGCGCGCCGCGAGGGAGCGTGGACGCCTGCTCGCCGGGTGCCGCCGCGGCTCAGCAGGACGCTGTTCATCCGCCAATCCGGGCCTGCGGTGACAGCCGCGGAGGTAGCCATGAGCTTGGCGCCAACTGCCGAGGCCTGTGCAACGCGAACACGAATCCCGCGGCTCTGCGGTCTCGTGCGAGAGAGTTCGCGCGGACCGATTACGCGGGAACGGCCCGCTGCCGCTGGCACAGCACCCCGCCGAACAGCCCGCCCAGCAGCCGCAAGCCGTTCACCGTCACGAACGTGACGGTGCCGTAGCCGGCGAGCGCCGACGACCACTGACCGCTGCCCGCCACGAGGGCGAGGTAGAGCAGCGTCGCGATGAGTCCCATGAGGAGGCCGTGCAGCACGACCTGCCCGGCGACTCCGCGGCCGAGCCACAGCACCACGACAAACGCGGCGAGGAAGCAGCCCGCACCGATGACGATGGCGATGCCGGCCGAGACGCCCCTGGAGATATCGATGCCCACTACGGCAAAGCCGCCGATCAGCACGACGGCGAGAACGACTTCGATCAGGAAACCGCCCAGCAGCACACGCAACCACTGAATCTTCATGACGTGCCCACCTCCCGAGGAGCCCCGGTGCAGATGGTACGCGCGAACTGGCGAAGGAGTCGGCTTGCGCGCATTCGAGGCTGCTGAGCAGAAGGAGGGGCGGTGTCCCCACCGCCCCTCGCCACGCCAACCCGCCGCGCCCCCGGCGGCGCGGCGGTCCCGGCTAACGCCAGCTCGAGATCGAGCGCTGCCTAAGCTGCGGCGGGCGGCTGGAAGTGATCGCGAGCATTGAAGATCCGGCGCTGATCGCGCGGATACTGGCCCACGTGAGGCAGAGGGGCGAAGAGGATCTGCCGCTGCCGTTGGGGGCAGGGGCGCCGCCGCCGGTGCTCCTCTGATCATCACTTCGTGGTGGTGCTCTGGTGGACGGATCGGTGCCCGCCGGCGGCGAGTGTTGCTCGCTGTCATTCGCCGGGGCGCAGTTTCGCGGCGCAACGCGCGGAGAGGGTGGTGCGAGCACGGCGGACGGCGCGCTTTGGGACAAGCGGTTCGTTCGCGTCCCTGATTCGGGGCGGCTGAACAACATGCCTTCTGTCCGTACTATCCGTCACGATCGGCACGAACAACACCGAGGTCATCGAATTCCCGAACGTGTTCCTGTTCTTCCGGCCGATGCAGAAGCCGACGGGCGGCACGATCGGCACGACGGTGAATCACGTCGGCTTCTCGGTGCCGGATCTGAAACCCGTGGTCGCGAAGCTCAAGGCGAACGGCTACAGGATGATCACGAAGGATTCCGTCGCCGCGACCGTGAAGATCACGGACGACATCGCGGCCGCGTCGCCGACGACGAACATCGCGTTCACGCTCGGGCCCGAGGACATCAAGGTCGAGCTCGTCGAGGTCAAGGATCAGAAGCTGCCGATCCAGCTCCACCACGTGCACTTCTTCGGCGAGCACCGCGAAGACATGCAGGCGTGGTATGCCAATGTGTTCGGTGCCACCGTCAACCCGCCGAACCCCGCGAGCGCATTCATCACTGCGACGTTGCCCGGCGTCACGCTGAGCTTTTCGCCGTCGACGACGCCCGTCGTCGCAACGCAGGGCCGCGCGCTCGATCACATCGGCTTCGAGGTGAAGAACCTCGAGGCGTTCGCGAAGAAGCGCGAGGCCGAAGGCATTCCGCTCACGGTGTGCTATCGCAAGGTCGACGCGCTGAATCTTGCGATCCCGTTCATCAAGGATCCGTGGGGCACGAACATCGAGCTGACCGAAGGGCTGGCGAAGATCAAGTGAGCGACGCGGCACCGTGACTTCGACGAACCTGCCCACGTCGCCGGCTTCGGAGCGCAACAAGCAGCCGATCCTCGACGTGCTGGTGACGGTGCTGCCGGCGACCGGCCACGTGCTGGAGATCGCGTCGGGCACGGGCCAGCACGTGTGCCACTTCGCGCAGCGCCTGCCGGCGTTGCGCTGGCAGCCGAGCGATCCCGACGCGCCCTCGTGCGAGACGATCGCCGCGCGTATCGCGGCGTCGGGCCTCCCCAACATCGAGCCGCCTGTCCTGCTCGACGTGCAAGCGCCGGAGTGGCTCGTGCGCGCGAGCTAAGACGCGATGGTGTGCATCAACATGATCCACATCTCGGCGTGGGCCTCGACGCCCGCACTGTTCGCCCGCGCGCAGCGGCACCTCGTGCCGGGCGGCCCGCTCGTGCTCTACGGCCCCTACCTCGAGGACGGCACGGCGGTGCAGTCGAACCTCGACTTCGACGCGTCGCTCAAGAAGCGCAACCCGGAGTGGGGGCTGCGCGAGCTCGCCGAGGTCACGCGTGTCGCCACGGCGCATGGCTTCCGTCGCGACAAGGTCGTGCGCATGCCGGCGAACAACCTGACCGTCGTGTTCGTGAAGGCGGCCTGACGCGCCTCAGGTGCTTCGCGGGAAGCGCTTCGCGGCGTCAAGCCGATTTCGATTCGAAATCCATCCAGGTCGCGAGTCGCTTGAACCGGCGGCGCAGCACGAGTTCCGCGAGTAGCACGACGATCAAGGACAAACCGAAGAGCGGCAGCAGCACTGCAAGGACGGCGATGCCGCCGACGAGCCACGGCTGGCGCTCCATCGCGACGAACGGCGGCGCACCGAGTCCGGCCTGTGGACGGCGCTTGAGCCACATCCATACGCCAAAGACGCTCGTCGCGATCAAGGCGAGCGCCGTCGCGACGCCGATCAACTGATTCGCAAGGCCGAACAGCTGGCCCTCGTGCCACGCGATGGCCGTGTTGACGACACGGTCGATCGGATGCTGATCGGCGAAACCGCTTCGCTGGACTTCCGCGCCCGTCAGCGGATCGTAGGTCACCTCGCGATCGAGCCTGCGGTTCTGCGCTTCGGACTTGGCCGTCCATACGTTGCCGGTCGGCGGACCGAACCGCTGCGGCGCGTGCGGCGGCAAAACGATGACCGGGAACGCCATGTGCTCGCGTTCCGCCCGGGCGACGAAAGCCGCGAGCGGAAGCCCGGCGGCCACCGCGCCCGGGTCACCCACCGCGAGCGCCGCAGGGTTGTGCGCGTGAGTGGCCTCCGCGCCCACCTTCCATGCCTGCGGCCCGTCGATGAGACCGAGCTCGGTGCGCGCCCACTTGAAGAGACCGCCCCAGGTTCCGGCCCAGGGCAACCCGCTCGCGAGCATCACCAGCACGAGCCCCGCAATCCAGAAGCCGGTCACGCGATGTACGTCCTTCAGCAGCGGCCGCCCGCGCAGCCCTAGCCTTGGCCAAAACGTTCCCGCCATTCCCGCGGCGCGCGGCCACCAGAGATACGCGCCGGTCAGGATCATGACGATGGTCCAGCTGGCCGCGAGCTCGACCAGCACGTCGCCCCAGGTGCCCAGCAGCAGCGAGCCGTGGATGCGCGAGACGGTTTCAGAGATCCGCGCGTCGCGATCGACACTGCCCAGCACACGACCCTGCGGCGACACGAACACCTGCCGCGGCGTTCCATCGGCGAGGCCGACCTGGATCATGGCTGCATCGCCGCCGTGCTCCGGCAACCGGTAGTACTGCAGACGCCCGCCGGGGACCGAGGCCAGCGCCGCGGTCGCCTGCTGGTCCGCCGTGACAGCACCTTGCGTGCCGAGATCGCGGTAGTTGCGTTCCTCCCAGCGATCGATCTGCGGCTTGAACAGATAGATCGCTCCCGTCACTGAAAGAATCAGAACGAACGGCAGCACGAACAGGCCGGCATAGAAATGCCAGCGCCAGATCGCGCGATAGAGCCGGCCGTCGCTCAATGCTGCCTGCCTCCAAAACCATACGTGGCGCGCAGACTGAAAGTGCGCGGCATCCCCGGTAGCACACGGTTGTCCGTGCCTATCGAGTAGACGAACAGGTTGTCACTGTAATAGTACGTCTTGTCGAATGCGTTGATGACGATCGCATCGAGCCGGACTGAGCCTAGGTGCGCGCCGGCACCGACGTCGAATGTCGTGTAACCCGGCAGGGTGACGCTGCCACCGTTCAACATCCTGCGGGCGCTCACATAGTTGGCCGCCGCACGCAGCTCGACCTTGCCCACCGTGACACGGGTCGACACGGTGACGCTGTTCTCGGGTGTCTCGGCGAGCCGCGCGCCGACCAGCGTGGGATCGGTGCTCCGCGCGACGATGCCGTCGAGATGCGCGTAGCCTCCCTGCAACCACCAGCGGGCTCCCGGCGACCACTCGCCCTCCACCTCCACGCCCTGCACGCGGAACTGCCCATCCTGGATCTGGAACCCGAGGTTCGCGGGATCGGGAACGGCAACGTCGTTGCGCCGCACGCGGAAGACCGAAAGGCTGCCGCGCAACTTGTCCTTGCTCAAGCGCACACCGAACTCGGCCTGGTCGGAGGTTTCGGGGTCGAACGGCGTGCCGTCCGCTCTGCGGGCGCCGATCACCCACTCCATGTCGTAGCCGGTGTTGTAACCCCCGAACAGGGAGACGTCACGACCAAGCGCGTAGGTCGTTCCGAGCTGCCACGTGGTATTCGTGAGCTTCGCGACATTGGTGGAACTGAAGAATGCGGTGCTGAACGTGTTGTCGTTGTCGAAATCCGAACGACGCATGCCGGCAATCACGTGCCAGGCTTCGCTGAGCGCGATCTGATCCTGCGCGTACAGGGCGTAACCGTCGAGGCTGGCGAGGGACGAGAACCCGAAGTTCGTCGTCGGCGGCCCGCACCCGTACACGGGATTCAGGGCGTCGATCGGGCCCACGCCGCAAGGCACCGATCCCTCCATGCGGAAGTTGACGGCCTCGGTGCTGCGCTCGACGCCGAGCAGCAACGTGTGCGTGACACCGAGCGTGCTTGCCCGCCCGGTGAAGTCGACCTGCGCCACGCGAAAGGGATCGTGCTCGCCGGCGCTGCGGCCCGTACGCTGAATCAGCGTCGGCTGGCCCACAACCGGCGTCAGCAGGGTGGTCGACCTCGCCGTGTTGTTGAACTCCGAGTACTGCAGCCGCGGTGTGACCGTCCATGTGTCGCCGAGCTTGATGTCGGCCCAGAACTGGTGCAGCGGTGCATGGTTCTCCTGGAACGAGTAGTCGGGCTCGCCCAGGAACGTCGAGCGCTTCACCGTCGCAACGCCGTTGCTGATCACGGTCCCGACGGTGGGCAGCCCCGGGTTGTTCAGCGTCTCGCGATTCAGGTACTCGGTGACCATGTGCGCCGAGACGCGGTCGCTGGGACGCCAGGCGAGCGTGAGACCGAGATTCTCGCGGTCGAGGTCCATGTAGTCGACGAACGTCCCCGAGCGCTCGATCTCCCCGGTCACGCGCAGACCAAACCCATCGGTGATGGGCGCGCTCACGTCGAACGTCGCCATCTTCTGGTCGAACATGCCGCCCGTCAGCGCGACCGAACCTTCGAAGGCTTCGGTCGGCTGCTTGGTGATGATCGAAACGATGCCGCCGACACCCGACTGGCCGTACAGCACACCGGAAGGACCCTTGAGCACCTCGACACGCGCGACGTTCGACAGGGCCGAGGAGTCGACGTCCTGGTAGTAGCGCTGACGGATGCCGTTACGCATCTCGTACGCCGCAAAGCCACGCAGTCTCAGCGTCGCGCTGGTGGCGGTCCCGATCCGGCTGCCCGCGACCGTAGCCGAGGGCACGGCGCGCAGCGCGTCCTCGATGCTGTCGGCACCGCGCTCCAGAAGATCCTCTGCGTTCAAGACCTGAATGCTCTGCGGCACCTGCTCGATCGGAATCCCGGACTTTGCACCGAAGTCGACGGACTTCGTGCCCGTCACGACGATGACTTCGCGGTTCTCGGGGGGCGCGGCGGCGTCTTGCGCCAACGCGTGGCCAGCAAGCAGTGGTGCAGCAGCAACGACAACGATCGAACGTCTCAAAAAGGATTCTCCTCGAAAATGACCGGCAGGCAGCGAGGCCAGGCGTAAGCGCTGGTCGCTTGCCTCTGCCGACGCCAAAACGGATCTGTGAACCAACAGCAATTGTGCTTCGCGCAGCGCACGGCGAAGTGCGGCGGAATGTCGCAGCGGCCATGGTTCGTTCGCGGTGGTAGCACCACCCTATCCCGGCCGGGGCATGCGTACATCTACCAGTAACAAGCCGGACGCGGCCGCACCGTATTGGAACTGTTCGCGAGAGACTTTCCGGGGGACCGTTGCGAGTGCGTCTGTTCGAAGTTCACGGCGCGTGTGGACACGAGTCCGCCGGTGTTTCGGTGCGTCGCGCCGCCGAGCGAGGGGGAGCTGCAGGCCCTGGTGCAGCGGATCGCCGAGCGGATCGGCCGAGCACTGGAGCGGGTGGGGCTGATCATGCGCGATGTGGAGCAGAGCCATCTCGCGCTCGAAGCGGAAGCGGGCTGACCGATGGACGACCTGATCGGCCACTCCGTCACGTACCGCCTCGCGGTGGGCCCGCGGGCGGGGCAGAAGGTGTTTGCGCTGCAAACCGTCCCGGCGCAGGGCGACGCGGAGCCGAGGAAGGGGGTGGCGCCGCCGTTCATCCGCGGACCGAAATCAGGCTCATGCAAGCGGCCGATCTCAAGGCCGTCGCGGCCGTCGAACGGGCTGCATACCAGTTTCCTTGGAGTCTCGGCATCTTCCGCGACTGCCTGCTGGCCGGCTACCACTGCCTGCTGCTCGACGTGGGCGGCCGTGTGACGGGCTACGGCATCATGTCGATCGCGGCTGGCGAGGCGCATCTGCTCAATCTCTGCGTGCACCCGCACGCGCAACGGCTCGGCTACGGCCGGCGCCTGCTGACTCATCTGCTGAAGCGGGCCGAGGAGGCGGGTGCCGAACGCGTGTTCCTCGAGGTGCGGCCGTCGAACACCACCGCGCAACATCTCTACCGATCGGTCGGTTTCGAGCAGGTCGGCATTCGCCCCTCGTACTATCAGGCCGAATACGGCCGCGAGGACGCCATCGTCCTGGCCATTTCGCTGCCGCCCCGGCACTGACCTTGACTCTGTCTTCCCCCGATTTCCTTCCTGGTGCGGTTTCGCGCGAGCAAGGCCCGATTCGATTTTACGAGTATGGTCTGGACGGTCCCCCCCTCCGGCAGCGGTTGAGGCAGCCAAGTACGGAGATGCAACACTGGGTCGATCCGCTCGCCGCAAGACGGCCGCGGTCGCCGGTGCCGCGCCGCACTTGCCGTTAGCCGTTAAAGGAAACTGTTATTAACCTGACCGTGCGGCCAGCAGGCTGCGAGCATCCCCGTTTTCGACGGCTTCAAAGGCATGATCCATGGATCGAACGCTACGCATCTCACCGCTTGCCGCCTTTATCTCTGCCACCCTGGCGCTGACGGCCCTGAACGCCGTCGCGCAGCAGGGGCCGCAAGCCGCGGCACCGGCGGCCGCGGAAGAGACGCAGCAGAAGCCCTCGGCCGATCAGCTCGAGGAGATCGTCGTTTTCGGCCGTAACCTGGAGCTGCTCGGCAAGGCGGAGGCGGCCAGCGAGGGTACCGTGGGCGGTGCGGACTTGTCCGTGCGCCCCTTGTTGCGCGTGGCTGAGCTGCTCGAGGCAGTGCCGGGCCTGATTGCGGTGCAGCATTCTGGCAGCGGCAAGGCGAACCAGTACTTCCTGCGTGGGTTCAACCTCGACCACGGCACGGACTTCACGACCTACGTTGACGGCATGCCCTGGAACCTGCGCTCGCACGGTCATGGTCAGGGCTATCTCGATGTGAACGGCCTGATGCCGGAAACCGTCGACCACATCGACTTCCGCAAGGGCGTCTATCGGGCGGACGCCGGCGACTTCTCGATGGCGGGATCGTCGTTCATCACCACGATCGACCGGCTCGCCGCGCCATTCGTCTCGTTCGAGGGCGGCCAATATGGCTGGGGCCGGCTCGCGACCGGGGGCACGAAGGAACTCAGCGATGGCAAGTTGCTCACGGGACTCGTCGAACACTACGGCTACGATGGCCCATGGCAACTGCCCGAGCACATGGATCACACCGCGGCCTGGGGCAAGTACCTGAGCCCCACCGAGTGGGGCAAGCTCTCAATCACCGTGTCGGCCTACAACGCCTTCTGGCGACCGACCGAGCAGCAGCCGGAGCGTGCGATCGGCACGTCGGCCTGTGCCGACGAATACTGCGCGCTTGATCCTACGGCCACAGGCCGAACCTCGCGCTGGATTGGCGGCGCCCAGCTCGAAGGCGACAAGTGGCACTCGGCGGTCTACCTCCAGTACTACGACTGGGCTATGCAGTCGAATCCGACGTACGACTATCAGATCAACCAGTTCGACCGGCGTTGGACCACGGGCGGGCGCTACGAGCGACGAGTCGTCGAAAACTCGCGGCTCACGCTGAACGTTGGCACCGAAGTGCGCTACGACGACATCGGCAAGGTCGGCCTCGACCACTACGACGCGGGCTCGTTCGTCTCGAACCTCACCAACTTTGCCATCAAAGAGGGCTCGATCGGCGCCTACTCGGAAGCGACCTGGTCGGCGACCGACAAGCTGCGGCTGATCGGTGGCCTACGCGGCGACATCTACAGCTTCGACGTGACCGCGCGCAACCCGACGAGCGTTGGTGGCGACGTGCGCGACAGCCGAATGTCGCCGAAGGTGAGCGTCGCCTATGCGGTCAACCGCAGCGTCGAGCTATACGGAAGCTGGGGGCGCGGCTTTCACTCGAACGACGCACGCGGCGTCGTGAACTCGGACGCGCCGGTGCCCGGCCTCTCGCCCGGCGAGGGCTATGAAGCCGGCGCGCGTTTCGAGATCGGCGCGCTCAAGCTGACGACCGCATATTGGTGGTTGAACCTCGATAGCGAGCTCTCATTCGACGGCGACTCGAACACGGTGGAGCCCGAGGGCGCGTCGCGCCGGCACGGGTACGAGCTCACGCTGTTCTGGAAGCCCATCGACTGGCTTGGTATCGATGCTGTCTACGCTCACAGCACCGCGAGATATGTGGACAACCCCGACGGCCCCTACATCGAGAACTCGCCCGAGGCCGCGGGCGAGATCGGTATCTCGGCCGTGAAGAATCGGTGGGAAGTGGGCGGGCGGGTGCGCTATCTCGGGCCCTACGCACTCGTACCCGACAACTCGGAGCGAGCGGGCGGTGCGCCCACGCTCAATCTGCGCGGCGCCTACCGCTTCGGTAAGAACATGAACACGACGCTCTATGCCGAGTTGTTGAACGCAGCCGATCATCGCGGCAAGGACATCGTGTACTGGTACGGCGCGGTGGTGCCGGGGATCGATCCGCCGACTCTCAGCGCAGACAGCGTCGACTGCAGCGTCACCAACTGCAGGATGAGCCGCCCGCAGGAGCCGCGAACGCTGCGCGTTGGGTTGAAAGTCGAGTTCTAGAAAAGCTCGGCTGCGCCGAACCGGCGCCGGCCGCGAGCAAGGCAGCCGCGACATCGGCGTGCCCGTTGGCGCCTAGGGGACGTGCGCGGGGGCGCCAGTCGAACCCCTGAAGTCCGTGGCGATGCAAGGCTCCCGTTCAAGACAACCCCGTGGGCCACGAGACCGCTTTGGTATCATTGCCCGTTTGTTCGGGTCACCGAGACGTCATCCCCGCTCGTTTTTCGAACCGTTCAGCGGGGTCATGGAAGTGTGCCGTCTGCGTACGACCCCGATCATCAGTTTCATCAACAAGCTCGACCGCGACGGGCGGCCGGGCATCGAGCTGCTCGACGACATCGAGACAGTGCTCGACATCCAGTGCACGCCCATGACCTGGCCCATCGGCATGGGACGCGAGTTTCGTGGCATCTACCACATCGCTGACGACTGCGCGTATCTCTATCAGGGCCGCGATGGCAGCAGATTGCCTGACGTGCGTCGCGGAACGGCATCGCGAGCGCCGAGCTTGCGGCCGCGATCGGTGACGCCGCGGCGAAGGTTCTGCGAGACGACGTCGAGCTCGTGCGCGGCGCAACGCCCGAGTTCGACCACGCCCAGTATCTCGCCGGCCGGCAGACGCCCGTATTCTTTGGCGCCGCCATCCACAACTACGGCGTGCGCGAGCTGCTCGACGCCTTCGCGAACCTCGCTCCGCCGCCGCAGCCGCGCGAGACGAACGCGCGAATCGTCGAGCCGGCGGAGGCAAACTTCAGCGGCTTCGTGGTCAAGATCCAGGCGAACATGGACCCGGCGCACCGCGACCGCATCGCCTTCCTGCGCATCTGTTCGGGGCCCACGTGAGGCAGAGGGGCGAAGAGGATCTGCCGCTGCCGTTGGGGGCAGGGGCGCCGCCGCCGGTGCTCCTCTGATCATCACTTCGTGGTGGTGCTCTGGTGGACGGATCGGCGCCCGTCGGCGGCGTCAAGGAGCTGTTCGCGAAGTAGCGTCGCCCGCGCGGGCTATTCGAAGAAGGCCAGAGCGGCCTTGCGAACCTCGGGGTCGGGGGCGTTCAGCAACTCGGCGAGCCCGGGTTGTGCCGCGACGTCGAGCAGCGCGCGCTGCTTCAGCAACGTGGCGTCCTCGGCGGCGGCTTCCACGCCCGGCGCAGCCGGCGGCGGCAGGCGTGTGACGCCCGTCTGCGGGCCCGGTCTCGCGACCTGCGCATGCACGGCCGGGCGCGCGCTCTGCGCCGGAGTCGCGGCAGTGGCCGGTGCGGCCGGCGGCGTTTGCGGCAGGAGTGCATCCGCCGCGCTTCCGGCTGCCGCCACGGTGCCGCGCAAGGCCGCGAGCGAGCCGTGCAGCGCGAACGCGACGTAGATCGCGTACGCGCCGGCCGCCGTGCCGAGCGCCATGAATCCCACGTGCTTCTTCTTCACGCCGTCCCGCCGCTTCTGAGCCACCCAGCGTGCCCGCGCGAAATTGCACGGGTGTGACAACGCGACACCGGTTCGTGATCCGTCGTTCACACGACCGTCACGGGCCGTTCACGTGACCTGCCTACAGTCCGGTTCCCACGCCGGTGCACACCGCGCCGGAACCCAGGGATTGCAGTGAGGCGCGTGGAGATGCGAAGAACCCGCCAGGCATGGAGCGCTTGCGTGCTCTGGGCGATCGCCGTGCACTGCCACGCGCAGACGGCGGGCGGCGAACGGCGTTTCACCGCGGACGCGACACGCCAGATCGCCACCTACGGCGAGCTCGTCCACCGCAACTACGTCGCCGCGTACGAAGCCGCCGTCGACCTGCAGACGGCGGTCACACGTTTCGTCGCGGAGCCAAACGAGGTGTCGCTTGCAGCGGCACGCGCCGCGTGGCTCGCGTCGCGGCCGAGCTACGGTCAGAGCGAGGCGTTTCGTTTCTACGGCGGACCGATCGATGCCGGCAAGCAGGACGATTCGCTCGCCCCGACCGGTATCGAAGGACTGCTGAACGCGTGGCCGTTGAACGAGGCCTTCATCGACTACGTGCGCGGCTCGCCGGATGCCGGCCTGATCGCGGACGAGGCCGTGCCGATCACGCGCGCCATGCTCGTGCGCAAGAACGCGCGCGACGACGAGGCCGACGTGACCACGGGCTACCACGCGATCGAGTTCCTGCTGTGGGGTCAGGATCTCGACGCGGATGGTCCGGGGCAGCGCAAGGCGGACGACTTCGTCGGCGACGGCCGCGCTGCGCGGCGCCGGATGTATCTGACGGTCGTCACGGATCTGCTCGTCGACAACCTGCGCACGCTCGTCGACGCCTGGGCGCCCGGGCAGCACAACTACCGCGCGCTGACGACTGGCATGAGTCCCGCGACCGTCGTCAAGAACATGCTGACGGGCATCGCGACGCTGAGCGGGTTCGAGATGGCGTCCGAGCGGCTCGCGACGGCGCTCGACAGCGGCTCGCAGGAAGACGAGCAGTCGTGCTTCAGCGACAGCACCGACGTCGATATCCTCGCGAACGCCATCGGCGTGGCCAACGTCTACTTCGGCGAGTATGGCGACTATCACGGCGCCGGCTTGAACGAGCTCGTGGCAGCCGCGAACCCCGATCTCGGGCGCGCATTGGAAGAACGCATCCGCGAGACCGTGGAGCTGGCGCGCGGTGTCGACCGGCCGTTCGATCGCACGCTCGCATCGCCGCCGGGCAGTGCGGCCCGGGCGAAGGTCGAAGCGTTGATCAAGTCGCTGCAGATCCAGGCCGACCTGATCAAGTACGCGGCTTCCGCGCTCGGCGTGCCCATCCTGATCGGCGACAACGACTGACGTGCGCGGTCCATTCCGATCGACGTGCGCGCGCACGCTGCTCGTGGCTCTGGCGGCCGGCACGACCTTGCCGACTCCTGCGGCCGAAGACGGCGCGCCGGCGTGGCTCGCGCCGGAGTCGGGCGGCGCGAATCTCACCGTCGGCGCCACGACCGAGAACGCATTCGCGCAGCCGAGCGGCCAGCTCGCGACCGCGGATCTGCGCGCCTTCACGTTCGGCAATCGCGTGTTCAACACGAACTGGGCCATCGCGCCCGCGTCCGTGTCCGGGTTCGACGGGCTCGGCCCGGTGTTCAACCGCGTGTCGTGCTCGGCGTGCCACACGCGCGACGGGCGCGGGCAGCCGCCGCGCACCCCGGAGGAGCCGCTCGAGTCGATGCTCGTGCGGATCAGCGTGCCCGGCCGCGATGCGCACGGCGGTCCGCTGCCCGTACCGCACTACGGCGATCAGCTGAACGAGCGTGCGATCCCCGGCGTGCCGGCCGAGGGTCGCACGGTCGTGCGCTACACGGAGCGCGCCGGCCGTTACCCGGATGGGACGCCGTTCAGCCTCGCCGTGCCGCACTACGAGTTCGTCGATCTCGCTTTCGGCGCGTGGCCGGCCGACACGCGCTACTCGCCGCGCGTCGCGCCGCCCGTCTTCGGGCTCGGCCTGCTCGAGACGGTGCCGGAGCACGTAGTGCTCGAGGCTGCCGACCCCGAGGACGCGGACCGCGACGGAATCTCGGGGCGGCCGAATCGTGTCTGGGACGTCGAATCGGGGCGCACGGTGCTCGGCCGGTTCGGCTGGAAGGCGAACCAGCCGAACCTGCGTCAGCAGAACGCCGCAGCCGCGCTCGGCGACATCGGGCTCACGTCGAGTATGTTCCCCGCCGAGAACGTCGTGCCCGGCCAGGAGGCCGCGGCGCGCGCGCCGAGCGGCGGCACGCCCGAGCTCGCGGACGCCTACCTCGAGCGATTGACGCTGTACGTGCGCGTGCTGGCCGTGCCGGCGGCGCGCAATCTCGCCGATCCGGCCGTGCGTACCGGCGCCAAGATGTTCGAGGCGCTGCAGTGCGCGGCCTGTCATCGGCCGAGCTTGAAGACGGAGGATCAGCCCACGGTGCCGGTGCTCGCGTGGCAGACGATCCACCCGTTCACCGATCTGCTGCTGCACGACATGGGCGACGAGCTGGCCGACGGTCGCGAGGACTTCGAGGCGAGCGGACGCGAGTGGCGCACGCCGCCGCTCTGGGGCATCGGCCTCACGGCGACCGTGAACCGGCACACGCGTTTTCTGCACGACGGTCGCGCGCGTTCGATCGAGGAAGCGATTCTGTGGCATGGCGGAGAGGCCGAGCGTGCGCGCGCTGCATTCATGAGCCTGCCGCGTGTCGAGCGGGAGTCGGTGCTCGCATTTCTGCAGAGTCTCTGAAGCACGTATGTCATACATGCGCATCACCGCGTGCCGACGTTCCGATGGCGTGGCGATCGACGCGGCTTCGGCGGCGTGCGATCGCTCGCCTGTGCGTAACGTCACGGAAGTTTCTCGCGACCTACACGGACCGTACACACCGCCCGACTAGTCTGGCGCGCAGTCGTTCTACCCGTCACAGGAGACTCACGTGAGGAAAACACTGCTCTACGCCGCGCTGTTCGCCACGACCGCGACAGCCGCCTACGCCGCCGACTTCGGCGAGAAGACCCAGCAGCTCGCCAAGGCGCTGGCTCCGGTTCTGTTCGGCACGCTGGGCTCGCTCGACGAGTCGTCGACGGTCAGCCTCACGGCCGCGCAGGCCGACGCGGATCCCGCCGCGCTGCTGACCGTGGCCAAGGGCCTCAAGGTCAGCGTCGTCAGCGCCGACGCGAACCTCGGACCGAACACCGACCAGATGGTGATGTGGCCCGACGACATTCATCCGACGCACATCATCGCGTGCAACGAGCAGGGCGCAGGCCAGGTGGCCGTGCAGCGCATCAACCTGAAGACCGGCGTCCCCGAGAACATCATCAGCGGCGGGCTCACGAGCTGCGACCCGGTTCGCATCACGCCGTGGGGCACCGTGCTCGCGGGTGAAGAGAACGGCACGAACGGCCGTCTGTTCGAGATCCTCGATCCGTTGCACACGACCGGTGTGTTGATCACGGGCGCCGGCGCCTCGACGACGATCTCCGATCCGGCGCACGTTGCACGTCTCGGTGCGGTCGGCCAGTTCGCGTTCGAGGGCCTTGCGCTGATGCCGACGGGCGTGCTGTACATCAGCGACGAGAACCGTCCCGGCACGGGCGGCCTCGGCAACCCGGGCGGCGCGATCGTGAAGTTCATTCCCGACGTGCAATGGCAGGGCGGTGCCCCGATCACGGATCTCGCGCAGTCGCCGCTTCGCTCCGGAACGCTGTGGGGCATGCGCATCGGCCGCAACGGCGGCAACACGGACGTCGGCCAGGGCAACGAGTTCGGCCGCGGCGTGTGGGTGCAGGTGCCGACCAGCACGAACGACGCGCCGACGAACCTGCGCAGCGCCGCGCTGACGCTGAAGCTCACGAGCTACTACCGGCCCGAGGACATGGGTGTCGATCTCGCCGCGCTGAAGGACGGCTACGTGCGCTTCTGCGGCACGAACACCGGTCAGGACGTCGAGAACCAGGACAACCACTTCGGCGAGGTGTACTGCATCACCGACGGCACGGTCGACCAGGCGGGCGCCATTGCGACGACCACGCAGACCGTGGGCGGCGTGACGTACACGCTGAACACCGCATCGGTGCCCGAGTACCAGCCGCTCGTGATCGGCAACCTCGACTTCGCGATGATGGACAACGTGGCCTATCAGCCGGGCACGGGCAACTGGCTCGTCAACGAGGACGGCGAGGGTCCGGTGTACGCGACGCCGCGTAACAACGACATCTGGGATTGCCTCGACGACGGCGACGACGACGACAACCTGACCGACGCGTGCATCAAGGTCATGACGCTGAACGACCTGAACGCCGAGTCGACGGGCGGGTTCTTCGACGGCACCGGCAAGGCCTACTACGTCAGCATCCAGCACAACGTGACGGGGCACGGCGTGATCCTGAAAGTCACGGGCTGGCGCAACGTGGAAGAGCAGCATCACGGCTGGCTCAGGCGCTTCCCGCTCGCGCGGCCGTTCTTCGGCTGGTGGCGCTAGCGCCGGCTCGACGAACCGCGGTCTTTTGTCCCGATGGCGCGCCCGCATTCGTGCGGGCGCGCCTTTCTTCTTCGGAGCGCATGCCGGCGTCTTGACCCTGACGCCACGTGAGCCCGTACTGTGCGGGCCATGGCAACGAAGCGGACCTGGCTCGTGAACGAAGTCGCGGCGCTCTCCGGCGTGACCGTGCGCGCGCTGCATCACTACGACGAGATCGGTCTGCTGACTCCGAGCAGCCGCAGCGCCGCCGGCTATCGCCTCTACGGCGACGCGGACCTGCTGCGCCTGCAGCAGATCCTGATCGGCCGCGAGCTCGGCCTCTCGCTCGAGGCGATTCGCCGCTCGCTCGACGACCCGCGCTTCGATCGCCGCGCCGCGTTGCTCGCGCAGCGCGCGGAGCTTGCGGCGCGCTCGCGGCGCGCAGAGGAAATGATCCGCTCGATCGACGCCGCGCTCGCGGTGCTCGACGAAGCGCAGCGGAAGGAGAGTGCCATGGTGGATTTCAGGAAGATCTTCGACGGTTTCGATCCGGCCGAGCACGAGGAAGAAGCGAAGCAGCGCTGGGGCCACACGGACGCCTACAAAGCGTCGGTGCAGCGCGCGAAGTCGTACACGGAGGCCGACTGGATCAGGATCAGGGACGAGCAGGCCGGCATCTACGCCGACGCGTTCGCGCTGCTCGCGGCCGGTGTCGCTGCCGACGACGCGCGGGCTCTGGAGGTGGCGGAGCGGCACCGCCTGTCGTTCGACCGCTGGTTCTATCCGTGCAGTCGCCGGATGCATGCGGCGCTCGCCGACATGTGGGAGGCCGACGTGCGTTTCCAGAAGACCATCGACAAGCACGGCGGCGACGGGCTCACGAAGTTCCTGGCCGCGGCCGTGCGCGCGAACGCGTCGCGTGCTTGACCGCACCCTCTGCCAGCGCTTAGCATCGCCCTCGAATTGAGGCCCGCCCTGCGTCCGCAGCGCGGGCCTCGCTTTTTTCCGTGTCCTTCATTTCTTCAGGAGACGGAAAATGACGACTCGAATCGACACAGGCCTGTTCGCGGACGTGCACGGCACGCCGCAGTGGCTCACGTTCCGTGGCGATGACGTGCGCAATCCCGCGCTGCTCGTCGTCGGCGGCCCGGGTGCGGGCTGCGCCGCGCTGGCGCCGTTCTTCGCTGCCTTCGAGCACGCGTTCACGCTCGTGCAGTGGGATCAGCCGGGCGCCGGCTACACGTTCGGCCGCGGCGCGGACGACGCCGGGCTCACGCTCGAGCGGCTGGTGCGCGACGGCCTGCGCGCGGCCGAGATCGCATGCGAGCGGCTGCGCGTCCCGCGCCTGGCGCTGCTGTGCTTCTCGGGCGGCACCGTGCCCGGTCTGCAGATGGTGCAGCGGCGGCCGGACCTCTTCTGCGCCTATGTGGGCTGCGGCCAGTTCGTCGACTGGCGCGCGCAGGACGCGCGGAGCTACGAGCTCCTGCTCGAGCGTGCGCGCACGCGCGGCGACGCTGCGATGCTCGCGGAGCTGACCGCCATCGGGCCGCCGCCGTATGCGGACGCCGCGACCGACGCGCGCAAGTCGCAATACGCGGGTGCGCCGACGCCGCGCGAGCTCGAAGCGTTCGCCGCGCTGGCGTCGGTTGCCCGCGCGGCGCTTGCAGCGTCGCCTGCGGAGGCGCCGTACTTCGCGCCCGGCGTGCCGTGGCCCGAGCCGCGTGCGCGGGCGTTCGCTGCGTATACGGCGCTGCGCAGCGAGCTCGTTGCGTTCGATGCGCGCAGGCTCGGGCGGCGCTTCGCACTGCCGGTGTTCTTCGTGCAGGGTGCCGAGGACCTCTACAGCGTGACGGCCGAGGTGCAGCGCTACGCCGCGGAGATCGAGGCGCCGCACGTCGAGGTCGTGACGATCGACGGCGCGGGGCACTCCGTGATGTTGCTGTGCAGCGAGCTCGCCTCCGTGCTCGAAGAGCGCGTGAAGCCGTGGCTCGGTTGCCCGTGACAGTGGTGCCGACTAGAGTGCTGCACTCATCTGCTGCAGGGGCGGGTTTGGAAGTGGCGGCGATCGGCGTATTCGATTCGGGTGTCGGTGGTCTTTCCGTCCTGAAGCACGTCCGTGCCGCGCTGCCGCGCCACGATCTGCTGTACGTGGCGGATTCGGGCCACGTGCCCTATGGCGACAAGACGCCCGACTACATCCGTGAGCGCTCGCTCGCGCTCACGCAGTTCCTGGTCGACCGCGGCGTCGTGGCCGTCGTGATCGCCTGCAACACCGCGACCGCGGCCGCGGCCGCCACGGTGCGCGCGCGCTTCGCGCTGCCGATCGTGGCCATGGAGCCGGCCGTGAAGCCGGCCGTGGCCGCGACGAAGAGCGGCGTGGTGGGCGTGCTCGCGACCGTCGGCACGCTCGAGAGCGCACGCTTCGCGGCACTGCTCGGGCAGTACGCGGGCGACGTCGAGATCGTGACGCAGGCGTGCCCCGGTCTCGTGGAGCAGGTCGAGGCCGGCGAGCTCGAGAGTGCCGCGACGCGCGCGCTCGTGGAGCGCTACACGCAGCCGCTGCTCGCGCGCGGCGCGGACACCCTCGTGCTCGGCTGCACGCACTATCCGTTCCTGAAACCCCTGATCGCGGACGTCGCCGGCGCCGACGTGACGCTCATCGACACGGGCGCCGCCGTGGCGCGGCAGCTCGTGCGGCGGCTGGTCGGTCCTGCGCAGTGGCCGGCCGAGGGCACGCCGGCCGAGCGATTCTGGAGCACGGGCG
>DASZSB010000218.1:0-1944 GCA_035548835.1 Gammaproteobacteria bacterium | reverse complement strand
GGCGGTTCCGCCGGGCAGGATCGCGTCGACGCTGACGCTCACGGCGCCCGCCGTATTGCGCAACACCGGTGTCGCCTGCTTGTAGTCGAGCTTGGTGGCCACGGTGGTCGTGCCCTGGCGGATGTTGACCGCGGGCGCGTCCGGGGAGGCGTGCAGATACCTGACGAACGCCACCTGCTCGGCCGGCGTGACCGGGCCGTTCGAGTCGTCGTTGTTGTGGCAGCCGGCAAGCAGCGACGCTGCCGCCAGTGCGCCGAGTACGGTTTTAAAAGGACGGATCATGGGCTGAGCTCCTTGGGTCATGATGGGGACCTGTCGGATGCAAGTTCGTGCGTGCGGGTGAAACGGATTCACGATTTCGGGCACGGACCCACGATCGCAGCGCACACAAAGACGAAGGGCCGTCACCTCGCGGCGACGGCCCTCCGGGTCTCGAAGACGGATTCGAGGCGCGAGGCGGTTACTGCTTCAAGTCGAGCTTGATCTCGACGGCGACGTCCTGGGCCACCCAGCTCGTGTCGTTCCAGCCTTCGCCGACGTTGAAGTCGAAGCGGTTGATCTGCAGGGAGCCCGCGAATGCCGCAGTCGCGCCCTTGCCGGTCAACGTGAATTTCATGATGGCCGGCTTCGTCTGCCCCTTCAGCGTGAGCTGACCCTGGGCCTGATAGGACCCGTCGGCGGCCTTTTCGATCTTCTTCGACTCGAACTTCGCTTCCGGGAATTGCTTGGCGTCGAACCAGTCCTTGTCGAGCAGCGACGCGTCGCGATCGTGATCGCGCGTGTTCACGGAGTCGAGCTTCACGGTGCCGGTGATGCTGCCCTTCGTGGGGTCGGCGACGTCGAGATTGATGTCCGCCGTGAACGTCTGGAAGCGGCCGTTGAATTTCGTTCCCTGCTGCGTGCCGACGAAACCCACCGAGCTCGTTTCCGGCACGACGGTCCATTTGGCGGCGAACGCGCCCGTGCAGGCGACGAGGCCGGCGGCGAGGATCAGCGGTCTCAGATGGAGGGTTTTGATCATGTTCATGGTCCTGGCATCGCGAACAGTGCGAGTGGCCGGAATTGTATTCGATGCGTTCCTCGTGCGCCAAAGTGCGCACGCGGGACTTCAGCTAACTACAGGCGCAGCATTCAGCGCCGGTTCAGGGCGAGTCTGGCGAGCGCGGCCGCCGCTCACCTAAAATCGTGCGCGTTGGGCGGCACACGGAGGTATGAATGCGGGCGCTGGCGGTGGTCTCGGCCGGCTTGCTGGCAGCGTGCAGCGGACCGCCTTCCCCGGACGCCCCCCCGGCCACGGAGGTCTCGGCCACGTTCACGGTCGCGGGAGACTGGCCGAGCTATGGCCGCGATGCCGGCGGCAGCCGCTTCTCGCCGCTGCGACAGATCACGCCCGGCAACGTCGGCGAGCTTCGCCAAGCGTGGGCGTACGCGCTCGGCAGCGACGCTGCGCCGGAAGCATCCGCCGCAGGATTCGAATTCACGCCGCTCGTCGTCGGCGGTGTGCTGTACACGGCGGCGGCCGGTCGCGTCGTCGCGCTGCAAGCCGACAGCGGCACGGAGCTGTGGCGGCAGCCGTTCGCAGCCGGTGCCGCGGTGCCGCGGCGGGGCCTCGCCTACTGGCCCGGCGAGCGGGGTCAGGCCGCGCGCGTCTTCTGCATCGTCGGCCGCCGGCTCGTGGCGATCGACGCCGCGAGCGGGCGCAAGGTCGAATCGTTCGGCGTCGGTGGCGAGGTCGAGATGCCGGTCAGCTACCACGGCACGCCGGCAGTATTCGAGGGCCGGCTGATCGTAGGTTCGACGACGGGGCCCGGCAGCATCCGGGCCTACGACGTGCGGACCGGGGCGCAGCTGTGGGTGTTTTCCGCGTCGGGCGACGGGGGCGCCGCGCACACGTCGGCGGGCATGACGGTGGACGCGGACCGTGCGCTCGTCTACGCAGCGTTC